>VENG01000005.1 GCA_009711705.1 Bacillota bacterium
GTTGAGGCTTTAGCACCATAATCACCCATTTATGTATTATTTTATCTCTATTATATCATAAAAAGAGACGCAATCCACAGACATCTGTGGAATTGCGCCTATATATTTGGGGTTTTTCAGTGGCCTCGCTACCAGCCGGGGTTTTTTTTATATGGCTACAGTTACATAATTTACCTCTCAGCCAAGCAATACTAGACAGTGCCTTTAGTATCCAGAGAAAGGGGTAAGTTAAATGGCAGACAGGGATATTACCAATAGGCTCTTGCTCAGGCTTCTGGGAGGCGCAGCTATTGGCGCCGGCACCGCGCTGGCAAGCAAAGCTCTGGCAGGCAGGGTAATAAAGGGTATATCTACCCGTTTTATGACCGACCCTTATAAGGAAAATTTATGGGAGGCATTTTCTGCCGGTTCCCGCTCCACCCCTCAGGTGATTGTTGAGACCAACTTGAGATCTGAGCTAGGCAGGCAAATTAAGCGGCCGTTGGGAGGCCCCAAAAACTATCCTGATTTTAGCAGGGTGATGTTTAATCCTGCGCAACTGGAAACCTTCCCTACCCCGGAAGACAAAAATGTTGAAACCTCCGTTGTACTGGGGCGATGTGCCCAAAAACCACTGCGCCTGGATATTCCCATTTATGTATCAGGTATGGCCTATGGCTTTGCCCTAAGTGAGAAAGCCAAAATCGCCCTGGCCCGGGGAACTGCCATGGCCTGCACTGCCACCAACTCCGGATACGGCCCTTACCTGGCTGAGGAACGCAAAGCGGCCAAACATTTAATCATGCAATACAGTCGCGGCAAGTGGTCAAAAGAGCCGGAAATACTTAAAAATGCAGATATGATAGAGATTCAACTGGGGCAGGGCGCTATGGCCGGAACCGGTGAAGTTTTAAAGCAGGCCAACATGAATGCCAAAATGATACGCCTGTTAGGACTGAAACCGGGTGAAAATGCTGTTCTTCACGCAAGTTTACCGGAGATTTCATCCCCTGACCAATTGGGGAACCTGGTGGCAGAAATAAGGAGTATAACAGGAGGAGTGCCGGTAGGGATAAAGATTGCAGCGGGAAATGACCTGGAAAATGACCTAACTCACATTCTTGAGGCCGACGTTGATTTCGTATCCATTGACGGTGCACAAGGGGGTAGTTCAGGCGCGCTCCCCATCCTGGAGGATGACTTCGGCCTCCCTACCCTTTACGCCCTATGCCGGGCTGTGAAATTTATGGAACAAGAACAGGTGCGCGGTGACATAAGCCTCATTATAAGCGGCGGGCTAAAAACACCGGGGGATTACCTGAAGGCCCTGGCCCTGGGAGCAGATGCCGTAGCCATAGGGACCATTGCCCTGTTCGCCATGGCTCACACCCAGGTTTTTAAAGCTTTGCCCTTTGAACCACCTATCGAGGTTGTCTTCCAGGAAGGTAAATATAAAGATAAACTTAATGTTGAAAAGGGAGCGAGAAACCTGGCCAGCTACCTGTTATCATCTGTAGAGGAAATGAAAACGGCCACCAGGGCTTTGGGGAAAGATTCCTTTAGCTCATTGAATAAAAGCGACCTTTTTGCCCTGGATAAACAAACAGCAGAAATTGCTGGTATGCCCCTGGGATACTAACTGAACTCAGTCCCAGCCAACCCGGATTAACGCTTAAGTACATGAAACGCCAAATCTATGCCCGCAATCTCAGCAACATCTTTATTGATAGTGACAATATCCTCCTTAGAAACTTCTTTGGTTGACGTTTTACCCAGGGCTTTTACTGCCTCCTCCATCTCATAAACTGTGGCATGAAGAAAACGGGCCAGACTTTTGGCCCCCTTATCGATATTAAATTTACCACTTTTCTTACCATGATAGTAAGCAATCTCCGGTGGGGGCTCAAAGGGTACTACTTTTAAAACCTGGGTATGGGTAACTGCAAAAAGTATTGCCGTTCCCATATAAACAGCATCCGCTCCCAGGGCCAGCATTTTCAAACATTCCCCCGGCGTGGAAATGCCGCCCCCCACCAACAGACTTACTTTTCCTTTTAAATCGTGCTTGGCCCAGAACTTTGCCGCCCTTGCAGCAGCTATCATGCCGGGAAGGCCGAAATCATCTTCCAATATGGGTAAGGAACCGTGGGTTCCCCCTTCTCCACCATCAACACTGACAAAATCCGCCCCGGAATTCACTGCTATCTCCAAGTCCCCTTCCACATATTTACCAGCCCCAATCTTAACCCCAACCGGCACACCCCCGGTGATATCCTTAAGATAATCCACCAGAGACTTTAAATCTTTTTCTGAGTTTACCCCCTCTATCCTGTTGTGTATAACTGCGTCCTGTCCCTTTCTTAAGCCCATTCTTTTTCTGAGCTTCTTACCTATCTTTTCAGCTTTTTTGGTTTTACCCGCTCCTGCATTCGCTCCGTGACCAAATTGTATCTCTATAGCGTCACTTTGCTTTAAAATATATTCTTCTTTATTCCAGTTCACCCGAGAATACTGTACGATTAGGTGCTTGGCCGCCTTTCTCTCGGATTCCAGCCAGGGCCCCAGACCCGTATTGGTAGCTGTTCCCGCAATACTGGTTCCCTTGGCAATGGCAACTTTATAGGCTTCCGTTAATGCCAGCCCGTAGCCCATGCCACCGGCTAAAATAGGAATTGTAAGATGTAGAGGCTGCTTTGCTTGCGGACCTATGACGACACTGGTATCGATGTTTGTCTCCCTGATTGTAGGTAAAGTCTCCAGTTGGGCAATGTTGAAAAAAATATCCTGCAGGAATTTAAACCTTCTTGGCCCGCCTATGGGCCTTTCAATAAAACTTTTGGTATGGGCACGCAGTTCTGTTTCCACCAAGATATTGGGATTAAATCTCTGAATAGAAGTAGATAATTCCCATATGTTTTTACTAAATTTTTCCGTCATTATCAAGTAAACAATTTTATCGGATATAAAATCAATGGCTTTTCGGGAAACAAATACACCACCGACTGCAGATAGGGTACCGAGGCCCAGCATTTTAAATAAATTAAAATTATTCTTCATCTTTTCACCCCGCATGCACAACTAGTATGTATCAAGTACAAACAATTCTTACACTCTTCTTGTAAATCGGCCATTAGTATCAGCAAGGCAAAAATACTTAACCTTAAATAAAAATTGCCGTATTATTACATACTATATTTGATACTAAAACATTGGAGGTGCAAATACAGCATGATAACCGCTGAAGTTTCTCTTTACCCGCAAAAAACAAATAACGCCAGTCAAATTATTAACAGCTCCCTGGAATCCCTAAACCATTATGACCTGCAGGCTAATATAGGTTCTGTATCTTCACGCCTGCAGGGTACGGAAGACCAAGTCTGGTCGGGCTTAAAAGCACTGTTTGACCAGGCCCAAAACCAGAGCGAAGTGAATATGGTAGTTACCATCTCCAACTGCGCTGATTAAAAAAAAGGGGGACTGTCCCCCTTTTGTCTTTTTTATTATCCAGTTAATTAAACTTGATTATTTTCAGGCAAACAAGTAAAATTTAGCATCTATGCTCATAATTAAACACAAATAGCACAAAATAACACTAAATACGTTTATGAGAAAGGGATCCGTATGCTCAGAATGCGGAAAAAAGAAAAGCAAATAGGAAACAGCGGTAGTCAGACACCCCGCACCCCGAACCAGCCCTTATCAAAAAGTGTAAACGAAAACCTAAAAAGCTTAGAGATCATTTTTAACAATTGTTCCGACGTTGTTTTTCGAGAATTTCTGTTAGCGCAAAAAGAACAAATAAAGCTGGCCCTGGTTTATATTGAAGGGTTAACAGATAAAACCCAGGTTAGCGAAGAGATAATGAAAGCCCTGTCGCTGGAAGTACCCATGGCCACCTCCAACACAGAAATCACTAAAGCCAACGCTCTGCATTATGTAAAAATGAGAGGTCTTTGCATCCACCAGGTTCAGGAAACCCGGAATATTACTGATGTGGTCAATGCTATTCTGTCCGGAAATACCATTTTACTGGTGGACGGGCATGATACCGCCATTATTAACAGCACCCAGGGCTGGGAAAAACGATCTATAGAGGAATCAAAAACCGAAATAATTGTGAGAGGCCCCCGGGAGTCGTTTGTAGAAACGCTTCGCACCAACACTTCCATGCTCCGGCGCAAAATCAAAAATCCGGACTTAAAAATTGAGACTATGGAATTGGGGGAGAAAACCCATACCAAAATTGCGCTGTTCTACGTGGCAGGGATAGTAAATGAAGGGTTGGTGGAGGAAGCCAGAAAAAGGCTGTCCAGGATCAAAATAGACGGTATCCTGGAGTCCGGTTACATTGAAGAGCTTATCTCGGACAACGCTTATACCCCATTCCCTACCATGGCCCATACCGACCGCCCGGACAGGGTAGCCGCTTACCTTTTGGAAGGCCGGATAGCAATCATGGTGGAAGGTACCCCGGTGGTTTTGACCGCACCCAGCGTATTCATGGAGGCCATTCAAACCCCCGAGGATTATTATGAGCGATCTATTTTTATGTCGGCTATACGTGGACTTCGCATACTTGGTATGTTATTGGCACTTACGCTACCTTCACTTTATGTGGCAATTATTTCCTTTCACCATGAAATGCTGCCTACCCCCCTGCTTTTAAGTATAGCGGCACAGCGGGAAGCGGTGCCCCTGCCGGTATTTGTGGAGGTACTGTTTATGGAAGTAGCCTTTGAGATTATCCGGGAGGCCGGTATCCGCCTGCCCCGCCCGGTGGGCCAGGCAGTAAGTATCGTGGCCGCACTGATCATTGGTGAGGCCGCGGTGTCTGCAGGAATGGTTGCCGGCGCCACCATCATCGTAGTGGCTCTCACCGCCATGGCTTCCTTTACTGTGTATTACAGCGGAAGCATAGCCTTTCGTATGCTGCGCTTTCCCCTTATATTCCTGGCCGGGTCCATGGGGCTATTCGGGCTGATATCAGGCATCATCGTAATGGTGGTGCACATGGCCAGCCTGCGCTCCTTCGGAGTCCCGTACCTGGAGCCTTTTGCACCAATTGTGCCAGGGGATTTGAAGGATTCAGTGGTTCGTGCGCCCTGGTGGGCAATTAAAAAACGGCCACACTTGATGGGCCAAAATGACCCGCGGCGGGCAAAACCCGGGATGAAACCAAAACCTCCGCGAAAAGGCTAAGCAAGGAGGAGAAAAGTTGCTGGAAGACGGTAAAATCGACGGCCGGCAGGCCGTTTACCTGAACATCACATATGTAATAGCTACAGGCTTACTTGGAGTAGGTGCTATTGCCGCCGGCAAAGCAAAAAGCGACGCCTGGATATCTTCCCTGCTGGCGACTTTCCTCAGCATGGGCATAGCCTGGCTGGTAGTAAAACTGGGCTCTATCTTTCCCGGTAAAACCCTTATTACATATCAAGAAGATATTCTCGGTAAATGGCTGGGCAAGGCCACCTCATTTTTATATATTGCCTTTTTCATTCATATCTGTTCAATTATGGTCAGGGAATACGGAGATTTCTTAATGGAAGCATTTTTTCAACATACACCCCTGATTGTTTTTAACATTATTGTAATTGCCCTGGCCGCTTTTACAGTAAGGCAGGGCTTAGAAGTGCTGGCCAGGGTAAACCAGATTTTTTTGCCCCTCATTGTGCTGTCAGTATTAATTATCGTTGCCCTGGCGTTACCGGAACTGGATTATAAAAGACTGCTGCCGCTGTTGGATACCGGCCCGGTGGAAATATTTAAAGGTTCCCTGGCCCCGCTGGCCTGGCACGGAGAAATAATAGCCATGGGCATGATCATACCCTTTTTAATTAAACCGTCGGAAGCGAATAAAATTGCCTTTAAGTCACTGTTAGTAGTGGGCCTGATTTTTTTAATTTCCATTGCCGGCAGCCTTGCTGCCTTCGGGCCCTTGACAGGCTCCATGAGCTACCCGTTCCTGAACACAACCAGGATCATCAACATCGGTAACGTCATTGAACGCGTGGAACCGCTGGTAATGATAGCCTGGGTGGCCGGGGGTTTTGCGAAAATTACTTTTTTTTACTATATATCTGTACTGGGTGCCGCCCAATGGCTTAAATTAAAGGATTTCCGTCCGTTGGTTCTACCCGTAGGGCTAATTTTGGTCTCTCTTTCCATGGCCGTAGGTGAGAAAGCTTTGGATATATTCCACTTTATCGCTCACATTTTTCCCTTCTACGGCTTATTCTTTGAGGCCGGTATTCCCTTGCTGCTTTTAATTATAGCCTTGCTCCGAATAAAAGGGAGGAAAGTCTCTTGAAAAAGAAATTAATCTGTATTTTGCTTATTATTTCCTGCCTTTTTCTGCACGGCTGTTGGGACCGCAAAGAGCTTAATGAACTGGCCATAGTCCTTGCCGCCGGCATTGACACCGCACCGGAGGGAGACATAAAACTAACGGTGCAGATAGTAAGGCCCCGGGCTTTTGGCGGCGGCGCACAAAAACCCGGTGGGCAGCCCAAAGAAAATAATGTATGGGTGCTTTCTCAAACCGGCCGCACTGTACTTGACGCTCAGCGACTGCTGGAAAAAAAGGTTTCCCGGCAAATCTACTGGGGGCACAACGTTATCGTTGTTTTCGGCGAAGACGCGGCGCGGGAAGGTTTAAATAAGCTCATAAATTTCTTTTCGCGCTCACCCCGGGTACGAGAAACCATCTGGGTTTTTGTGGCCAAAGGTAAAGCCCAAACAGTAATTGACAGTCACTCGCAATTGGAAAACACCTCGGCCCAGGCAGCGGGTTCCATGGTCAGGGCCGGCGTAACTACACCGGTAATGCTAAAAGACCTAAAAATGATGCTGACCAGTAAAGGTAACAATCCTGTACTTCCCTGCCTTGAACTCACCGCCTCCGGTGACCCCCAGGGCCCGGGAATGAAAGAAAATATTCCTGCGGCCCAGGGCAAACAGGAACAGTCCACCACGGTACACGCCGAAGCTACCCTCTGCGGAACAGGTGTATTTAATAAGGATAAGTTAGTGGGTTGGCTGGACACATCCCAAACCAGGGGGCTGCTCTGGCTGACGGACCAGATGGAAAAAGGAGTAATCACTGTTCCTTCTGTAAAAGAACCGGAAAAAAAGATATCCGTAGACATTACCGGTGCCACTACCGAAGTGGAGCCTTTCTGGGACGGTCAAAATATATGGTTCGACGTCAAGATAAATATGGAAGGGGATCTGGTGGAACAGCAATCTATGGAGGATTTAACCAATCTACAGATTTATAAGGCTATTGAGGATAATGTATCCCGGGCAATAGAACACAAGGCAAGACAAAGCCTGGAAAAAGCACAGTATGAGTTTGAAGTTGACATTTTTGAGTTCGGACAAGCCTTTCACAGAAAGTATAAGAAGGAATGGGCTCAAATAGAAAACCGGTGGGATGAAGTATTTACAACCGTGGATGTCAATATTGACGTGAAAACAACCTTAAGGCGCACCGGGCTGGAAACGAAGCGGGCCATAAGATAGTAAGCAACATGGGAGGGTATAAAGATGATACTTTTTTTACTCATAATGGTATTTATGGTTATAATCGGTCTTGAATTCCCGCCCCTTATACGAACCAAAAAGTGGCGGGAATTAATGGCTGTCTCGCTATTGATGCTTGTGGGCATGAGCCTGAGTACCGCCCTTGTGCTGGGCATCCCCCTGCCCGATCCCAACAAACCATTTGAAATTGTTTTCAAGCCGCTGGTGGAGTGGCTAATGGCAGAATGAAGTGAGTGATAAAAATGGAAAGAGTTAAAATTACGCTGGCTCAGGCCAGCGCTATATTAATAAATGTCATTATTTCGACTGCCATTATCATACTGCCCGGAGCAGCGGCCAGACATGACGCCTGGATTGTAACAATTATAGGTACAGCTATCGGCATAGCGGCTGCATTTGTGATTACAAGTCTTGGAAATTCCTTTCCCCGTCAAACCATAATTGAATACTCAGAAACATTATTGGGCAAGTACGCAGGCAAAGCAGTGGCAGCATTATTTCTTATCTTTTTCATTTATCTCGCCGGCCTGACCGTAAGGGACCTGGGGGATTTTGCCACAACCACGGACTATCACCAAACGCCGCTGGTTGTGTTTCATATCATCATAATTTCCATTGCCATTTATGCCACACGCTGTGGTCTAGAGGTAATTGCCAGGGTTACGGAGCTATTCCTGATTATTATTTTGACCGCTATTATTATAATACTGGCTGTCATTACTTTAATACCCGGCTTTGATTTGGCAAACCTTTTACCGATCATGGATTCTGGTTTTAAACCGGTTATTACCGGCTCTATGGGCGCCGGCGACTTTCTAACACAATCTTTGGTACTGGCCATGATAATTCCCTTTTTAACCAATAAAAAAGCAGCCGGGCCGGCTGCTTTTACAGGGGTCATCATATCAGGATTGTTATTAACTTTAACAGCTGCTTTTGCCTTGGCAGTTTATGGTACTATGGCAGTGGATCTAACTTACCCTTTTTTCAATGCAGTTAAAATGGTAAGCTTGGCTAAAACCATCGAGAGGCTGGATTTGGTTTTAAAACCCATATGGTCCATGGCCGTAATCATAAAAGTTTCATTTCTGCTATACATTATATCCCTGGGAACGGCCCAGTTACTAAAGCTATCCGACCATAAACCGCTGGTCCTTCCCTTGGCCTTGATTGTGGTGGACATGGCCCACTTGGTTTATACCACCAAGGTGAATTATCTAGCTGCTAAACAGGCGATCGCATCTTACACCCTTACCATGCAGCTATTGCTGCCATTTTTACTGTTGACGATAGCTTTTATAAGGAAAAAACTGCAGCCCTAGCGCAAGTGGGGACGGTTCTTGACTTGCGCTACCCTGAGCCGCTTTACCTGATTTCAACCGGTGTCCCCTCTTCTACCAGGCCAAAAATTTCAAGCACCTGCTTATTACTCATTCTGATACAGCCACCCGAGACGTGCTTTCCTATTGAATCGGGTTCATTGGTACCGTGAATACCGTATTTATGACCGGCAGGGGCTCTTTCATCATTATGTGCCCGCTTATCGTTTCTCCAAGGCACACTAAGCCCCATCCAGCGCACCCCTAGCTGGGGATTTAACTCCCTGTCATTTTCAATCTTGTTGGCTATTTTAAAATTTCCCTCCGGTGTATATTGGGGCTTTTTACCTGTAGCAACCGGGTAAGTTGCATACAATTCACCGCTTTTATACAGGTATAAACGATTTTCACTTTTATTAATAATTATTTTATCCTGGCTTGTACGGGGATTAGGATAAACAGACAAAACCTTAAACTCCGGCCTGAACCCTATTAAAACAACATTATCATCTAGGGCCAGCTTGACGCCCTCCTTAATTGACATTCCTGCCAGCGGGGCAGTGCCGGCAGGCTTTTTACTCACCCTGTCTAAATTCATGTCCTTACTCCAGCCGTAAACAGTGAATATACCGGTAATGATAAAAATTATTGTAAAGGTATAAAACACTTTTCTTTTCATCTTATCCACCCCACCCATCGCAGCTTGCATCTATCGGGTTTCGACAGTATGTTAAAATAATTTTAACCAGTTCCGGTACTTTTTCTTCGATCTCTGGAGATAATTGAAGAGAATAATCTAAGTTTTTAGGCTCTACCCCTAAAATGATTACTCCAGGCCTGGCGCCGTGAAAAGCGGCCATTTTTAAAACATCACGGAAATGAACTTCATGTCGAATGCCATACTTTTCATCCTCGCCAATGCACCCCGGGCCAACCCGGTAAACTGTTCCGGCCGGGCCTCCACCTAACATACTGTCCACCGCAATAACATGGTGGGACTGTAGCAAAAAACTCCAATAATTAAAGAAAGAACCTCCTGCTTCTACGGGCTGTACGGCTGAAGGCACGGGACGTTTTTTTAACTCTTGTACGACGCGCGGGCCTATGCCGTCGTCACAGAAAAGTGGGTTACCAAGGCCTATTATTAACACTTTCATGCCGGTATCTCCTCTTTTTTTAATCAGAAGTGCATCGAATAAAGTTTTGGTTCTAATTTACTTCGGTGTAAAATAACCTGTGAAAATGGACTTTAACTTTGCCAGGTCGTCCGTAAGAGCGAAGTAAATGTGACCGGATATTAAGCCGGTTATCACAGTGGCACTTAAGTAGTGGACAAGGCGGGTTTTGCCCAGCCCACCGAAAATCCGGCTCAGTTTTTGCAATTTACTCGCGGAATACATGGCATACCCGGTCAAAATTTGCAATGGAAATAGAACTGCCATCTGAACAAAGAGCAGCTTTTGCCCCGGGTTGTATTTAGGATAATGGGGTTTTTTCTTACGCAAAAAGATAGTGTACCTGAGGAATTTAGGCAGGGAAAGCATGTCTTTTCTATTGGGCAGTAAATCCTTATAATCACAGTTTGCCCATCCATAATAAGCCCGGGATATTAAGTATGAAACCAAAAAGTACTGGGCAGTAAAATGCATCTTTCTGGCAGTGTCCATGTTATTAAAACTTTTGGTGCGGGAAGGCTTATGGACATAAGAACCATTAATGATCAGAGAAAATGTGGCCGGTACAAGCACCCAGTGCATGGCCCGCAGCAGGCCGCGGTGACGTTTAACCGGTATTCCTTTAATTCTGATGCCTGATAGATTGTTTTGCCACTTCATAATTGGTTGTGGTCTAACTCTTTTAGTTTATTGGCAAACCAGGCGGTATGCAGATCCTCGTCTATGAGGTTATTCCAAAGAGTATTGGAAAGGTGCTCGTCACTCACTCTTATAATCAGGTCTTTGTAATCTTTCATAGCCTTTTCCTCCAGCGTAATTCCTAGCTTAAGTACCGCCTTGGGGCCTAAAGCCCCTAACAAGTAACCGGCCGTCTTACCTAAAAACGGCGAAATCACATCTCCTAATTTGGTGGGATTAAAACCTAGCTCCTTTATCTGCGCGGCTATGTTATCCACGTGCTGCTGCTCAATGCCCGCAACCCGGGTAAGGGTTTTGGTTAGGTAGATATCCTCCATAAACCGTGCTTGAGCCAAATAAAAGTCCACCTGGTTTAACTCCAAGCTGTAAAACCAGTTTAGCTTAGCAATAAGTTCCTTCTCTTTCATGGTGCCCCTCCACATCGCAAACTTACACAGGTATAATAAACTCCTTTACCGCTTTTCCGGGTACAATAACGTGAGTGGCACAGGCAGCACACGGGTCGAAGGAACGCACTACACGGCTTACTTCCACTGGTTCATTGTCATCTGCCACCGGAGTGCCCAAGAGAGCCTCCTCCATTGGGCCCGGCTGTCCGGCTTCGTCCCGCGGGGACATATTCCAGGCTGTAGGGGTGATAATTTGGTAATGGGCAATTCTTCCCTTTTCTATACGCATCCAGTGTCCCAGCGGCCCGCGCATGGCCCCGGTAAGACCGGTACCTTCCGCTTTCCAGGGCATTTTAAAGGGTTTATAAACAGGCTCTCGAGGAAGCAACTCTTCCAGCCACGACTGCATCATTTGCCCTACCATTTGGGCTTCCAATGCCCTGGCAACAGTCCTGTCCATGGTAGATACACCCCGGCGGTATTTATTGGTTATCCACAGCCGTGCCAGAGGGCCCCCCTCCATTGATATTCCATCATACCGGGGGGCCTTAATCCAGCTATAAGCTCCTTCCTTTGACCTGTCCGGGTCCGTATTACCTTCTGCGGGGTGCTGCGGGTTTTCATTGCCCCGGTACCACGCGCTGGTTAAATCCTCTTGAACAGACTTAATGTTACCACCTTTCACATCACCGTTAGCTACCAGACCACCCGGAAAATATCTTTCCCTATCCTTTTCATCCTTAGGGAATAGACCATATTCCAACAAGTTTGCCCGGCGCTGACCTATTTCATAATAATCTGCATAGACCTCGGCTATAGTATACACATCTGGCAGCATTCTGTTATGTATAAAATCATTTACTTTTTTGAGCTTGTATTTAAAGTCCAATAACACGTCTGCAGTGGGGGCTACTGTAGACCCACCGGCCAGCAGGCTGTGGGGAAACGGGGCCTTGGCACCCAACACCGCCACCATTTCGTGTGTCAGGCGGGCCACTTCCAAGGATTCATAATAGTTTTGCATCATGGAATCGTTAGTTTTTTTAGATAAGCGGAAACCTTTTTTATGACCAGGAATAAAGGGAGGCATATCAGGTCCTTTAACATAATCCGGCAGTCCCAAAAGGTAAAAATGTCTGACATGATTTTGCAATACATCTGCCCCGAAAATTAAGTTACGCATTATATTCCCATTGCGAGGGGGCCGGATACCGGCTGCATCCTCCAGGGCATAGGCAGCCGCAGTGCCGTGGGCCGAAGAGCAAATGCCACATATTCTTTCCGTGAGGTAACTGGCATCCCGGGGGTCCCGATCCCGCATGATCAGCTCAAACCCCCGAAAAAACTGGCAGCTGCACCGTGCGTCCACTACCTTTCCATCTGATATAGTCACCTCCACCACAAAGGGACTGTTGGAACGCGTAACCGGGTTGATGGTAATTTTCTTCATACTTCCTCCGTAGTGTTAAAGGGAATCTATCTTTAGATAATGTGATAGTTATGAAACAAAAACATTTTAGGGTATTTCTTTGGGGAAAACATTTGGGGTATTCCTTGGGGGTCGTTTTTTTTTACGAAAATAAATGGTTAATTCTAGTTTGTGTATATGGTTTATGTGAGTTTTGATGGGATAAGCGGGATAAAAGGCTTTGTATGTGAGGCTTTGGGGTAAACAATTTTTTTAGAAAAAAAGACCCATAAGCCAAGACCCAAACAATAAAAAGCTATTCTTTTGTCTTTTCTTTTTTTTGTTTTAATCTCTATCCCGCGTATCCCGTTAATCCCGTCAAAAATTGCCCTTTCTCTTTTAGGGTTAATAGCAAAATCCTGCAATCCTGTAATCCTGTCTAATTTTTAAAGTCTTTTTATTGCTTTTTTAACTGTCTTTTTTAATATATTCTTCACCTTCCCGGCCGGTGTGGTTTCCAGTACTTGAAAACCTACTTTGGCGGGCATGAAGCCCTTTTTAATGGTCTTGGGCAGTCTGCCCTTCAGGATGCTGGTTAACAGGTGTCCTCCTATTCCCGCGGCGGTTATTGTTCCCACCACTGCTCCAACCCTGTTGGCATTGACGGTCACTCCCGGCAGGTGGATATCCGGCAAGTGTTCAAAAAAGGGTTCGCTGTAATCAGGAAATTCCGGGCTCACACACCCTATACAGGGAGTACTTGCACCCACCGGCCAGTTTAAGTGTTCCCCATTCCACTGCCGCTGCGGGCAGTCAGCGAAGGTGACCGGACCTTTACACCCCTCTTTGTACATACACCAGGGTTCCCCCGGATGGGCCGAAAAGATGCCACTGTCAAAATAATGCCTGCGCTGGCACAGGTTATGTATGGTTTCTCCGAAAAACAAGGTGGGACGGTTATATTCATCCAGTTCCGGCTCTCCGAACCAGATCAGATGAGCAAGGGTTCCACTGACCCAGTCCGGATGAACCGGGCACCCCGGAACATTGATAACTTTCCGGCTCACTACACCTTGCACTGACTTGCCCCATGTGGGGTTGGGTCTTGCCGCATAAGGCCCGCCAAAAGCTGCACAGGTACCTACAGCTACCACGTACCGGGCCACAGCGGCCAATTCTCGCACCGCCTCCAGTGCAGTAAGAGGTTTGCTGTCCCTTAAACCTATGACACATGACAGTCCCTCAAAGCGGGTAGGCACAGTGCCCTCTACAATTAGAATAAAATCTTTAGGATTACCAGCCATGGCATCCGTTAATACCCCTGTAGCCAAATTCCCTTCAGCAGTCATCACAAAATTGTTATATCGGAAATCTATCAAGTCTGATATAACTGCCCGGTAACCGGGGTCCAGAGAATTTAAGAAAGAAATAATATCACCGGCACAGGTATTTGTGCCCAGCCATATTACAGGAGGGCGTTTGGACTTATTTGTGGTGAGCAGATCGCCAACCAGTTTACTTGCAAGTACGGTACCACCATAATTATTCTTAAATAAGCTTATAAAATCTGTTTTTGTAATCACTTTTCTGTCACCTATAACAATTCTTTCCCTAAAGCAATAATTTATGTAAAAATGAAAAAAGGGGGCAGGCACCTTTTTGTATACTTTCTCTAATAATAAAAAAAATCCAAGGCTTATATAAGCCTTGGATTTGCTTTATTTATAAATACAGAGCCCATTAGCCGACATCGTGGTGCGGCTCTGTGTGAGGGACCAGAGAATGCGGCTTTTCCAGGCCGTGTTCCCGCATCAAATCCACGCTGCCCATTACCTCCGCTGGCTTGCCGTCACTAACTATGCATCCATTGTCTAATAAAATTACCCGGTCGCAAACCTCCAGGATGAACTCCAAGTCATGGGAAGCAACGAGCATGGTTTCCCGTGATTGCTGCAAAAAATTAATCAGGCGCCTTCTATAATTACTATCCAGATTAGAAGTTGGCTCGTCATATATTACCAGTTCCGGATGCATAGCCAATACACCGGCAATGGCCACCATCCTCTTCTGCCCGCCCGAAAGATGATGAGGCGGGTATGCGGCAAATTCCTGGATACCGGTTAATGCCAGGGACTCCTTTACGCGGCTCTCCACATCCTTGGCGGAAAGGCCCAGGTTTTTGGGGCCAAAAGCCACGTCATCCTCTACACAGGGGCAAAAGAGCTGGTCATCCGGATTCTGAAAAACCAGCCCCACTTCAGGGCAAAATTTTCCGGGTACCACCTCTTGCCCGAACAGGCTAATGCTACCGGAGACCGTTTTTAGCACACCGCAAATGAGCATAAAAACCGTAGTCTTTCCCGCCCCGTTAGGTCCTATTATGCCCACCCTCTCTCCCGGCCTTACTTTGAGGTTCATATTCTTTATAACCGGGGAACGTTGGGGATAACTAAATGATAGATTGTAAATATCCAGCGCCGGTTCATTTTGTATATTTTGCTTCATAAAGAATCCTCCAACTTAACGTATCAGTATTTGGCCTACTACAAAAGCTGCGGCAACCAGGAGTAATATAATTAATCCCCAAAGGTCACGTGAATATGCTTCAAATTCTTCTTCATGCTGCCCGCCCCGGTTCACATCTGCCTGGCCATAACCACGCAGGGTCATAGCTTTGTATACCCGGTCCGATTGTTCGTAGCTACGAACCAATATGGTGCCCGCCAGCGAAGCAAGAGTAACCACACTCCTTAAGTTATGTCCTTGAAACCCCCTTAGCTTCATGGCTGTTTGCATTGTTTTTAGATTATCGCTTATATCATAAAGATAGCGGTAAGTAAACAATATCATATCAGCCAATATGGATGGAAGGCCCAGAGCGCGCATGGCCTTCACATTGGTTAAGAAAGGAGAAGTACCGAAAAGTATAATACCCATAGTAAGAATAGATACGAACTTCACTGCAATAAGCAGCAAGTCCAGGCACCCCTCTTGTTTTACGGACAGAGGCCCCAGGTGCAACAAAACGGTACTACCGGAGATAAAAGGCAGCAAAACTCCCATCATTAACAGAAAGAATCCGGGCAGTCGCATCCGGGCCAACAGGAAAGAAAGGGGCAGTTGAGAAACAGCATAGAGCAAACCACTTACCGCCACCATAAAGGGAAGCAACTGTAGATTATCCACAAAGGAAAAGGCAAATATTAAGGTCATAAAACCAACCAGTTTGTATCTGGGATCCCAGCTGTGTAAAGGTGTCTCCAGGTATGCATAGCGATCAAGCTGTAACTTCACTGTTACCCCTCCAATAATTCCGGTTTAACCCTTTGCAGGAAAACTGCCACCACGGCGGTAAAAACGCCCTCTAATATCATTACCGGAATATGAGCCAGAGTCAAAGCGTAAATACTTGCCCGCTCGGCTTCCACATCTAAATGCGCGGGTATAGTGGTAACCAGGATAAAAAAAGCTGCCACCGCGGCAAGTGCCAGCCCCCCGCCGCCGGCCAAAAAACCGAATAAACCGGTAAGAACACGGCTTTCCCTGCCCAGTATATTTCGGAGACGAAACAAATAGAAGGCCAGAAGGGCCGGCACACCAATGACAGTGGCATTAACTCCCAACGTTGTGAGCCCTCCGTGCTGGAACATGACGGCCTGGAAAAAAAGCCCGATCAGAATGGCAGGAAAAGCATAGTAGCCCAACACCACTCCTAAAAGCCCGTTTAATATTAAATGAACACTGGCCGGAGGTATAGGTATGTGTATCCAGGAGGTCACCAGAAAGGCAGCGGTCAGGAGCGATGCCTTGGGGATACCTTCCCTTGGATTTTCTTGCCTGCTGATTTTACGCAGTGAAAACCATGCTACCACCCCGGCAGTAACGTACCCCCCAAGGGAAATAGTAGTTGGCAAAACCCCGTCAGGAATATGCATTAATTCTTCCTCCTTTTAAAGAACAAGGCTGTACCAATAGACCCCCATACTACGCAGGCCACCATAAGCACTATTTGCGACGTGGTATACCCGGTACTTCCCGCAACCGCTTCCTCACCGTCTACATTAACATGAATCATTCCACCATGGCCGGCCTTACGCACCTGTATATCCCAGGTTCCCGTCTTGGAAGGGTCCGGAGTGAAGGTAAAGCGGCCATTTTCATCACTCTGGCCTGTCTGCCACGGAGTGGAGGGGTTACCCGGAGCATAGATGGTAACCTGGCCGTTACTTACTGGTTCGCCCGTATCATACCTTGCGGTTAACCCCACTGCCTTTGTGGTTTGGTATTCGATATCAACTCCGTGGCCGAATGCCGCTAGCGGGACGGAAAATATAAATATAACAGTCGCTACAACGATTACAAAAGCGCTCCTACTCATGATCCTCCTCACTTTCCCACTTCTGTTAACATCTAACGTAAAAATACCTATAGAACTTCACTGTAACAATGCCCCTCACCAACGTGTCCCAAAGTGGTAAGCGTTGTTTCAAGTTTTTGATAATCTTCGGGTGAGAGTTTTTCTTTTAGCCCTGCCATATTTATATCCACTTTACCGTCTGCGGCCAGACCTACGAAGGGCGCAAAACCCGGTGCTCCCACATTAAGCTCATCATCAGCAGGCGTTCCCGCATCTCCGAAAATATGATCGAAATGGAATGTCATTTCCAGATCAGCGATTTTCCCCTCCTGCACAATACCCTTGCGCTGATCACCAATGAATTCACCGCCGGTATACTTATACTGCTTTTCATTCTTTAATGTAAAATTAACGGTTTTACCGTTCTTTGCCGCTTTACCGGCAACGACCAGCGAATAGCCCTGGGCCGGTCCTTCAGAAGCTTTTAACATTTTCCAGGAGATGGCGTTATAATGACCAGTGGGCATTTCTTTTTCACTAACCATAATGGGCGAAGCATTTTGGTCCCCTGCAGCCAAATCCACCGTATGCACACCGGGGATACTTACTTTTGTTTCAGCCTGAACTTCGCCGCCTTCATCGGCATCATAAGGAGGATCAGCCTGGTAAGCAGTTATATCCGCCAGGTTTATATATACATGGTCAAAAGAAACATCCCAACCATCCTTGGAGGTAAATCCCTGCCTCACAAAGTCCTCACCGTTAGCAGTAAATTGCAGTGTTCCGATTTTGTTTTCGCTTTGCTTTGCCTGTTCACCCGTACCGCCTGAGCCGCAACCCGCCAGAATAGCCGACAAGAAAATAAATAATACCGTCATGGAAAATAGTTTTTTCATAATTGCTTCTCCTCCCGATTAAGTTTTAAAACCGGGCTCCGATCCCTGGATTCCGTTGCTAGATCTATCAGCGCTGACAAATAAAAACACCACAAAAGAATCCCTGCTTCTTGCAGAGAATACCTCCGTGGTATTTAACATCGTATTTATTATTATCGTTTACCAATCGTCGGGCGGTGGATTCATTCCACCTATTTATACTATTAATTCGCCATACAAAACTGATTTCCTGCAATGTTTAAAAAAGATTCTTCAAATATTCAAAATAATTATACAAAGAATTACCATCGCGCCCCAAAAGTTCAACCACACAAAAAGCCACCGGATTGGGCCGTGCCGGGAAGCGACATGCAAATACACCTCGAATTTCCGGGCCGTAAGGGGTTTTGGTCCGTAAAACGTCCCGCTCTGCCCTATCACACCAGTACAAAACGATAAGGTAGGATGCTTTTTCTACGTCTTTTATCCTGACTCATCATCAGGGTAATTTTCCAAGTTAAATATTTTTTCGGATAAGCGCACTTGACGGGGCGCCTCCTCCTTTTTCTTAAAAGGACTATGAATTAAACCAATGGGTTTTAACAGCAATTGGACACCTCCTGTCCTGAGAACAATAATATCTTATAAATTTAAGGATGAACGTACCCTATCCACCAACACATCCACAAGATGTGGTAGCGGTTCCAGGGAGCTACCGATCAATTCCACTCCGGAACGGTTCAAATGTAACACATATTTAGGCACTGGCGATAGGGCTACCGCCTCGGCGGCGGAAGTGGTCATTTCACCACTGAAACCAAATGGCATAATCATTCCCACGGCACCCGCCAGCAAATCAACCCGCTGTGCATTATAAATAATGGCACTTTCTCCGCTGGCCACTTCATTTGCACCGGCTTTATACATGCGGCCTGCAGCAAGGGCGTTGGTGCCCAAGGCGATAATTTCAGCCCGCGCAGCCGGCAACGCCATGGCCAGCTTTTCCACTACCTGCGCCCCTATACCGCCACCCTGTCCGTCAATAACGGCTATTCGGCAAATTTTCCCTTTATTCATAATTTGCTCTCCTCACACAAAAAAACCATAAAGTAAGCCCACTCCAAGTGCGGCTTAAACCTTCATGGTCTAGTTTCATAGTTATCATATTATATGCTTCTCAATACTAAAATGCCTACAGATGGTTCTTACCACCTTTTATCAACAGTTTCTATGTGCTTGTCTGAATTCCTTCTTTCCAAAACCTTTTTATCTGATTTCTAAGACTCCCACTTCTATAAGTGGGAGTTCCTCTTTTTACTTCAGGTGGGGTGGAATCCCACCAGTTGGGGACATTCCTCCGCAGGAGGTGTGTCCCCTTTCCTCTTAAGCCCCGCTGTTCAGCTTTAGCTGAACGAGTTCATTTGCCGTTTGTTAAGGGCAAAATTAGCTTTCACATTTAGTCAGCCAGACTGGCACCTATTTCAATAATCTTGACCTTTTCCCTGGCCATAATAAAATGTATTTTTTCATTTTCACCTTTTGCGTAATTAAGGGTAAAATAGCTGGGGTCAGAAGTATGCCTTGACTGTACCCTTTCCCCTTTACCGTATTGTTCAATTACTTTTTGGTAGGAATCTCCTAACTTAATTCCACTGGATGTTTCCGGTGGTAATATAGTAATAACTTTATCACTGGAATCTGAAAAGGCAACATGAAAATCCTTTCTATATGTCCAGCTGGTAATTGATTCACGCAGTTGGCTGTCTTCTTTCTCCATCGGCTCACCTAGTACATCTATCACTTCCTGCTTTGTCATGCCGGGCTTTACACCGTTGTAAACAAACAAACTGTCGGCCAATTGTCCTTCAGCCGATTTATTGTTACCCGAGTTTTCTCCGTTTTCCTGCGCCCGGTCTTGGGATGGCTGATTATTTCCGTCACCAGTAGAAGCACAAGCGGCCAATACTAGGATAAGACCGGTTAGAAACAACGCTATGACTACTCGTTTCGACTGCACAAAATGTCACTCCTTGACTAACTCAATTATTCATTTCAATATTTAGACGATAAGCCGGAGGTACATGTTCCCGAAAAAAACCAATAAGTTAACAATAGGTGCCAGGCACCTATTGTTAACTTATTGGGGACACAGCAGCTGCGCCACGGCAAAAGGATCGGAGCTGATTACACTGGTTGCGTATAGCTCCATGGCACCCACATCTGCGGTGCGATTAAAAACACTTCCGCGATCCACTATTCGGGCAATGAAGGGGAAATCACTCCAACCTGTCTCCTCTTCATTTAAGGGTGGGAGGTAAAGAACCACATTGAAACTGTTCAGCGCTGCCTTTTCTTTTAAGCATTTCAATACCCCAAACACTGACCGTCCCGCCGAAACCAGACGTTCCGGGCTGGCTTGGCCCGGTATTATTATCCATGTCTCCTTTTCTTTGATGGGAGTGAGTATGCTCATATAACGAGCTACATCCCGGCTCCACCCCAAACCCAAGCAGCTATGTACATCATAAAGGTCTGTAAAGTAATTACTACCATATTCCCTTTTGTAAATCAAAGAGCATCTCCGCAGCCAATCTATTTTTGGATAATGACGCCCGCGGGTTAGTGTAAGCTGCAAGTGACCGTGAACCACTGAAGAACCTGCAGGCCAGAGACAGTTCCACATCAAGAAAGGATAATAAACCCCTCTGTCGCCTTCTTTGGCGGCATACCGGGAGGCTTCAATAAACCAGCGGGCGGCCACCCTAAAGTAATCTTCCACCATGGCCTTATTAAACTTAAGGGGGTGGTGTTCCCGGGGTATAACCAGACTATGAAAACCGTCATATTTGGCTACGTTAGCCGCAGTGGTACAATAAGCTCCTTCTATGCGCCCGAATACGTCCGCCGGGGTACGCTTAAGTGGAGAACAGAAAGGACATCCCTGACGATAACTGTCCACCAGTGCATCCAAGTCACGGTCCTGATGAGCATCTATAGGTCTTTTGCCCCGTAAATGGTTAAATAGTGCCCCTTCGCCGGTAATTAAGTTAGTAATCCTAACTATCTTTTGTTTTTCCACTTCTTCCACGCTGCCGAACCTTTTGGCCGTCCATTCTCGCACACCGCTGATAAGTTTTAGGCGGCCGGGTAGACTGTCTAGATCATAGATTCTTTGGAACAGTTTCTGTTTGCGGTCCGGGAGGTTTGCAACCAATGACGAGAGCTGGAAAATGGACATGCGAAAACCGCCTCTCATATATATGGCAAGGTATATTTTGCTAAAGTAATAAAAATCCCCGGCCATGGCCGGGGATTTTTACACCTGCGTTTCGTTCATTAACATCTCCAGCCACCGTTCCAAGTATACCGGCAGGATAAAGTTATCACGCACGTGCTCCTTGCCCGCGGCACCTAAGCGGTCGGCTAATTTGGAGTCATTGAGCAAACGAACCGCTGACGAGGCCACTTCTTCCACCGCCTGGGCCTGGAGCCCGGTTTCTTCCTGTAACACTTGAGTTTTTATACCCCCCACAGGGCTGGCCACCAATGGCCTTCCTTTCCACAAACCCTCGGTGACGGTAAGCCCGAATCCTTCTCGAACGGACTTCTGAATAATAATGGCCGCCGCACGCTGCAGAGCATTTATTTCCAAATCACTGCCGGAAGGCAATTCTCGAATAAAAATATCCGGATCGTCCGCTGCTTCTCTTAATACCGCTTCCAGAACCTGTACTCCCTCCGGATCATCACTGGCACCTCCGCCCGCCAGAACTAACCGGCAGGGGATCTCCTGCCGTACCAGATGAAAGGCACCCACAACTCCAATAGGGTCCTTAAGCCAATCAAATCGCGAAACCTGCATCAACAAAGGTAAGTCCCTGGGAATGCCCAGCCGATCAAAAACACTCTCAATTTCTTGATCAGTCAGGTCCCGGTTCTTTTCTGCCAGCGGATCTATGGCCGGGGGCATAATATAGTGCCGTTTGTCAGCGTCCTTAACATATTCAGGCAGGTGATAGACAGATGCATCACACCAGGTAACCATGGGCCGCAAAAAATTCCACACTCGGGGGTCAGCATCCACGGGATCAATATGGCAGTACCAGATCCAGGTACCGCTATGACCCGAGCGAACCTCCGTCAGCCCGAGGGGCTGTTGATCATGTATGACAACAAAATCCGCATCCTGCCTGATAATATCTTGATTTCTGCGATTCACACGCCGGTACAAATCCATCATTTCCTGGGTTACTTCAACTTGCTGGCCGTGAAAAGCATTGTGAAAAACCTTAGTTACCCTAAAAAATTCAGGCGTGCCCTCCATTACATCCCAAAAGACGCGCAGCCCTACATCTTCCATCAAAGGAACCAGGCGTTTCAATATTTCAGCTACGCCCCCACCGGCTGCAGTGGAATTAATATGCTGAATTGTTTTTCCCTCCAACTTGGAAGCCAAGTTTTGGATGGAATTTATTCTTTCTTTCCCTAAAATTTCTTCGTAATCATGTAGTTTCATTTTGCGGCCCCTCCATAAAATATTTCCCCTGTAGCTTTTCCAGCGTTGCACAGTATATTCCACCGGTTATAGTCTTTTTTTATTTCAACCCGGTAGGCAGGGGAGAGACCGGCTATACCTTAGTCCAACCTGCCCGATGCTTCAGCCAACATGCGGCGTATGGACAAGCTGTACGGACATTTTTCCTCACATTCACCGCACTCAATACAATCACTGGCCTTTACCGGCAAGTCCCGGTAACGATCTAATGCCCAGTCCTGCATATCATAACGTGTATAATAACCATCAAATAAAAAAATCATGGGTATATTTATCCCCTGTGGGCAAGGTTGACAATATTCACAGCGCCTACAAAAAGTATTACCCAATATTCCTGCATCATTCTCAAGCTCTTTCATCTCATCGGCCGTTAAAGTAGTCGGCATTTCTCCCGCCAGGGCATTCTCGTCCACCTGGCTTACAGAATCCATGCCTGGAATTACTACCGAAACCGGATACTGCTGAATAAAACGCAGCGCAAGATTGGCATTTTTCAAGGCACCTCCGGCCAATGGTTTCATGATAATTACGCCGGCGTTTGTTTTCTTAACCTGTTCGAAAATCTCCCGAGTGCCATCTGTTTCCACAGCATTAAAAGGGAACTGTACAGTCTCCAATTCAACTTCTTTAAGGGCTTGAACCAGTACATCCTTCACGTGGCCGGTAATCCCTATATGCTTAACCACGCCGTCCTTCTTAGCTTCTTTTAAAGCAGCCAGGGCACCGTCCGGCGCAAGAACCTGCTCCAATGCCTCTTGTTCTTTAACGTTATGTAGCTGGTACAGGTCAATATAATCCACTCCGAAATCCTCCAGGCTGTTTTGTATTTCCTTGGCCATAGCATCCCTGGATCTAGCCATGGATTTAGTGGCAATTATCGCCTCTTTTCTTCTTTTACTTAAAACGGCACCCAATTTCTTTTCGCTATCAGTATAGCCTCTGGCAGTATCAAAAAAGTTTATGCCCCTGTCCAGCGCCCTATTTACTACCACAGCGGCGTCTTCACTGGACACCCGCTGAACCGGAATGCCACCAAAGCCAATAACCGAAACCTTCAAACCTGTTTGGCCCAGAACTCTGTAATTCATACTTATCCCCATTCCTGTAATATTTTAAAGTATCACCTTTACTTTAGTAAGTTTAATGGCATTTAGTACTTATATAATTAATTTTATTTTAATAAAGCTAATCCTTCTTTTGACCGCCTATTTTAAAATATACAACCAGCCTTTAGCACTCCCGCATCATATAATACCGAAAAATAATCATTGACTTTGCCACTTTCACCTTTACCCTGATAATGCATATTATATTTATAAAAGCTTAAAAAACATGAAAGGAGGAGGACCATGTCAATTGATGTAAACCCGTACACCCTATTTTTAATCCTTATCTTACTAGTTTTAAGCACTGACAAAAACGCTGATGCAAAACTAATGTTTTTAAAGAATTTTACCGAGCAAACTTCTCATTCCCTAAGTGCCGTAAGGGAAGGTGTTGAAACTATGCAGGCAAGTTTCCAGCAAGCCCATACCATGTTTGCAGGTGCTTCCAATAATCCTGCCTAGATAAACCTCACTGGAACTAAACGCCTTTATTTCTATTTGATTTCTAAGACCCCACTTCTATAAGTGGGAGTTGCACTTTTTTTCTTCAGGTGGGGTTGAATCCCCACCTGAAGCCCCTATGTTCAGCTTTAGCTGAACGAGTTTATTCGATATTAGTAACAAATTTTCATTTTAGTTAATAGTATAAAGGGAAACCCCAAACCACTTTAATAAAAGGAGGTTACTCTTTATGGGTTACGGCGGAGGCGGATGTGGCGGAACTTATTTTGACGGTTCTTTTATCTTGTTCCTCATTTTGATCCTTCTGGTCTTTGGTATGGGACCATTCTTCGGTGGGTACGCAGCCAAGGAATAACACTTTTATTTTTTGCCATTGTGCTTAAAAAAGATAGCCCAATCTTAAGATTGGGCTATCTTTTATTCATTCATTTCCACGCTGTTGGTCTATTTTTCGGCTGCACCGTAGCAGCCAAAAAATGGAAACATTGCGAAGACAAGCAAGATTAAGACCAGAAATAAAATCCAAGCTCCACCGCCACCACATCCGTATGCCATGAAAACTCCTCCTTTAAATTTATAATTCTAAATTATTCACACCCAATTTAAACTGCTACTGGCCCCAACAAATCTTTTGATCAAATTTGTTGCTTATACACACGGTACAATTTAATGATTTCCCCACCAAACATGGGCTTAATTATCTTTCTTTTTACCACCTCGTTACTTTCCGCAACCTGCGAGGCCTCGCCTTCCGTATAACCCAGTTCTTTGCACCGGTTATAAAACTCTTTCAAGACTGCCCAGTGAATGCCGCGGTGCTGGAACTCAGGCACTATGCCTCCGATAGCCAGTCGTATTACCCCATTGGTACCATTTTTGTTCGGTTTCTTATAGGGGATAGATAACAACATACCAGCCGGCTTTTTATCAACTTCGGCAATAATAAATAAACTGGACGGGACTCTACCGACCAGGCTAAGCAAAAATCCCTGCGCATCACCTGAAGTCATGGGAATGAATCCCCAAATTCTGGCCATGGCCTTATTGTTAATATACTGAAGTATTTGGGCTTCCTTAAATAAGGCTGCATAATTGACGGATCGGACGATAACCCCAGGCGATTCTTCCGCCCTTTGCAACTTTTGAGGCAATGACTCCGGTAATTTCCACTTAAAACACTCTAAGTCGTGCACCTTAGGCATTCCTGCTGTCTCCACTAAACTCTGATAGTACGTGGGATTGTATGGTATTTCACCGTGAGATTCATATTCAAAACCTTTTACCAATAACCCCACCTGCTCGTTAGTATTCAGCGTGGCCGGCCCGATCATTACCTCCTTCTTTTTTCCTTTCAGCCAGCCGGCGGCGGCATCAAGCAAGCCCTTGGCAATTTCAGAGTCATTGATACATTCAAAGCAACCCCAGAATCCTTCTTGCGGCCGGGGATTTAATGTGTCAATGGATGCGGTTATCCGCCCCACCGGCTTATCCCCGTCCATGGCAACAAAGTTGGCATAGACTATATGCTGCAATGTGGAATTAGCCAGCGGTGTAAATTTCATCCTGACAGCCCCACTGCTTGCATTAGGGGGAATAGAATTTTCCCCGTAGACCAGGGAAGGTACCGCTAGAAAATTTTCCATAGCGGCATTGTTTTTTACCCTAATAATTTTGGGTGCCATATTATTCCTCCAATTTCTAAAGTAAGAGCCAAACTGCAACTACTCTATCTTTCCATCTTTTGCCTTCGGTTCATAGTATTCAAAAATTTTGTCAGATGTTACGGAACAATGTTGTAACATTATTGAACCTTATCTATATACTGGTAATAAAAACAGGAGGGATATTGATGGGATATGGCTTTGGCCCACCACCCAGACCTAAACAACCAAAAGGTGACAGTAAAAAAGGGAACTATATGCCTGGCTTTCCTTGGGAAAAACTTGTACCTCCCGGTTTTCCCTGGCAAGTTCCTAAACAGGACCCCCAAAAGGGGGCTTCCCCGACTTGGCCATGGTTTGGCCCCAAGAAGAAGAAAAAAGGAAGGTAAATGACAAAACAAGGCCCGGACATTGCCGGGCTTTAGTTTTTCATCAGCTTTTTTACACAAATTAAATGCCACCTTAACAATCTTTACAAAGTATTTATACATACTCAAAAATAATCTACTAGAGTGGTACCAAAGACTTGGTACATTTTTTTTATTTGGGGGACTTGCTTATATGAACAAAAAAATAGTGAGGTATTATGAAAAAGGCATAAAGTACGTATTAGCCTTAACAGCCGGAACGTCAATTCTTATCTTGTTTTTAATCTTTTTCTTTTTGTTTCGCGAGGGTGCAGGTGTTTTTGCTCATGTAAACATATTAGATTTTGTATTTGGGAAAGATTGGTCCCCGGTTTCCGAACCACCGGTATTCGGAGCACTTCCCTTGATAGCCGGATCCATAGTGGTAACCTTTGGAGCAGGGATGATAGCAATTCCAACCGGAATCGGTATTGCCGTTTTTCTTGCCGAAATGGCACCGCACAGCGTACGTGAGGTTTCCAAAGCAATCATTGAGTTGTTGGCCGGAGTACCTTCGGTTGTATACGGCTTTATAGGCTTGACCATACTGGCACCCCTAATAAAAGACATCTTTAACCTGCCCAGCGCGCTGTCGGCCTTTACCGCCTCTGTAGTACTGGCTGTAATGGCCCTACCCACTGTAGTCAGTATTTCCGAAGATGCGTTGAATGCGGTTCCCAAGGACTTTAGAGAAGCCTCATTAGCCCTGGGAGCCACCAGGTGGGAGACAACGCTTCGCGTTGTACTACCCAGTGCCCGCTCCGGGCTTATAGCCGCTTCCATGTTGGGACTGGGACGCGCCATAGGAGAAACAATGGCGGTTTTGATGGTGGCGGGTAACGCCACACTTATCCCTCACTCCATTTTTGACCCGGTACGAACCATCACTGCCGATATCGCTGCTGAGATGGGAGAGACTGTTCAGGGCGGTCTTCATTACCAGGCTCTGTTCGGACTTGGCATGGTACTTTTCGTTATCACCTTTATAATTAACCTGATAACTGACCTGGTATTTGCCAAAACATCGTCCATTAAGAGAGGTGCGTCGTTGTGATATCCAGGCGTTTAAAAGAACGATTAGGTTTCGGCTCGCTGGCCATATGTACGATTTTAGCCATTATCCCATTGGTGGGTATCGTTGGTTTTTTGACTTGGAAAGGAGCCCCGGCCCTGACCTGGGAGTTTTTGACGCAGCCTCCTCGTAAATTTCTTACGGAAGGCGGTCTCTTACCAGCCATTGTTGGAACTTTAGGTCTTACCCTGGGCACCATTGTGGTTGCTCTCCCACTGGGTATAGGTACTGCCATATATCTGGTGGAATATGCAAAGAGAAACTTCTTCACCACATTAGTAAGGATTGCCATAGTAAACCTGGCCGGAGTACCGTCTGTTGTTTACGGCCTTTTCGGTATGGGCCTGTTTGTATTAACACTGAATTTGGGACGTTCTCTGGTTGCCGGTGCCCTTACATTAGGATTTCTCACCCTCCCGGTGATCATCTCCACGGCGGAAGAAGCGCTCTTGTCGGTACCGGATGATTACCGCCACGCCAGCCTGGCCCTGGGTGCCACCCGCTGGCAGACCATCAGGCGGGTAGTACTCCCTGCTGCATTTCCATCTATTATCACCGGTGCCATACTTGGCATTGGACGGGCAGCGGGAGAAACTGCGCCTATTATGTTCACGGCAGCAGCCATTTACATTCCCAGCCTGCCTCGTACAATTTTCGACCAGGTTATGGCGCTCCCGTATCACCTTTATGCCGTAGCCACACAAATTCCTAACGTACCTGAGCCCATGGCCTACGGCTCGGCCATTGTACTGCTGGCAATAGTGGGTGGGCTAAACTTGATTGCTGTCATTATCAGGACCAAAATGAGACTGAAAAACATGAGGTGATTATATGGCAGAAAAACCGAATAAAATGCAAACTAAAAATCTTAATTTTTTCTATAAAGATTTTCATGCGCTGTATGATATTAATTTGCCGATCAGACAAAACGCAGTTACAGCATTGATTGGGCCCTCCGGTTGTGGCAAATCGACTTTTTTACGCACCCTAAACCGGATGAACGACGTTATCAACGGAAGTAAAGCTAAGGGAGAAGTATTATTGGACGGGAAGAATGTATATGATGCAGACGTAGATCCCGTAGACCTGCGTAAAAAAGTGGGTATGGTATTTCAGAAACCAAATCCCTTTCCCATGTCTATTTTCGACAATTTGGCCTACGGGCCCCGTATTCACGGTATTAAAAACAGGGGGCGGCTAAATGAAATCGTGGAAAACAGTTTAAAAGATGCTGCTCTCTGGGGTGAGGTCAAAGACAGGCTGCAGCAATCGGCTATGGGACTTTCGGGCGGGCAACAGCAGCGGCTGGTGATTGCTCGCGTACTGGCCGTGGAGCCGGAAGTTATTTTGATGGATGAGCCTGCCTCAGCCCTGGATCCCATCTCCACATCTAAGTTGGAAGACCTGATTTACCAGCTGAAAGAAAATTACACCATCGTCATCGTAACCCATAATATGCAGCAGGCGGCCAGGGTATCCGACTATACCGGGTTCTTTCTAAACGGAGAAATGGTAGAATATGATGTTACCAATACTATTTTTACCGCACCCAGAGATAAACGTACTGAAGATTACATTACAGGCAGATTTGGTTAAAGGGGTTGAAAAAAACATGGCAAGAGAATCTTTCCAAGAACAGCTGGACCAATTGCGAGATAATATTTTACGAATGGGCAATCTGGTGGAAAGGGCTATTGAGTTGGCCATCACTTCACTTAAGAAACATGATGTAGACTTGGCCGAAAAAGTAGTGATGGACGATGAGAAAATTGATGACTTAGAACAAACCATTGAAAAACAATGCTTGACGCTCTTAGCATTGCAGCAACCAATGGCCCGTGACCTCCGGTTCATTAGTACGGCTCTCAAAATAGATACAGACCTGGAAAGAATGGGTGATTACGCCTGCAATATAGCAAAAATTGTACTTACCTTAGGCAATGAGCCTTTTATAAAACCACTGGTTGATCTGCCTCGCATGGCGGAAACGGCGCAAGAGATGGTGCGGGATAACCTTAAGGCATATGTTAACAGGGATAAAGAGATGGCCATAAAAGCCGCGGAAAAGGATCACGCCATTGACAACCTTTACAACCAGATTTTTAGAGAATTATTAGTATTAATGACCAATAACCCCCGGAATATAAGGCAGGCAACTTACCTGCTGCTGGTTGCGCGGCACCTAGAGCGTATAGGCGATCACGCCACCAATTTCAGCGAATGGATAATTTACATGATCACCGGAGAGCTAGTGGAATTAAATGAATAGTTATATACAAACCTTTTAAACTGTCTTTACGAAATTTACAATTCCTTCACTTCGCATTTAAATCAATCTGCTATATTTGATGTTGAACGGGTACAAACCCCCAAATTTAATAAAAGAGAAAGAGAGGGCTTAATTGAATGGCAAAGAAACTGTCTCGTATTGGAATGGCACTTCTTGCGGTACTTCTCGTGGCAGGCTTAGTAATCGGTTGCGGCGGTAATGCTGCAACCGAGGGAGAAGAGCAGAATCAGCAAGGTGGAAGTGAAGAGCTAAGCGGAATGCTGCAGGTCAACGGCTCAACAACAGTTGCCCCTGTTGGCCAGGCTTGGGCAGAAAAATTTAATGAAAAGCATCCCAATGTAGACGTAGTAGTTTCAGGCACCGGTTCGGGTGACGGTATTGCCGCACTTATTAACGGTACTACCGATATCGCTATGGCATCCCGCAAAATGAAAGACAAAGAACGTGATAGGATTGATGGCACTCCCAAAGAAATCGTAGTTGGCCGCGACGGCCTGGCAGTAGTTGTTCATCCTGATAATCCCGTGGATTCCTTGAGCATGGCAGAAATTAAGGACATCTTTACCGGTCAGATTACCAACTGGCAAGAAGTAGGCGGGGAAGACGCTGAAATCATAGTCTATACCAGGGATACAAGTTCAGGCACCTATGGCTTCTTCAAAGAATTTGTCCTGGATGACCAAGATTACCTCAAATCCGGAAGGGCTACCGCTTCTAACGCAGCAATTGCTAATTCAGTGGCAGGTGAAGAAACGGCAATTGGTTACTGCGGACTGGCTTTCCTAGACGATAAAATTAAAGGTATAAGCGTTAGCAAAGACGGCGGAGAGCCCGTTGAGCCCACCCTGGAAAAAGCTAAAGCAGGAGAATATCCCATCGTACGTGACTTAAACATGTACACCATCGGTGAACCCGAAGGCCTGGCCAAAGATTTTCTAGACTACGGTTTCAGTTACGCAGGCCAAGCAATCGTAGAAGAAGTTGGCTATCTCCCTGTTGAATAAGCAAAGTACCCATGGTTAATTTCCCTTTGCTGAGAAATAATAATTTCAACACTGTTAGGGGGAATAATCATTGTCTAATGATTTTAGAAAAATTGCCATTGTCGGCGTTGGCTCCGTTGGCGCTTCGATTGCTTATGCAATTATGATCAGCGGGCTTGTAAGCGAAATGGTATTAGTAGATCTGGATAAAAATCGCGCCCAAGGCGAGGCAATGGACCTAGCCCACGGTGCATCATTTATTAAACCTATCAAAGTGTACGCGGGTGAATACAGCGATTGCCATGATGCAGATATTATAGTTTTTGCCGCCGGTGCAAATCAAAAACCGGGGGAAACAAGGCTTGACCTGATAAACAAAAATTGCAAAGTTGTACAAGAGGCTCTGCCACAATTGATGCCCCCGGACAGCCCGTCAATACTATTGATGGTATCAAATCCCGTGGATATTGTTACTTATGTTGCGCTGCAGGTCACCGACACCCCAGTGGAAAGAATAATAGGGTCAGGAACGGTTTTGGATAGTTCCCGCTTCAAATATTTGATAGGAGAGCATTGTCAGGTGGCAACGCGTAATATACACGCCTATGTGGTTGGTGAACACGGTGACTCCGAGGTTCCCTTGTGGAGCAGGGCCAATATTATGGGCCTTCCGGTAGAAGATTTTTGTTGCCGGCTGGCGGTTTCCTGTTTCAATAAGGATGAAATTAGCCGCAGAGTAAAAGAAGCCGCTTATGAAGTCATAAAGAGGAAAGGGGCCACTTATTACGCTATTGGCCTGGCGGTAAAGAGAATATGTGAAAATATACTACGTAACGAAAATTCCATATTGACGGTTTCGGGACTTCTACAGGGAGAATACGGTATAAGTAATGTATGCATGAGCCTTCCAGCCGTAATTAACAGGAACGGGCGAGTACGTCCCCTTCCTGTTGATATTGCCCCAGATGAGCTGGATGCTCTGATAAAATCTGCCCAAATTTTAGGTTCAACGCAACAGAAGATAGGCTATTCCCCTGCTGTATTTGATACACCATGAAAATATAATACCAGCTTTCCAGCTATCCCAAAACCGTCACTTACCATGTTAAACTCCTATACAATTTGACTTTAAATGTGCTTTTAGAAATTCCCTATCTCGCTGCTGTTTTAATATTGATAACTTTTGAGCCATGTTATAATTCTGGTTAAAGAGGCAATAGATCATTTTTTCCATAGACATCCGGGACAACAGCACCTTGTCATTAGAAGCTAATACGCCAAATCTACGGATAAAATAATAATCACCAGGTTTTATGCTTACTCCAAACAAATCCTTGAAATTTGACCTAGCCTTTATAGTTTTCCATTCATTTGGTGTCCGTGCTTCATTGAGCCCGTTTAAAAGATTAACATATTCCAGCAGTTTTTCGTCGTTATAATAGATGCTATCGGCTTCGGCTTTTGCCCCAATCATTTTGTCAGCTCTCCTTTGTTTTTACTCTTTTCATCATACCCTTTCAATGCTATGTGTTTAATATATCTTATTATTTTCTAATTAAAGTTACGGACATTTAAACTATTTGTAACAAGGGATTAAGAAGACTAAGCAAAAAAGGGACAGGCACCTTTTTTAAAATTCAAAAAAAGGAACCTGCCCCTTTCTATGTGTTAAAAACCAGAAGCTTAACGCCCGGCAAAACCGCCGCCGAAACCACGACCTCCACGGAAGCCGCAGCCTCCGTTTCTGACCATTTCAGCGAGCTGTTCATCGGTAAATTGGGACATCATCTCACTGCGGTACTGCTCGCGCTGCTGATACATTTGCTGGCGCAGATTGTTCAGCTCGTTGAGTTTGGCCTCAGCCTGGGCTTGGTCGGCACCCGGCTGCCAACGCAGGGTGCGCAGGTCGTTGCTCAGCTGCTGCATTTTGGTGCGCTCATCCTGCATGTCATTGAAGTGCTTTGACTGGATATCCTGTACCGCCTTTGCCTGCTTGTCAGTCAGCTTCAGCAGGTCGGCCATATTCACCCAGTTGTCACCGGAAAAACCCCGGGGACCGCCACCCCAAGCAAATGCGACCTGGGCAAAAACCAGCACCAGCACTATACTCATGGATACCAATAATAATTTACGCTTCATTGTTTCACCTCCTTTGCAGTTTTCTATATTTATTGTACCCATAAATTTTGATCAAGTTGTGAACAAACTCCGAACAAATTCCGAACTACAAGAAAAGCGCGCTAAATCAGTTCCCTTATACCCATTCTGGGCACATGGCGCGCGCTTTTTGGTACTTTTTTCCTTTGTCCCTTGCCATTTATATGGCAAGGTATACTTTCCTAAAGTGTAAAAAAAGAGCAGGTAAAATGCCCGCTCCCCATGAAGTGTACAGTTACTTTTTTCCTCAGTGACATTAACAACCGTATGGGCGTTTTATCTTTTAATAACAATTTTTGGGCAATGCAAAAAAGAATTCCGATCCCTCTCCGTGCTTACTAGTCACGCCCACCGTTCCGCCGTGAATATCAACCAGGTGTTTTACTATGCTGAGCCCCAGTCCTGTACCACCCTGATCCCTACTACGAGTCTTATCAACACGGTAAAACCTTTCAAAGACCCGTCCTATATCTCCCGGCGGTATGCCCATACCGGTATCTCGAACTCTCACTACAACATCTTTTTCCCGCTCTTCAACTGCTATTTCAATTACGCCACCAGCCGGTGAATACTTGACGGCGTTGTCAACCAGGTTAACTAATATCTGTTCCACAATATCTCTGTCAACAGCTGCTATTACGGTTTTTTCAGGTAATTCAATTTGGACATTTAAGTTCTTACTTTTAATTTGACCGCTAAGGTTTTGAACAGTGCTTCGGATAATAGAAGATAAATCCTCCGGTTTAAAATTCAATTTTACCTGCTTGCCTTCTAATCGGGATAATTCTAAAAGATCCTGGATGATTCTTTTTAACCTATCAGCCTCCTTGTCTATAATCTCCACGAACTCCCGATTAGTTTCGGGATCATCTATTGCCCCGTCCAACAATGTTTCGGTGAATCCTTTGATGGACGTCACCGGAGTTTTTAACTCGTGGGAAACATTGCCGACAAAGTCTTTACGCATTCTTTCAACCTTTCGTTGTTCGGTTATGTCGTGTAAAACTGCCACTACCCCTATGCAATCTCCCTTATTATTGTGGATAGGGGATATAACAACCTGTAATGCCGCCTCTTCCGGGTTCTCTATCTTTATCTCCCGCTCCAGTGCTCCACAGCTTTTTAAAGCGTTATCTATTGCGGCCGAGAGCTCAGGATGTTTAATTAACGCATCATGTACTACACCCTTACTTCCCTCACCCGTAAAGGACAGAAACCTTTCCGCAGCCGGGTTTACCAGGTCTACCTGTCTTTTCCCATTGATAAAGATGACCCCACTGGTCATGTTGGTCAAAACTGTTTCCAGCCTATTTTTACCTTCTGAAATTAAACGCACTTTCTCTTTAATGGTAGTCGCCATGTGATTGAGTGCCCCGGCAAGCTCACCTATCTCGTCACTGCTTTTTACTTGGGCCCGAAAATCAAAGTCCCCCCTGGAAACACGCCTGGTAAATTCCATCAATTTTTCAACCGGACCGGTCACCATTTTACTAAGTACAAAGCTTATCACAATGGTACAAAAAACGGCCACTAAAACAGCTGCCGTTACCACCGACCATAACTTAGAGAAAGCCTGGCGTGTTTCCGTAATCGGTACAGCTAAGCGCATATAGCCGGAAGTTTTACCATTTTCAGTAATAGGCACGGCCACATACATCATATCCTTGTCTAATGTACTGCTGTAACGAATGGCCATTCCTTCTTTTTTATTCATTGTTCTTTGAATTTCAGGTCTGTTAATATGACTTTCCATTTGTGGGGCAAACTCTTCTGAATCCCCTAAAACCTTACCGGCAATATTAATGATTGTTACCCTTGCTCCCACATCACTACTGATTTTATCTGCCTGACTCTCCATAAAATCAAAGTTCCAGTCACTTTTTGTTTCCTTTATTAAACGGGATGCCAAAAAAGCCTGGGATTTCAATCTAGTTTCCAGATTATTATAGAAATATCCCTTGAGGGAGCTCATCAAAAATAATCCCAGCACCAGCATGGCTAAGATTACCAATCCTATATAAGTTGCCGTCAACCTCCAACGCAATCGCTTAAACATCATATCCGTTACAGAAAAACTATTAAAACTTACAAGTTTTCACTTCCTAATTCATTGAGCCCGGTTTTGCCGAAGCTACTACCGTTTGATATAACTCTCCAAAGGCTTAAATTCCCGACTAACGAATCGGTACATATCCGCAAGTGCTTGTTTGTGCTAACTTGCGAATTGTTCTAGTCCGTAGTGTTTTAGATTAATACTGGCGTTTTCGTCCCGGTTAATCTTGAAGCCGCAATGCTTGCAATAATAAGTACGGTCAGATAATTTCAGGTCTTTTTTTATTGAACCACAATGACTGCACTGCTTACTGCTTGGATAGAACCGGTCTGCCAATACCAAGGGGATTCCGTTCCAATCACATTTATAGATTAACTGACGCCTAAATTCATAAAGTTTTTGTTCTTGAACGGCGCGAGCTAAGTGCTTGTTTTTCATCATGCCATTAATGTTTAAGTCTTCGATGGCAATAAAAGCTGGCTTGGCTTTCACCAGCTTGGCTGTGGCCTGGTGAACGTGATTAAGACGGATATTTTTTAGCCTCCGGTGAACAGAAAGGATTTTCTTTTCCAGTTTTAATAGGTTACAGGTCCTTCTGTAACGGTTCTCACCACCTTCCTTTTTACGTTTTTCATACTGTCGACTTGCTTGGCGCTGCAGTCGTTTTAGCTTTTTGGTCAGACGGCGAACTTCTTTTGTCTTGTTAATGTTTTTTATTTTTTCGCCGCTGTTGAAAATGGCTAAATCCTTTACTCCTACGTCAATGCCAATGCCTTCGGTTTTAGGTTGATAGTTAATGTTATTTTCTAGCTCAATACTAACGGAAAGATACCAGTAGAACCCGTCAAAGCTTATTCGTGGATTGCTGTATTTGCCTGCTGGAAAACGATCTTTTTCCGCGATTTTAACCCAGCCGATTTTCTCTAACTTTACCTTGCCGTTAGAGATTACCAGCTTGTCTTCACGCTGGAAAAACCTCGGCATACTCTTATGTTTACTCTTAAACTTTGGATGTCCATTTAAGTCATAAGCGGTGAGTTTTTTACCAGTTCTCTTGGCTTTTTCGAGGGTCTTGTTAGTGTATTTTTCTGTGATTGACTGCTTAATTTCAAAGAAACGTTTGTAGGCTTGGTCTAAGTCCCTTACGGCCTGCTTGGGTATTTGGGCTGATACATCGCCTAACCATGCGTATTCATTAGTCTTTTTTAAGGCCGTTATTTCTTTGCGGAGTTCCCCTTCGCGAATGAATTTATTACCTTCTTCAAAATTCTTTAACTGCTTACCCAGGGCATAGTTATAGGCCCAGCGAGCTACCCCTGCTGACTGGCGGAACTTTTCTTCTTGTTCCTTTGTTGGTATGAGTTGAACCTTGAATGCTTTAACCATTTTCTTTCAGCTCCTGCAGGAGTTTCTTAGCTTTGTTCGCGCGTTTACCCTGTAACCGACAGCTAAAGACAGTCACAATCTGAATTAGATCCTCAACTAACTCCTGTTCTTCTATCTTTTCTGCATGGTCGATAACTTCAATTTCACAGTTATGCAGTGAAGCAATAAATTCTACTAGTTCAAACCCAAAACGCAAGAGACGGTCTTTGTAGAATATAACCACTTTATTTACTTCGTTGTGTAAAATACGTCTAATTAGTTCCTGTAACCCTTTTTTCTTATAGTTAATCCCACTACCTATATCAGAAATGATCTCGTAAGGTTTGCCTTGAGCTAATAAATAAGTTTTCATATTTTGAATTTGTCTTTCTAAATCATCTTTTTGTTTTTGACTACTTACCCGACAGTAACCAACAGTAATTCTACTCTTTGATGGTTTGGTAATACCTAGTACTTCTCTTAACTGATCTTCACTGTAATATCTATGACCGCCTTGACTGATGTAAGCAGGAATAAGTTTACCTTCGTTGTGCCAGTTTCTTAAAGTTTGATGAGTTACATTGATTCTTTTTGCAAACTCACCGATTGGATAGTAGTTCATATAATCACACCTTTACTATTTATAGTATAGCATTTATTGCCACTAATATCTATAAATAGCAAATGGTTATTTATAATTTTTTATAGTTATATTTCAACTACCCCCCCCCCTGTACGGCGGTTAATTAACGGGCTCCGTAAATTTGTAACCCACGCCCCGTACCGTTTTTATATAAGCCGGTCTTTTCGGATTTTCTTCAATTTTCTCCCTTAAATGACTTACATGCACATCAACAATCCTGGTGTCACCTGCATATGTATACCCCCACAACTGGTTAAGGAGAACATCCCTGGTCATTACACGCCCCATATTCCGCGCTAAAAAATCCAGTAATTCAAACTCCTTTGGCGTCAGTTCCACCGGCTGGTTCTTTACATTTACTTCGTATCTTGACGAGTCGATAACCAAGTCACCAATATTTATGCTTTCATGGCTCACGCTTTCTGACTTAGTATTTGTACGCCTTAATACTGCCTTAACCCGGGCCAGTAATTCCCGTGGACTAAAAGGCTTGGTAATATAATCGTCAGCACCCAATTCAAGCCCCAGCACAGTATCTATTTCCTCGTCCTTGGCGGTTACCATTATAACGGCCACCGGTATGTTCTCCTGCCGGATGCGACGACAGACTTCAAGGCCGTCCACCCGGGGCAGCATAATATCAAGAAGTATCAAGTCAGGTTTCTCTTCCCGCGTCAGCTGCAGCGCCTCTTCCCCCTCATACGCCTTCAGGGTTTTAAAGCCCTCTTTCTCCAGGTTAAAGGTTACCAGCCTAACTATGGACTTCTCATCGTCAACAACCAGGATTTTCTGAGCCATTATCTGACCTCCGAGAATTAGAGTTATTTTGAGAAATTCGTCCTGATCACGGTCAAATCCTGCTCTAGAACTCTCTATATATATGCCAATACCCCAAATACAGAAATACAATACCCTTTAAAGGGTATTGTATCAAATCTCTTTTCTTATGAATTATATCTGCTGCAATATATTTTTGTTCACTTACTTGTTACGATCCTTTACTTTTAACCATGGATCCTGTTCCAGGAAACTTCCTTCTACGTTATTCTCCATTTCTTCGAACATTTTAAAAGGAACGCTGAAGGACAAAATGTCTTTATCAACCTTGGGCCGAGCAGTAATATCGAACATACCGATTACAGCTTTTGGAGTCTCTTTCTCACCTTCACTGGCCGGAAAAATACCAAAAGTATGACATCCAGCCCCCATGGGAGCTGTAACATTATAATTTACCCCTCTTCCATAGTTGGCAAGTACCACCAGTGCAGATAGCTGGTCAGGCTTAACCAGAAAAACCACCGTCTTTGGCTCTTCACTACCACTAACCTGATCGACTGGCTTTAGAACAATATATTCATTAGGAATGTCCATAATAGGAAGAGAATCAACAAACTTCGATGCTGTTTCAGGTGACTTAAAGTACCTCTCACCGTGTTCCAGGTGCGGCAGTCCTTTAGCAATGTTTTTGCCCATCTCTGTCTGGCAGAACTCAGGGTTGCCCGTAGACAAGAAGTGTTCAATCCCACCTGGAAAATAAACGTACTGGTTACCAAAGCCAAGGCCGGTGCCTCCGCCCGGGCAACCAAACGTTTTGCGGTCAAAAACCGCTGTCTTGCCTTTAGCTGCGGCAGTAAGCATGGCTACCACACAGGCCCTTAAACCTTCTTTAAACTGTAATGCCCCTTCAGGCTTTTCATCTGTCCAGATTACCGCCACCGGTGAGTAATTCATGTCTATCGCCTTAGCAATTTTGCTCTCCATTTATTGTCCCTGGTTTCTGAAACCTAAACATATCTGATTTATACAGTATAATTCAGATTTATTTAGGCTTCTCTCCCGCCGACTAACGGGAGGCAGTATCACAGGATTCAACTGCTAGGCTGTAGCCTGCAGACTACATTCCGGGTGGTTCACCTTTTGGGATCACCGCCGCTGCCTGAAGCAAACGTACTGCCCGGAGAAGGTGTTACCTCCGCCTGGTTTGGCGACTTGTGACAACGGCCTTTCACAACGTGTACCGTGTCACCCGCAAACTCTAAAGGCTTTTTGGTGTCAACCTATATCTAACAGTTCTTTCCGGTAAACATGCCATGAAACCAGGCTGTTCACCCCTTTCTTTTTAAGATGTTTCTGAATTGCTTTCTTAATTGCTGACCACTGTTTCCAGTTGGTCATTAGTTTAAATTCGGGCTTTTTCTTAATCAGCTTTTCGAGCAATACTTTTGGTATATTCTCATGGGTAAACTCTAAACCACGCCGGGCAATTACATAGCTTGCTGACTGGTGGGTCGATAGCCCGTACATATGCTGGTACTTTAGAGTACCTATAACCGAGGTAAAGGCCGGTTTTACCTTTATTAACGGCACCCCCTCACGGGCTGCACACCGGTCAATGTATTCCAGAAACTTTGACCAGATAAAACCATGACTCATACGGTTAAACTTGGCCGTTACGGACTTGTCGTTTTTAAACTTTAAGTCCTCTACGGCTACAGCATAACCTTTACTTTTAGCTGCTGTTACAGCTTGCTTGGCCATCTCACCGATAAGGTTATCCTTACGGTTGCTTCTGGCGTATGTCCACTCACCCTCACCCAACCACTGGCTCCCCCGGTATTGCCCCAGGTAGTCTACCATGACCATTCCCAGTCCGTCTGGGTTGGTGTCTATTCCTGTAACGCCTATGGCGTTATATGGCACCGGGATTTCTTCTTCAATGGTGACATGGACGTAATATTTTCCCTCTCTGCGGAGGATTTCTACTTGATAGGCACCGCCTGTCTGGAGATAGTCCAAAACCATTTGCCGATAGTTGATACCGTTTATCTTGCCGGTTTTTTTCGAGGGCTTATGGGCCAGGTAGATCGGGACGGTGATACGGTTGTAGCGTACTGATCTACCGGTCTGCACCTGTTCGGCAGCTAGATCAAGGTAGATTTGACCATCAATTTCGTATAAGCGAGTGTTCAGGTTGCCGCCTTTAGTCTTATCTCCCCGGGATAAATAGCGGTTTGATCTAGCCTCCCGCCATTCTTCCCTGGTGATACTGCCCTTGCACCGTTCCAAAAATAGTTTCTTTCCGCCGAATACTACGGGCGGGAAGGTATTGGTTTCAAGGTAATGCTGCCACTTGGCCAGTTTGCGCTGCTCTTTATCTTTATCTAACCGTTTTTGGAGTTTGGCAATTTTAGCGGGTGTTTTGGCTTTAGCAATACGTTTTTCGGTAAATTGGGGCTTGGCTTTGGCGTTTTCATAGTGGTACTTTACCAGTTCATGTTGGCTTTTAATGGTGCTTTGGGCATCGTATACTGCATCGTTGGCTTGTCGGGAATTGAGACTGAACTTCGCCTGTACTGATATGCGAATGTCCTGCACCTTCCACCCATCCAAAAGTCTTTTAAATGACCAACGAACTGCGGCACAGTAACGCCCCATGAGGTTGTCGAGGAAATTTTTCTGAACCTCGATGAGCTGGAGGATGGTTCCTCTAACCGTGGTTTTCACAGGCAACCACCTCCTGCTTGATAAGTTCAGTTAGCTTTTTTGTTACACGCCCGCCACGTTTACCGTAAATCCTGGCCGAAAAACTGGTCACTATGGCGATCATGTCTTCTACTAGTTCTTCTTGTGGTGATTTCTCTTCGTCCGATTCCATAATGTCAATTTCAATGCCGCATAGCCGATAATATTGTTCCAGGTACTTATAGTCAAAACGGGCTAACCGGTCTTTATATTCGATAACAATAACGTCTATTTCACCCTTTGTGGCGGTTTTGGCCAGTTTGGTAAGTTCCCGCCTGTTCTCGTTTAGACCGGAAGCAATTTCATTATAGACCGCTTTAACCTGATAACCTTTTTCTACCGCATAGGTTATTAACCGCTCTTTTTGCCGCTGTAAATTTACGGCTTCGGCTTGCTTTGCGGTGGATACACGGGCATAAACAGCACATTGCTTTGTTCCTCTTACAGTTATATCTTCACCAATCAAAGCCATTATCTGCGATTCTTTATAACGTCTATGACCGCCGGGTGTGCGTAATGGTTTTAATTTCCCTTCTCTTTCCCAGCGGCGTATTGTATGTGGCCATACGTTCAATAGCTTTGCTACCTGGTGAGGTGTTAGCAATTTTTCCATTGACACCACCTTTTGCCATTATCTTAATTAGAACCCGTGTTCGATGTCAATGGTTTATTGTTCTTTATTTGCTTTTGTTTAATTAATCTGTAGCTGCTTCAGACCTCCTTTATATTATTCTTGTCCCGTTTAGTTAGCTATTAAAAACCATTATAATAAAAACCGCACCGTCTTGGCAATAAACGTACTTAGCTTCTATTCATGCAGTTGGCCCCGTATTCGAATATAATATCACAGGCGCAATTTCTGCATTTGCTTATCCGCTATTTGGTTTACTTTATGTCCCCAAGGAGTTAAACAAAAAGTATGCCATGCAATTCCGGTGAGTGCAGATGCCATAAAAACCCGGCTCTGTAAACTCAGAATATAGAAATATGACAGGTATAATATTACAGCAAGCCAGGCAAAGAGAACAGTAATGGCTATGGTCCTTAGTTTTATTCCATGGGCATAGGAATTAAGGGGCTTTTTATGGGTGGTGGCATAACCGTATTTGAATATTGCTGCTGTAGCCAGCACGGCAATAGAAATTCCTAAAGACAAAAAAAAGGCGGTAGAGGTAAAAAAAGCTAAGGTGACGGCTATTCTCCCCAGGATCAAAAACACTAACGTACCAAAAATGGTACAGCGTAAAGAAGAAGAAGCGTGGGAGCCGCCGGAAAAAATTCTCAGCGAAGACGAAGCCAAAGCAGCTATTATAGTGTGGGGAAAAACTTGGAGGAAATATGATAATACAGCTAATACAACATAGTTGAAAATTAAACTTGCCAGGCTTTGCAGGCCGAACACAATAACACCTGTTTCATTGTTCCCTGTTTCCCGGGAGATCCTTTGGGCAAAATTGTGTATTACTTTACTCATATTAATAACCTCAATAATTTTAAAAATATTCAAAAAAATTGGCCGATTTAACGGCCGCATTCTGACATTAAATTAATCGTACTTTTGAGCTAGCGATTCCGGCAGTTCGGGCTGATAATGGAACACACCACAAGCACCGGCGGCAGTGATATTGGCCAGCAATGTAACAAGAGCCAATACGCCCATGAAAAGCAAGCATTTTATTTTTTGCACTTATTACCCCCCTTTTTTAATGATAGTTACAAACTGCTTTTTGTGTTTGGTTGGTGGCCACAGGCTCATAAAAAGTTTAAATGGAAATTTTAAAATTTGTTCCCAGGTGTTCACTACTTTCCACATCAATATTACCGTTATACTTATTCTTAACTAAGTCGTTAACTATATATAAACCGGAGCCCGAACCATTGTTGCCCTTTGTTGTGAACCCATAATTAAAAATTCGCTCTGTATCAGGGATAAAGCTGCCGGAGTTAAATATCTCGATATATAGATTTTCTTCTATTTTGTCCATGACTACATTTATAATTTTTTGACCTAAAATATCTTCCTTCTTCAGCTCGTATATGGCATTGTCAATTAAATTGGACAAAATTCTCACCAAATCATATTCTTTTATTCTCACATTGGAGAGATCGGTTTTAAGGTCGTAATTAAAGTCAATATTGTACTTGGCCGCTTCTTCCCTTTTGGCCAGGAGAAGAACCGACGCCTCCGGCATATTGAGGCCGCTTACCACCCTGATGCCCCTCAAATTTTGATTTATTTCCTGGATGTATTTTGCCGCTTTATTTCCTTTACCCATCTGAATATAACCGGAGATAACCTGCAGGTGGTTCAGAAAGTCATGCCTTTGACATCTTAACAGGCGCAGGTTTTGCTCCGTTAATTCCTGGGTCGCTTTTTTATTAGCCAACTCCACTTCAATTTTTGACATTTTAGATAATTCATAGGTGAGGTAAATACCAAGAGAGAGCAGAGAAATAGTAAGGAATATTAATACGGTCACTGCTTGTTTGATGGGAATAATGGTAATTCCAAATAGCTCATTTATTCCCTGACTGGATAAAAAGATATGCAAAGATACGCCAAAAACAAGAAACATTTGCAGAACAAAAACACAAACTAGACCATTCCTAAGTTGCCTTTTCCTCTCGAGCAGCATAGTTTCCTCTCACCTTCTTTATTAGAAAAGAAGCTAGCAGTAAAACTACTATGTGGGGAATTCCCGTCAAAACCCAGACAAAAATAAAACTAAAAAACTTTAGGAGAGACTGGGTGGCGTAAACATATGATATAGCTTCAACTGTTGATAGAATAAATAGCACAAAGATAGATGATATCCAAACACGTACTCCCGTTATCCCGGTAAAAAACCAAATAATGGCTACAGTGCTTATACCACAGAATAAGGATATAATAAAGTAATCCCCGGGGAAAATGGCTCTAATAGCCAATGTAAAGAAAAGTCCAACCAAAGCGGCAATAATTAAATCCATCTTTTTCATTCCAATACCCGATGCACAGCAAACAAACTCCAGAATAATAATTCTTTCTACAAACCCGTAGGGTATGAGTACCCAGTATGGCATTACCTCCAAAAAATGGCACCCTTTCTACTTTTTTATATTATAAAGGACAAGCTCTAAATCACGTGTCGATTTCTGTTGCCAATTTAGAGATTTTTTTGTCAGTTTAGCTCACCTAAGCCTAAAAACAGTCTTATCGCAGAAAAATAATTAAAAATTCACACAAAAAGAGTATCCGTCAATTCCGGATACTCTTTTTGTGTGAATCTCAATTGGTGTCAAAACGGGTTGGTTGATGTTTTGAAATATATTTAATCGTGACACCGGTAAACCCGGCATCGACAATCATAGTAGCAAGACCCACTGCCCAGATCAGACACGGCATCCGGGGTGAGGAAATTCACTCCCCCGTTCTGGCTCGCCCAGCGTCCCTGGTAAATACGGACCACACCCGGCCGAATATCATCCACCGTATAAAGGATTCCTTGTAGTCGCCCTTGCGAGGATTCTACCCACACCCTATCACCGGCATTAACTCCTGTACCGGCAGCAGTTTGAGGATGCATTTCTACCGCAGGCAGTGAACCCAGTGTTTCATCGGGTATAAGGTTCCAAAACTGCGAATGTATGGTCCTCCCGCTATGCGGCGTTAGCAAGTACAGCGGGAAATTTTCGGTTTCCCGGCTTAACATTTGCGGTGGCACATAAGTTGGTAAAGGCTCTAAACCCTTTTCCACCGCCTTTTCCGAGTATAGCTCATACTTTCCGCTGGGTGTGGGAAATTTACGATCCCCCCAGGCTATTCTTGGTGCAGCCGGGTTACGTGCCGGTCCTTCTTTTAGCCTTTCTAAATCTATGCCGTTACTTGCCGCCCGGGACAAGGCCCGCTCCAGCCATTCCTGGGAACTATGGAAGCCGAAGTCCAAAAACCCCATCCTTCTGGCCAGCGCTGTAAATATGTCCACATCTGACTTACTTTCTCCCAGTGGCTCTATCACCCTGGGCATATAGGAAACATAATTGTTCCAGGAAGATACCACCACGTCCTCATCCTCCAAGAAAGTGGTGCAGGGAAGAAAAAGATCTGCCTCGGCAGCGGTATCATTGATAAAGAATTCAATGGCCACCACAAAGTCTACTGCCCTAAACGCCTGCAGTACTTTATTAGTATCCGGCAGTTGTGTTACAGGGTTAGAACGTGTGACTACAATGGAGCGAACCGGCGGGTCATCCGCCTCCATAACGCGGCGTGCCAGCGCCGGCCAGGGAAAAGTACGTCCCGCCCGGGCAAATTCTGCTCCTGAAAGGTCGGTAAAAAAATCCTTCCAGTGCTGGTGCACGTAATTGGCTCCGCCTCCGGGTACGCCTATATTACCGGTAATGGCTGCCAGTGCATCAATACACCGTACCGTCCGGCCTGAATTGGTATAGCGCTGCATGCCGTAACCGAACATGATGGCCGAGGGTCCCCCGCCGGCATATGTCCTGGCCAGTAGCTTTATTTCCTCTGCCGGTATGTCGCAAATACCGGCAACCTTTTCAGGTGGGAACTCCTTTACCAAGGCTGCAAATTCAGCATAACCCTTTGTATATTTTTCCACAAAAGCCTTGTCAATCAGGCCTTCTGCAATTATTTGGTGAGCCATCCCCAGGGCCAGGGCTCCATCCGTGCCTGGTCTGGGATAGACATGCCAGGTGCCGGTTACACCCGTCTGCACCCGCACGGGATTAACGGATATTAGCCGGGCACCTTTTGCTGCTGCCCGTTTCAGGTATTGCAGCAAGTGTATATTCGTGCGGCCCGGGTCACGTCCCCAGAGAAATATGTTGCGGGAGTTTTCAAGGTCGTCCCACTCATGGGCCTGGTGACCACCGAAATCCACAGCCTGTGCTGCCTTACCGCTGGCCCAGCATAGACTGCCCTCGGGTATGGAAACTCCACCGTAAACATTAAAGAAACGAGACCCCAGTCCCCTCAAAACGCCGTTAGAACCACTGGCATCATGGTATAGCACTGCGCCGGTTCCATACTGCCTTTTTATTTCTTCTAACTTGCGGGCCCAAATGTCTAAAGCCTCGTTCCACTGGATACGCCGCCAATCACTGCCCTCTTTTACCATAGGATAAAGTATACGCTCCGGGCTATAGAGTCTCTCCAGGTGTTTGCGCGCTTTACCACAAACCTTGCCCCTGGTAAGAGGGTGCTCGGGATCACCTTTTATTCCTGTTACTCTTCCGTTTTCAGTATATATAAGCAACCCACAGGATGCATAACAGTCCAGCGGACAGGCAGAACGGTAAATCTTTTTCATTTACTAACCCTCCGTTTAAGGGGGGAACAACCCCCTAAATATGCCCTTGGAAACATAACATTTTTTCTTTTTTGCTTTAACTCTATGTATCACATGGAATCTTCTACAAACTTAGCAACATTCCTGGGTCAGGCCCCCAACTTATTAACTTATTCTTGCAAGATAAAAAAAGCCCCGGCTATAAAAACCAGGGATAACATCTCACTAATAAATCTTTATCTTTATAGCCCTTTAGGAACCAAGGTTCAGCTTTGATTCCTTACGAGACACAAACTTTTGATGTACATAAATCCCGATAAATACAATGAAACCAATTACATCTGAGTATATACCTACATATAAGAGCCCCAACCCGGAGGCTAACAACAAGAAACGCTCCAACCAGCTTAAATTCCTGTCAATGTAACCTACCACGGCCGTCCCCAGGCTAAACATGCCCAAGATAGCAGTACCAAAGGCCAAAGAAAAAGCTCCAAAGGTTGCATCGACCATTAATAATTCCGGATTTAATACAAACATGTAAGGAACCAGAAAGGCGCCTATGGCAATCCGAACTGCTTGAAATGAAGTTTGCATGGGATTACTTTGGGCCAGACCCGAACCCGCATAGGCAGCCAAAGCCACCGGTGGTGTAATGTCCGCCACTATGCCAAAGTAAAACACAAACAGGTGTGCCGCAATGACCGGTACTCCATCAAACGCCAAAAGGGCCGGTGCTGCCATGGTGGCAGTGATTACATAGTTAGCGGTGGTGGGTAGCCCCATACCCAGTATAATACTGGCAATCATGGTAAAGAACATGGTCAATAGCAGCTTATTGTTGGCCAGTTCTAAGATGCCACCGGAAATTCTTAATCCCAAGCCCGTCAAAGTAATAACCCCTACAATAACGCCCGCTGCCGCACAGGCAGCAATTACAGGCAGAGCCACGCGGGCAGATTCAATCAAAATTTCCATAAACCTTGCAGGAGTTAATTTATACTCCAGCTCTCCGTATTTACCCAGTAGGTAAGCAATAAGCAATACGGCCAAGTTCATGAACACCGAGGTAGCTATTCCCATTAGCGCGGCACGCATGGCTGACTGCCCACTGGACAGAATAGCTATAATTACAACAATAGGAAGCAGCAGGTACCCCTGGCGGGTTAATAATTTAGTGACACTGGCCAGTTGACTGCGAGGAACACCCATAATTCCTACCCGCTTAGACTCAAAGTGAACCACAATAAACTGTCCCACAAAAAATAACAACGCAGGAATGATGGCTGCTTTTATAATTGCACCATATTCAAGACCAGTAAACTCAATCATCAGGAAGGCTGCCGAGCCCATTATCGGTGGGGTAATCTGCCCCCCGGTGGAAGAAGCGGCCTCCACCGCAGCTGCAAACTCCGGTTTATAACCGGAGCGCTTCATCATGGGAATGGTAAATGCACCGTTCCCCACGGTATTGGCAACCGAACTGCCGGTAATCATGCCCGAAAAAACACTGGTTAGTACTCCAACCTTAGCAGTACCACCGGTCATCCAGCCGGTTAAGGACATGGCCAGATCGGTAAAGAACTTTTCCAGGCCTGTTTTCTGTAAAATAACACCGAACATTAAAAATAAGAATATAAATGTAGTGGAAATGGCAATGGGGATACCGAATATACCTTCCATACTAAGAAATGAGTGCGAAATAATTCTTTCAATGCTGAATCCTCTTTGCTGGAAAAAGGACGGCATATATGGCCCCACATGGGCATAAAGCAGCAGCATAGAAGCCAGTACTACGATGGGCAGCCCCACTGCCCTGCGTGCTGCCTCCAGTACCAATAAAACTCCCATACCCGCCATTAAATAGTCTAAGTTATTGTACATGCCTACCCGGTGAATAATGGCATCATAATAGAAAAATTGGTATAAACCGGTACTAAAACCGAGCAAGGCTAATATAATATCCGGGAGAGGCACTCCCTGATAGCTTTTCTTAAAATATTTACTTAGTTGAAACAAAAGTGTAATAACGATGGCACCCAAGGTAACGGGTAAAGCAATTCTGCCGTCATAGTAAAAGAATCCCGCCAGAATCAGTATTACTGCGGTGGGTACCCAACTACGCCAGGTAACCTTGGTATCAGTCCTTATATTGGCGGGGTATAAAAGGAATATCAACCCCAGAGCCATAGCTACGTGAAAGCCCCGCTGCTGATTCGATATGAGCGTACCGAATATAGCAGTATAAAGCTGAAAAACGCTTAAAGTAATACAAATAGCAGAAATAATCCAATACCACCACTGGCCCAATATCGTTTTTTTACGATAATTGGCCCCGGTATCATATTTTTCCACTATTTCCTGCGCTTTGGCCTCATACTCCTCTATGTTCTCCCCGGCAACTATTTCTGCATACTTATCCTCTTGCTTTTGATCAGAATAGGCTACCCGGTTCTCTTGCTTTTCAGGCAAATCTTGGTCCGTGTTCTTTAAATTGTGATCATCATTCGTCATAGAATCACCTTGTAGTCTTTTCTTTTTAGTAAGGGGAATAAAGAAGACTTGGTTCAGGTGGGGTTTTTACCCCATCTGAACCTTAGTCGCACTTATTTCGAGCTTACAGCCTGTTAATCCCCGACCTAACAGGGCGGGGTCTTACAGGCTGTGCGAAGATAAGGCGGGGCCACTACATCAATACATTTTCAAAGAATGGTTGAACATAAAAATCCACATAACAGCCGCCCTCGGTAACGTCCAACAGACGTAGACTGGTACCGTCACCAAAAATTAAGGTATGATCAGCCACTACCTGGCCCACCCTTAATGGTACACGCTCAAACGTACGATTCTCATATATTATCTTATAAAAACCTTCTTCAACAATAAAGGATGTCTTTTCATGGGCTAATTTTTCGGGTCCCACCGGAAGGTTTGACCCAAAAGAGTCATAATGCATTTCCTTTAGCGCCAGTGTTTTTTGATCCTTAACGTAATAAATCTCCTGTACCGGCTGTTTAGTAACGGAATGAATATAATCCAGGGTAAAAGTTTCGCCCATCTCCACTCCTTCTTTAAACAAAACTTTACCGGTTTGGTGCTCCTGAACAATAATAATAGCCGGTGGTGCCGCCAGCAAAGCTGTAGGCACCACCAGTAATACACCCAATAATATCCATAACAACGCCCTTAAATTAGGCCGCTTTAGCATTTTTACTCAAGGATTCCCTGCTCTTGGAAGTACTTTTCAGCACCAGGATGAAGCGGGACCGGAGCAAATCCCTTTACCGCGTTATCCAAAGTGATTTGATTGCCGCGATTATGGGCCTGAGCAATTGTCTCTACGTTTTCATACATTACCTTGGTTAAGTTATATACCAGCTCTTCATCCATGTCGGCAGGTATATACAATGATGCCCACTGAGCAACTGTATAACCAACTTCATCTTCACCTTCATAAGTCCCGGCAGGAATTTCAAAGGCACTAAAAGCAGGTGCCTCTTCCAGCAGCTTATCCAGCCCGTCCCCTTTAATATCAACAATGTTGACCGGGGTAGCCGTAGTAATGTCTATAATGTTTGCAGCAGGAACCGCTAATACGGCAAATGCGGCATCAAGATTACCGTCTTTAATCTTCCTCGCGGCATCGCCAAAAGTGTCCTGGAATTTTTCAATATCGCTGTCAGGGTCAATACCATAAGCCTGCAGGATCTTAATAGCAGACGATGCAGTACCGCTGCCCACGGGACCAATAGATACGCGCTTACCCTTGAGGTCGGCAATTGTGTCGATTCCGGCATCCTTAGCAGCTACAACTTGCATGATCTCGGGATAAATAACCCCGGCACCGGCAATGTTATCCACAGCATTACCTTCAAAGTCCCCTTCGCCTTTCCAGGCCGCCTGGGCAATACCGTTCATGGCCATGGCCAAATCGGTTTCTCCACTGGACAGAAGACGAATATTCTCCACAGAAGCACCCGTGGATTGCACTGTTGCTTTAACATTATCAATTTTTTCTGTCCAAACATTAGCAATGGCTCCGCCAAGGGGATAATAAGTACCACCGGTTCCACCCGTGGCCATCAGCAAATTATTAACCTCACCGCCGCTTTGCTCTTCGCCTCCGTCTTCACCTTCACCGCCGGCACCACCACATCCTGTGGCAACCAGCGACACTGCTAATACCAGCGCTAACAACAGTACCCACAACTTTTTCACTTCAGCAACCTCCTTATTTACTCATCTTTTTTTGAAAATTGACTAAATTATTAAATATTTAGTCAATTAAAACCCCATTATACCTGCACCCCTCAATATGCAGGCGGCAAAAATTTTTTACAGCTTACCGTTGGGATAACGAAATACTTCTCCTTCCCAGGTTCTAAACATTACATAGTCGGGCCCTATAGAAAGAAGGTATTGCGGAACCAGAGGAGTCTTTCCCTTTCCGCCCGGTGCGTTAATAATATACCAGGGGACGGCCAGACCGGATGTATACCCACGTAAATGTTCCATAATATCCAGCCCGTCCTGCACTGTAGGTATAAAATGCGTAGTTCCTTTAACCGCCTTGGCATGGAAAATGTAATACGGCCGAACGTGAATTTTAAGCAACTCGTGGTTCAATTTTTTCATTACATGCTTGTCATTATTAATGCCCTTAAGGAGCACAGACTGGTTGCCCAATGGAATGGCCGCCTTGGCTAAAAGCCGTGTTGCCTGCAGTGCCTCCCTGGTTACTTCCTTGGGGTGGTTAAAATGAGTATTTACATACAGGGGATGGTGTTTTTCCAGCATATTGCACAATTCCGGTGTAATGCGCTGCGGCATTGTAACCGGAGTCCGGCTACCGATACGCTTTATCTCTACGTGTTCGATTTTATCTAATTCAGAAAGGATCCAGTCCAAACGGTCATCAGTAAGCGTGAACGGGTCGCCTCCTGTAATCAAAACATCCCGTACCTCAGGACTCTTGCGGATATAATCAATGGCAGCTTCAATTTCCAGCACCGGTGACGGTTTATCAACTTCCCCAATATCCCGCCTGCGCTGACAGTGCCTGCAAAACATGGCACATTGGTTAGTAACATTAATAATTAGACGGTCTGCATAACGCCTTGTTATTCTTGGAGCGGGTGAAGTATACTCTTCTCCCATAGGATCATGCTCACCTGTGGAGTCCTGAATTTCACGAATACTGGGAATTGCCTGCATTCGCACCGGACAATTAGTATCCTCGGGATCCATAAGGCTAAGGTAATAAGGCGAAACCGCCCAACGACATGTTTTACTTACTTTAGTAAGCTGCTTTACTTCTTCATCGCTGAGAAGTAGAAACTTTTGGAGAATTTGCACATCACTTATGCGGTTTTGAATCTGCCAGTGCCAATCATTCCAATCCTTTTCGGTGGCATTAAAGAAAGTTAAAATCTTTATCTTCCTGGCAGCATATTCACTTTCCAACTTGAACCCCGTGGGAATGTCTTTTGACGCTTCCCTATATTCATTAATTCGACTTTTAAGCTCGTCAGACCTGTCCACAGCCAACTTCCTTTTTTTGCTATCAGAAGAAACCATAAAATTCACCTCCGCTTCCTAAAAACTACAGGCAATCTTTCGCACACACAAAGTTGGAGTTATATTATATATATTCATCGCCCTTAATTTAAATCCTCCTCAAGGGACAAATATTTTAGTTTACATATCTATAAGCCTATCCTCATTGCATAGCATGCCAAATCTCGTATATATTATAAAATTTAACGTTTTCCTATTTAAACCATAACGCCGCTATCAGCCATAAATTAACATGATTTTTTCCTCCCATCTCAACATTCTTTTTAAATTTCGTTTCCTCATATTAAGGTTATTTGACAGCCTTTACAATTATTAGTTTTTGTTTATAAAAAGTCTTTTCGGCATCGTTTTCTAAAGAGAAATGCCCCTACGTCGGCTTATTTTGACCAACACAGGGGCAATTGCACAAAATAAATAGCCTTTTAACTTTCCCGCCGGGAAGTCCCCATCCTGAGCCTTCCTTGCTCGCGAAGCGAGGGCGAAGGGCGGGGATGAAAGGCGCATTGTTTTTCCAGGAACTCTTGTTCTATTCCTTGCTATTCTGTTATAATATAGTTAGTTCTTTGACAACTCATATAGGGTTGTAGCAAGTCATTGGTTGCTACGTAAAATCAGTTCCCAATATAGTCGGGTGTATTTTGTCAACGTTTTGCGGTACCAGGATGACTTACCGTGCCCAAGCCCGACCTAAAGAAACTAAAACGTTGGGTAGTAGGTCAGGGACTGGCCGATTCGATGCCGGGGGAGCTAGGTTGCAGTAAGGACCTACTATGAACCAGGAAACTCCATAACTTTGTTTTGCTCGTGGAAGCCCCTTCCAGAGCGGAGCGAAGGGAGGGGTAGTTCATTTACTCATGTCTCTCGTTTAACTGGTATTTATTTATCTTCCTGTAAATAGTCGCCCTGCCAATGCCCAACGCCGCAGCAGCACGTTTTTTCCCTTCATCCGTCCAGCCGTAGCTGTCCAGGGCATTGCTTATTGCCTCTTTTTCCAGCTGTTCTAAAGGCTTTATCTCCACCGGGTGAACAGGCAGCGATTGGCTCTCCTTGGTATGCCGAATACGCGGGGGCAGACTTTCCGGTAAAATCAGTCTTTCTTCCTCCAGGTTAATGGCATATTCCACAGCATTAATTAATTCCCTTATATTCCCTGGCCAGTGGTATTCTTGGCATATTTGCATAGCTTCATTACTGAATCCCTGTATATTTTTGCCCAATAGTCTATTAAAACGGCGCATATTATGATTAAGAAGCAAAGGGATATCCTTGGCTCTTTCTCGCAGAGGCGGTATGACCAGGGGAATAACACTTAACCGGTAATACAAATCCTCACGGAAGCGCCCTTTTGTAACCATTTCCTGCAGGTCATTGTTGGTGGCGGCTATTACCCTTATATCCACCGACATCATCTGAGTACCACCAACTCTTTCAATTTGTCTCTCTTGTAGCACCCGGAGCAGCTTTGCCTGCAGGTACAAAGACATATTGCCTATTTCATCCAGGAAAATAGTTCCCCCGTTGGCCAGTTCAAATTTTCCGGGCTTACCGCCCCTCCTGGCCCCGGTAAAAGCACCTTCCTCGTAGCCAAACAATTCGCTTTCCAAAAGGTGTTCCGGAATAGCCCCACAATTAATGGGAACAAAGGGCTTCTGGCTTTGCGCGCCGTCAGTATGAATAGCCCGGGCAAAAAGCTCCTTTCCCGTACCGCTTTCTCCCACGATGAGCACGGTGGAGTTACTGCGGGCAATTTTCGCTGCCTTAAACTTTATTTCGTTGATAGCCTCACTGTCACCGATAATATCATTAAAACCCATTGCCTCCTGGGTGGTAACAATCTGGTAAGCCAATTTCTGTGCTTCCCTGAAATCTCTAAACGTAGCCACAACACCGGCAGAGCCGTCTTCTTCGGAACGGATATGTTTGGCCGTTATCCAAAAGTGTAGCTTTTTCCCGCCAAAATTTATAAAGTACTCCTTGGATTTAAAACCTTTTCCTCCTTTTAGCACATCTAACAAAGGCATATTAGTGCCAAACATATCCTGAATGGCCTTGCCAAGCACTTTATTCTTCTTTATCCCCAACATACGCTCGGCGGAGCGGTTAAAATGCGTAATGCATCCCTGTTCATCTATAGCCAGTACTCCTTCATAAACTGAGTCCACAACGGCTTCCAGCCGGTTGGCCATAATTATTCTTTCCTTAACCATTTCCTGCTCGGTCACCTTGGCTGTTATTAAGTCAGCCATGCGTCCCACAAAGTCAACCAATGTTTCCGTATTGTTGGTTAAGGTTTTCTTTTGTTCTGCATCGAAGGCCACCAGGCTGATAGTCCCTATCACTTTATCTTCTGCACACAGTGGATATACAATATACGCCAGGTAGAAACAATCTCTGGAAAGCGGGCAGGACCGGCAGATAGGATGATTTCCCGGATCGCTGATAACTACATGCTTACCGGTTTGTAAAACATGTTTATTTACCAGGCCTCGTAGCAGGCGGTCTCCCACTCCTGCACGTACTTTGCCTGTTCCCGCCACCCGCACCAAATTAGAATCAATTATCTCTACCTCCACTTTTAAGGCAGAGGCTATGGCATCGGATATGCGCTGTTCAGTTTCCTTAACCCGCATCAGGCTGAGCATTCGTTTACCTCCATGTGACGATGAAAAATATTAAAAAGCGGAGGCTTATCTTTAAGCCTCCGCTAATACCCTTATCTATTATTAAATCATAACCTGTTAAATATTCAATATTTAATTATTTACATAATAACATATTACTAAAATTTAATGTAGTGCTTTTTCCGCTAACTGCCAGCCCAAATCCAATGCCTTGCGGTTTAATTCCTCGGTTCCCGGGGGAATACGGGAAAGGAGAGCGTCCGTCAGTGCCTCACGGGAAACGATGCCCGTTATGTTGGCCATGGCGCCCAGTGCCACTACGTTAGCCACCATTTCCCGGCCTACCTGCTCCCGGGCTGTCATAGTTATGGGTAAAGTGTAAACTACGCCTTCAACCGGGGGCAAATTCTCAACATAAGAAGAGTCGGCTATAATAATGCCCCCTTTTTCCAAGTCCGCAGCATACTTATCACATGCCTCCTGGCTCATTACTAAAAGCACATCCGGGTGCGATACCTTAGGGTAATCTATCTCTTCTTCATTTATGATTACCTCGGCCTTGCTTGCACCGCCCCGGGCCTCAGGACCATATGACTGGGATTGGATAGAATTCTTGCCATCCCTGATGGCTGCATCGGCAATAATTATTCCGGCCAATATAAGTCCCTGTCCTCCGGTACCGCTCAATCGCAGCTCCCTGTTGTAACCCATCATTCCACCCCCGTTAATTTCCCTTAAGAGGCGTGACCGAGCCACCCCCGGCCTGCTGCATCACTCTAGCTATTAAATTATCATACATAGCTGTATATTCCGGCGCCTCTTGTTTATGCAGTTCACCAATGATTATTTTTCCTTCCAGTTCTTCAGGGGCCATTTGCAAAGCCTTTTTTATATTAACTGCATTTTCTTTTTGCCGCAGAATCATCTCGGCTCCGCCCTTCATCTTGTTACGGCGTCCATAGGCAGTGGGGCACGCAGCCACAGCTTCTATAAGGCTAAAACCCTTATTTTCTATGCCATTTTTAACGAGGCCTTTGAGAAGACTGGTGTGATATGTGGTACTTCTGCCCACGTAGCTTGCCCCGGCACTGCGAGCCAGTTCCGATATGTCAAAATTAGGCTCTATAGTACCATGCGGGGCGGTGGTAGCTTTACTGTTAGCCGGTGTTAAGGGAGAATACTGTCCTCCGGTCATACCGTATATATTATTGTTGAATAAAAGAACGGTTAAATCAATGTTCCGGCGGGCGGCATGAATAAAATGGTTGCCGCCTATGGCAGTAGCGTCCCCGTCTCCTGTAATTACTATTACATTGAGCTCAGGTCTGGCCAATTTTATACCGGTGGCATAGGCAAGTGCCCGCCCGTGGGTGGTATGCAAAGTATTGAAATCCAAGTATCCTACAGCCCGTGACGAACATCCAATTCCACCAACTATGACCGTGCGGTCCTGATCCAGTTCCAATTCATTTATGGCCTGCAGCAAGCATCTCAGTACAATTCCGTTACCACAGCCCGGGCACCACATATGAGGAAATTTATCCACCCGTAAGTACGAGTCCAATTCACGTGTCACTTATACCACCTCCAGGATGGTATCATATATTTCACCGGGTTTTATCAACTCTCCGTGTACGCGGTTAACGCCTTTAACCTGGCAGTGCTTACCAACTACTCTCTCTACCTCTAGCCTATATTGACCCATATTCATCTCAGGTACAATAATGGTCTTGGCCTTTTTTGCTATCTCCAGCACCTTTTGTTCCGGAAAAGGCCATAACGTAAGCGGGCGGTATAATCCTGCTTTTAACCCTTGTCGTCTGGCTTCCTTTACAGCATGCCGGGCGGAGCGAGCTGTGGAGCCATAGGCCAAAACAATAATTTCTGCGTCGTCCAGGAAGCGGGAATCATCAATGATAATATCCGCCAGGTTATCTAAAATTTTATTATGCAAACGATGAATTAGCTCCTCAGCTACCACCGGGCTATTATTAGGTGCACCCGTTTCATCGTGGGCCAGCCCTGTCACGTGATGGCGGTACCCATCACCGAAATTTGCCATGGGCGGCACTCCCTTTGCACCGGAGGTGTAAGGAATAAAGCTTTCCGGTGGTGTTTGCGGACCCTGGCGGTTTAGAACATCAATCTGTTCCTGCGCCGGCAGTACAACCTTTTCCCGTAAATGTCCCACCACTTCGTCTAAAAGCAAAATTACCGGCACCCGGTATTCCTCAGCCAAATTTACAGACTTAACTGCCAGATCGTAGGCCTCCCTAACGGATGAGGGACTGAGGACAATCACAGGGTGGTCACCATGGGTACCCCAGCGCGACTGCATTACATCCCCCTGAGCCGGAGCAGTGGGCATACCTGTACTGGGACCGCTGCGCTGAACATTAACAATCACACAGGGCACTTCAGCCATGGCAGCAAAGCCCAGGTTCTCCTGCATTAGCGAAAACCCGGGCCCGCTGGTGGCAGTCAAGGATTTTAAACCGGCTAGCGAAGCACCTATAATTGCAGCTATGCTGGCAATTTCATCTTCCATCTGTATAAATTTACCTCCCACTTGGGGAAGCTTATTTGACATTATTTCGGCAATCTCAGTAGAAGGAGTAATGGGATAACCGGCAAAGAATCGCACACCCGCTGCCAGTGCACCTTCAGCCACGGCCTCGTTTCCCTGCATTAGCCGGCCCATTTCCAACACGTTACTCATTCCGACCACCTCCTCCGAAAAGCGGATATTTGAGGTTAGAAATTGGAAGTTGGATAAAACAAGTACCTTAAGAATAAACCGTTACCCGGTTGACAATAATATTCTTCATATTAATAGCTATTGCTATACGGGCTAAATATAATATAATTAGGACTTGGCACCGACTTCTTGACGCTTAGTTACGGAACGCTCAACTGAAATGGCAAAATCAGGACAGTGACTCTCACATTTGCCGCATCCTACACAAGACAAGGGGTTTGCAACTACAACTTTACCCCGGTTATCCAGCAGGAGAACATTATGATCACAAAGAGCGGTACAGATGCCACAACCCTTACACCATTCTTTCTTAACTTCTATTTTGTTGTTAATATAATTGGAAGCTGCCTTAGCCACGGAAACCACTCCCATCATGGAATATCTTTTATTATTACATCATGCAACTGATATGCCAGTGTTGGGGGACATCCTTTTCAAACTACCTTAAACCCTTTGCACCCCTTATATGGCGGGGTGTCGGCCCTTTTAATGCTAATATTTTTGCACTCTGAAAGTACGGGCTAAAATCATTGTTTTATATCAAAACGATACGTAAAACTCCGCGGGCTAACAGCGAGAGGCGCACTCTCAATTTGATACAAGTATCATTATGAGACGCTAACATTTAAAAACCAAGGCATTTAAACAAGGCTTCTAATAAATTTGGCTTTTTTATCTAAATTTTGCCACAAACAATATGAACTTAATTTTTTTATCATACAAACACAAAAGCCCGTGCAGCCAAATCCGGTTGCACGGACTATTTCTCAGGAGATAAATAAGGTTAATTTACCGCTTCTTCCAATTGATAGTCATTGGAACCTTTTTGCTTAGAGGGAAGTCTTTTCACTTTTTCCGAACTATGTTGCACTGCCTGGTTAGGATTAAGCACCCGAGCTAAAAACTCGCGCGTTCTTTCTTCCCTGGGGTTTTCGAAAATCTGTTCAGGCTTGCCGGCCTCGACAATTTTACCGTCATCCATGTAGATAACCTTCTCCGCCACTTCCCTGGCAAAAGCCATCTCGTGAGTAACTACGATCATGGTCATCCCTTCACTGGCCAGCTGTTTCATTACCTCTAATACTTCACCCACAAGTTCCGGGTCCAGGGCCGAAGTGGGCTCATCAAAGAGCATTATCTTCGGTTTCATGGCCAGAGCCCTGGCAATAGCGACCCGCTGTTTCTGACCCCCGGAAAGTTGACTGGGATAAGTATATGCTTTGTCCCCAAGACCAACCTTTTCCAATAGGGACAACCCTTCTTTTTGTGCTTCCTCCTTGCGGATACCTTTAACCATTATTGGAGCCTCAATAACGTTGCCCAGAACGGTCTTATGGGGAAACAGGTTGAATAGCTGGAAAACCATACCCACTTCCGCCCGTATATCATTAAGATCATGATTCTTTCTATCTATTTTCTCTCCGTCTATCAGGATTTCCCCGTCCTGAGCCCTTTCCAGGAAATTAATACACCGTAATAGTGTGCTTTTACCGGAACCACTGGCACCGATCAAACAAACAACTGCACTTCTGTTTATCTCCAGGTCTATTCCTTTCAACACGTGTAAGGAACCAAAATATTTTTGTAGGCCCTTAATTTTAATCACTACACAAAACCCTCCTAGACAAAACCATCCTAGACAGAACCCCCATTGGCTTCATCAACGTTTAACTTCTTTTCTAATTTAGAAACCAAGAAGCTAAACATAATCACCATGACCAAATAATAAAGGCCGGCAATTGCATACATTTCTAAATCAGCCAAAGTTGCGGCCGCCCGGCGCATAGAAATAGCAAATAGCTCCGGTGCCGTTACAAAGGCCGCCAATGATGAATCTTTTAGCCCGATAATAAACTGGTTACCTAGTGGAGGAACGACCCGTTTAAACGCCTGGGGCAATATTATCCGGCGCATGGCCAGAGAATAGGGCATCCCCAGAGACCGGGCGGCTTCCATCTGGCCCTTGTCAATGGACTGGATACCACCCCGGAATATTTCAGCTATATAAGCCCCGTTGTGTATGGCCAGTGCAATAGCCGGGGACCAAAAAGGACCGAAATCATAAATACGGGCCAAACCAAAGTAAATAGCAAAAATTTGCACAATCAGCGGAGTTCCCCGGATAACTGTTATATACAGATTGGCAATGCCACTTAAAATTCGCTTATTGGATATTTTGAGCAGCGCGAAGAATAGCCCAATCACGACACCCAAGATAAGGGCAGCAAATGTTAACTTGATAGTTAACCAAGCTGCTGCGGCAAAGATGGGCGCATCTTTGACTAAATAGTGCAGTAATTCCTGCAAGAATTCCATTTCTGTCGTTTAAACCCCCAATATTTATGCACGCAACATTTTTTTAGTAAAGCATCAGTCCCCGCTAATGTCCATACCTACATACTTATTGGAAATGGTTTCATAAGTACCGTCAGCTTTAATGTCCTTCAAGGCCTGGTTTATCTTGGTGACCAGCTCATCATTGCCCTTTTTAACGGCAATACCAATATTTTCCGACATTAAAAGGTCACCCACTGACTTAATACTCCAGCCACCTTTTTTAGCATTAGCCATACCCACGTTTTGGTCAGTAATAACGGCATCAATACGCTCTAAATCAAGGTCATGTAAAGCCGTTACATCGCTGTCATAATATTTTAGGTTATCGGTATATTCTTTAGCCAGATCTTCATAAACACTTTGCATCAGTACACCTACCGGCGTATCCCCGGTTAAATCATCCGCGCCGGCAATGTCTGAGTTATTGCGTACAAACAGTTTAGGACCGGAAACATAATACGGATCAGAGAAATCTACTTTTTCCTTGCGCTCATCAGTGATAGTCATGCTGCCGATAATAGCATCATACTTATCAGCCTGCAGACCGGATATGAGTGACTGCCACGGAGCGGTTACCGGCTCGGGCTCCATGCCCATGGCTTCCGCCAAGGCTGTACCGATCTCCACGTCAAAGCCAACCAGCTCATTTGTATCTTCATCATAATAACTAAAAGGGTAATATGCACCTGAACTGGCAAAAGATAATGTCTCTTTTGCGTCATTACCTGATTCCTGGCCCTCGGGAGTATCTTGACCGCCGCACCCTGCAGCAAGCAGAGCCAGACCTAAAATACACACCATCAATAATACACCATGCTTCTTCCTCAAAAAGGTTCGCCTCCATTCAGTTTTTTCAGTAAAGGAACTGCGTACCCCCAAACGCCTGTAAATCTTAAAAGTATAAAAAAGGAGAAAAACCCCGGGTATAATTCCCGAGGCTAACGTCGCAAAAAAAGGGTAAAAACGGGCACAAGTACCCGCTACAAAAATTATCCCCTCTTTCTACGCTTACGAGGTTAGCTGACGGATTCGGGTCGAAAGATGACCCTACCCCGAACTTAAAAGTTCGGTGATTCACCCCAGGAATTGTGGTTCCCCCGTTCTTCATTTAAAAGACTCAGCGTTACGAGGTACTACTGATTTTAATGTATTATACTGCGTTAGAGCTCTACAGCGCAAACAACTTGGAGTCAGGATATGATGTGCCTGCATTAATCAAGTACCAATTAGACACCCACTTCCCCTGTGTGCACAAAATAACTCCTATATACTCCGTAAAATACAAAGGCTTATTCAAATTAGGAAATTTCCTCTGCCCGACCTCCGACCGCTTTTTCTGGCCGCCAAGTAAAATGGTTGGTACCCCATACCCCCAAAATAATTAGTAATCCGCCGCCTACCTGCCAACTTCCCAGCTGTTCATTAAGAAACAGAATACCTGCTAATACCGAAACTACAGGTATTAAATTCAGAAACACTGCAGCACGGGAAGCAGACAAGTACGATAAAGTATAATTGAGTAAAAAGAAGGCTATAACAGACGATAAAATTCCCAGGTACAAAATTCCTACTACCACCGGCAGGTTGTGCCATATGTCAATATAATTACCCAGCTGCCCGGTCCAATAACTTTGGATGAAACCAGCAATATTAAAGATAACTGCCCCTAACCACATCATGACGAACGTAATATCAAGCGGTGCATGGACAGCGGAAGCGCGGCGCGAAAAAATACTGTAAAAAGCGGCAGCCAACACGGCTCCAAAGAGGAAAAGAACCCCCCACAAATGACCGGACTCTCCTTTAAGGCCGGCGGCAGGATTACCCAGTGCCATTAGCACTACTCCCAGCACTGCTGCATTAATAAATAACCCCTGCCAAAAGGTGATTTTTTCTTTAAGTATGACCATAGAAAGTACCGCCGTAGCCACAGGTACAAGGGCAATTATCACCCCTGATTCCGAAGCGGATGTGAGCTTTACGCCATAAGTTTCGCAAATAAAGTAAAGTACCGGCTGCCAAATGGCTATTTTCAAAAGATCACCCAAGTGCCGCGGGCGAATGTTTAGTTTTACAACCTTGAGCAATGCTAGAGCAGTTAAACTGAATGCGGCCAGTGCAAACCGAATCCCGATAAGCTGAAAGGGGCTTAAGTAAAACAATGCCGCCTTGGTAAAAAGAAAAGAAAAACCAAAAATAACGGCCACCGTTAAGGCAGCCAATGTAGGGTATGCATCCTTAAACATAGTTTTATTATCCTTTTTATTACTAAGATGTATTTCTTCACTTAACCCAATTCCGCGCCGTAAGAGCTTTTTCCTATGTATTTTGCATAAATCTTAAAAGAGGAATAATTTCTTACTTTTGGTGAAAAATATGTATGGAAAAGCAAAATAAAATTAAAGGAGGGAAATTACAAAAATGGCTCAGCACATCCATTGTATTGTGAGCGACTGTCATTATTATGCCCAAGGCAACCTATGCAAAGCTAATGAAATTCTGGTGGCTACAGATGCCTTTGGAGAGAAACAGCCTGACCAGATTGATGCCACCATGTCCAGTCAATATACTGCCGAACAGGCAGGCACCTGTATGGCCACGTGCTGCAAATCGTACGTGCCCAAGGGATCCAATATGACAACCCAAGACGGCATTAAAAAGATGCCCTAGAAAACCCAAAGCCCGGTCTAATTAGCCGGGCTTTTACTCAAGCAAACCTGATTCTATGTGCCGGCTATTATTTAACGACTTTCTTAAAAAATTGACAAAGGCAAGAACTGATGGGTAATAGTGCTGAACTTTCGTGGAAATAATGGAAATATTCACAGGAAGTGTTATTGTAACACCCAACACCTTAAGTTTACAAACTGATACTTCTAAAGCTATAGCTGTTCTTGGAATAAAGGCGACTCCCATTCCTGTCATGGTCATACGTTTAATTGTTTCGGTATCACTAATTTCGAATGTCTTTTTAAATTCGATGGCCTGGTCAATTAAAAATTCTTCAGTTAAAGCACGTACCGCAGATCCTCTTTCCCTCCAGATCAGAGTTTCTTCCGAAAGGTCTTGGTAACAGACCTTTTTTTTATCTGCAAGGGGATGTGCCGGAGATATTACCATTACCAGTTCATCGCGAAAATATGGTTCAACATAAAAGGCCGTATCTTTTATTGGACCACTTACCAAGCCGATATCCACTTCCCCATTCATTACAAGCTGCTCAATGGCCGCACTGTTACCAAGGTGTACCCTGGTATCTATCTTAGGGTGTTTTTCATAAAAATCCTGCAGCACGGGTGGAAGTAGGTAAGAACTAATATTAGTGCTAGTCCCAATTATAAGCTCGCCGCGCTCCAAATCTTTAAATTGCTCCATGACTCGCTCTGCCTCAACTGCAAGATCAAATATTTTATCGGCATATTCAAACAGACTGCGCCCGGCACCGGTAAGCATAATTTTTCTCCCCCGGCGGATAAATAGTTTTAAATGCAAGCTATTTTCCAGGCCGGATACCTGTCGTGAAACGGCAGGTTGGCTTAAAGCCAATTCCTCACCCGCCTTAGAGTAACTCAGGAGCCTGGCAACACTATAAAAAACTCTTAGTTGATACAGGTTTAATTCGGACAAGCCCTCACCTCTTTTATGAGTATGTTATTACTTAAATGCATAGTAACTATGTTAATTATGCATTTGTATTATAATACCCGTCATGCTATTCTGTAAATAATTCAAAACCGAAAGGAAGAAATGTTAATTATGGAAATTAGCCTTACATCGTATTCTCCCGGTTCCGGCTGAGCATGTAAAATAGGTCCGGCGGATCTGGAACAGGCATTACGCTGCCTGCCTCCCATAAAAGACCCTGCTGTTTTAACAGGGCGGGAAGAAAACGCAGCCATTTATAAAGTGAATGAAGAACAGGCCATTATTCAAACTGTAGATTATATCACACCGGTAGTGGATGACCCTTATCAATTCGGCATGATTGCTGCGGCAAATGCTTTAAGTGATATTTATGCCATGGGTGGTAAACCGGTAATTGCCCTCAACCTGGTAGGTTTCCCCAACCAGAGCATCCCATTAACTATTATGGAAAGAATTATGCAAGGCGGGGCTGAAAAAGCTACCGAAGCAGGTGTCACAGTAGTGGGTGGACACTCGGTCACCGATCATGCCCCTAAGTACGGTCTGGTAGTAACCGGTTTCGTAGACCCGCGCAGGATGGTTACAAAAGGCGGTGCCAAGCCCGGTGACGCCCTGATTCTGACTAAACCGCTGGGCATCGGTGCCATTACCACCGGTATTGACCACAAGCTGGTAAATGGTGCACTCATAGAACAGGTTACGAAAATCATGGTTACCTTAAATAAGAGAGCGGCTGAAATAATGCAGGAGGTAGGAATTAATGCCTGCACTGATGTAACGGGGTTCGGCTTGCTGGGACATTTGCGGGAAATCCTTACCTCCAGTGGAGTTGGGGCGCGGGTACTCTCATCCCAAATACCGGTTATTCCGGAAACCGAAAAATTAATACAGGCCGGAGCGGTAGCGGGGGGTACCCACAATAATTACCGGTACCTGCGGGATCAGGTAAGCTGGGATCCCAACCTATCCAAGGAGATGCGGCTTATTCTATGTGATCCCCAGACTTCAGGCGGCCTTTTAATGGCGGTACCCCCGGAAAACAAAAAAACATTAATAAACGCCATGAAAAAGGAAAAAGATATTTTGACAGTGGCCGAAATAGGGCAAATCATTGAGGCTTCGGGCGAGATAAAAGTTGTGATTTAACGGCTCAGGATACAGAGCAAAAGGAAACCATAATCTTTAACTAACTGTTTAAAAAGGGAGTGAGATAACTTGAATTCCGAGGTCGCCGCTGCTAAAAAAGACCGCCCGGAAATATTTCTGGAATTGACCCGCAGTCTCTGTCCCGCGTGCCGAAAAGTAATAGATGCTGATGTACTGGTTAGAGACAACAAAGTTTTTATGCATAAATATTGCCCGGAGCACGGCTGGTTTGATGCCCTGGTTTCCAGCGACGTTGAGCATTACCGGGTCGGTCAGCAGTTTAATAAGCCGGGAACTATCCCGCTTACTTTTACTTCGGAAGTTGAAAAAGGTTGCCCGGAAGACTGCGGCCTATGCCCGGAACACAAACAGCACACCTGCCTGGGCATTATCGAAATAACCGACGCCTGCAACCTGCGCTGCCCCACTTGTTTTGCGGGTGCCGGAGGAAACAATTTCCTCAGTGTTGACCGGGTGAAAAAGATGCTTGAACTGCTTATGACTTGCGAAGGAAATCCCGGCGTAATTCAACTAAGTGGCGGGGAACCCACACTGCACCCTGAACTGCTTAGCATTATTTCCTTAGCTCAACAGATGGGTATAAAGGTGGTCCAGCTTAATACCAACGGTATCCGCATTGCACAAGACGATGCTTTCCTGGAGAAACTCACCCGGCATAAACCTTCTATTTACCTTCAATTCGACGGATTTACACCTGATGTTTACCTGCAGCTCAGGGGGGAGGATTTGCTGGAAACCAAGCTAAAAGCCATTGACCGGCTGGCCGAGCAGGGTTTCAACATTGTACTGGCCACTACGGTTATCCAAGGACTCAATGATAGCCAGTTAGGACAAATAGCAGAATTTGCTGTAAAACACAAGTCCATCCGGGGTGTAATGTTTCAACCTGCTACATATACCGGGAGACACCGGGACTTTGACCCCTTGCATCGAACCACACTGCCCGATGTACTGTCGGCGCTGGATACACAGACCTCGGGACTTTTAACAAAGCAAGATTTTATACCTGTTCCATGCCCTTACCCCACCTGCTCCGCCATTACTTACGTTTATAATGACGGCAACGAGATAACCACCCTACCCCGTCTGATAAACGTTGAGGATTATTTAGATTATTTTAAAAACCAGTTTATCACCGATCTTTCTCCCCTCACCCAGGGGGCATTGGAGGGGCTGTGGTCAGCCTGTGCCACACCCGGTACCGAAGATGTGAACAATAATTTTGCCGGCTGTTGCGGTTTTTCACCCGAAAGCCTAAAGGAGCTGGAAGAGGAAATAACCATGGTAGGCGTTCACGCTTTCATGGATCCCTATAACTTTGATCTTAAGCGGGCCAAGAAATGCTGTATTCACCAGGTTCTGCCTGAAGGGAAACTGGTTCCGTTCTGTGTTTACAATAACCTGAAGCGAGGTTACCAACATGGATAACACCAAGTGTTCCTGTGTTAACTTTTATGAAAATGATATAACCCAATTCCTGCTGGGTGATGTTTTTCACCCCGGCGGGCTGGAACTTACCGCCAAAATGGCCCGGGAATTAGGTCTAAACGAAAAGGATTTGGTTCTGGACGTTGCCTGCGGCCAAGGTACCACGGTAAATTACCTGGTGCAAAACTTTGGTTGCCGGGCCACGGGTGTTGACCTGAGCGAGGTAAACCTTTCCACGGCCCGCGCAAAGGCAGCTGATCAAGGGGTGCAAGATAAATTATCCTTTCGCGCGGGAGATGCGGAGAAACTCCCCCTGGAGGATAAGTCATGCAGCATTGTAGTTTCCGAATGTGCTTTTTGCACCTTTCCTGATAAGAATACCGCTGCCTCCGAAATGTACAGGATTATGAGACCTGCCGGAAGACTGGGCCTCTCGGACATGACCGTAGACCAGGCCAGACTTCCTTTAGAAATGCAGTCCCTTCTTTTCCGTGCCGCGTGTGTGGCAGACGCCCGCACAGCCGGAGAATACCGGGAAATACTGGCCCGGTCCGGATTCAATGGGCTTAGAGAAACGGATTGCAGCGAAACATTGTTAGAGCTGACCGGCAACATTCGTAAGCGCCTTTTAATGGCTGAGCTGGCGGTAAAACTAAAAAAAATTAACCTGGGTGAAGTGGATTTTGAACAGGGCAAAAAATGGCTGAATATGGCGGAGGATTTAATTCGCAAGCAAGTGATCGGTTATGTAATGATAACGGGCTATAAAAACTGATTAACCGGTTATATAAGCATAACCCGGAAGGGGGGATTAGGTGGACAATAACAAAATTAGCTGGGCCAAAATATTCAGTATTTTCGGCCTCATATGGCTGGCATCAAGTTTCATTCACCCGCTTCATGTTTCCTTAGGCGGGAAAATGGTACAAATAAACGCTTATCCCGAAATATATCTCATTCCCCTATTTGGTATTTGGCGACTACGTACCGAAAAACAGCCTTACCAGAGAAACAGGATAAAGTGGATGCTGGGACTATTTTTCCTGTACTGGGTGCTGCTGTTTAACCTTTATCCCAAAGTTCCCTTTGTGGACGGTACAACCCATACCACATACCTGGCAGTACATATGGTAGGATCCCTTCCCTTTTTCCTTATGCTCATTGCGGTTGCATTCATGGGCAAAAGGGCGGACTGCGGTTGGAACTGCCCGTGCGTATTTGACAGGGAAACCATTGGCTTTGCCTTTCGGGATGCTACCCTCAAAGGTGACTTTTGGTGGCGCTTTCGGCACATTAAATGGATTGGCCTGATTACAGTGTGGGGCTACTTTGTTTACATGCTGTTAGATCCGGCCCATGCCTACCAGCGTTTTGGGGAAACTATGTACGAGACAATATTATGGGCATATTACCTTAGCTTTTTAATCATTCCTTTTACCGGGCACCGGAGCTTTTGCCGCTGGGGTTGCCCGTGGGCAGCCACGTGGGGCGTCTTAAATCTGGCCGGCTTTTATAAAATAAAGGCCGATACAGAGAAATGTATAGATTGCGGCCTTTGCGAGCGCGAATGCGATATGGGAGTACCTATCCGGGAATTAATTAATGCCAAAGGAATGATACGTTCGACCGAATGTATGGGCTGTGGGCGCTGCGTCCATGTATGCCCCCGGGAAGTATTAACTTTCCACGATTATAAAGATGTATTTAAGAGTCGCAATTTGAGTCCCCTGGAAAGAAATATACGCCTGGCAGGTGGTTTGACGGTGGCCGGACTTATTGTTTTGGATCCTGGTTCCCCTTGGGGTTATCTGGGGCTGGCCTTCTTCTTCACCGGTCTGTTTGGATTCTGTCCCACCTATGCAATGATCGGCACCGTGGTCAAAAAAATAAAAACATCTGCGGGCCGTTCCAAGGACCTATAAAATTAAATTATCTGAGGAGGAATTAGCGTGATTAAAATTAAAGTTTATTCGAATCGTCCTGCAGGACCCGGTTGAAGGGGACTATGTAATTTGGCCGGGCAGGTCAAAGAAAAGTTTCCCGACGACGTAGAGGTTGAAACTGTTTACTCCGGTTTTATTGGTTTGGGCCACAAAGGAGATAGTATAAAACCTCCTAATATAACGGTTGATGACGAAAAATTAGGAGGCAAGGTGACCTACGAGGAACTTGAAAAAAAAGTATTACAAAGAAAGGAACATAAAGACCGTTAAAGAATTTTTTGACCAGCTATTGCCGCTGATCACTCTTTTCTACCCTAAAATTTTACTGAGAAACTCTCTGGTACGGGGATGTTCCGGGCTGGTAAAAATTTTTTGTGGTGTGGATTCTTCCACGATGCTTCCGTTGTCCATGAATATTACCCTGTCCGCCACTTCACGGGCAAAACCCATTTCGTGGCTGACCACCACCATGGTCATCCCCTCACGTGCCAGGTCTTTGATTACCGCCAGCACACCTTCCACCAGTTCCGGGTCTAATGCACTGGTGGGCTCATCAAAGAGCATAGCCTTGGGCTGCATAGCCAGTGCCCTGGCAATGGCCACCCGCTGTTTTTGCCCGCCGGAAAGCTGGATGGGGTAAGCACCGGCCTTGTCTGCCAGTCCCACCTTTTCCAGCATCTGCTCAGCCTTTTTGCGTGCCTCCTTAGCAGCGGTTTTATACACTGTCACAGGCCCCTCCATAACGTTTTCCAGGGCTGTCTGGTGCGGAAAAAGGTTAAACTGCTGAAACACCATACCGATGGTACTACGCAGCCGGTATATATTTTTACGGTGATCATCCACCAGGCGCCCACCGGCTGTTTTCTTTTTGCCCACCGGCCGACCGTCTACCGTAATATACCCCTCATCAATGGATTCTAAGTAATTAAGGCAACGTAAAAATGTGCTTTTGCCGGAGCCGCTGGGGCCAATGATAACAACCACTTCCCCTGCGTTAACAGTCAGACTTACATTTTTTAATACATGTAAACTGCCAAACCATTTGTTTAAATTATGGGCTTCAATCACAGTTACACACCTTCCCGTCAATCACCGTCGGATATGGCCAGGCGTTTTTCCAGGCGGCCAATCACATAAATGAAAATAGTTGTCAAAAGGAGGTATATGACAGCAACCGTAAGGAAAATCTCCATAGACCGGAATGTGGAATTACTCAACAATTTGCCCTGGCGCAACAATTCCGTCATGGTAATAACTGAAACCAGGGAAGAATCCTTCATCAGGGTGATAAATTCATTACCCATGGGCGGCAGTAGCCTGCGATAAGCCTGGGGCAGTATTACACGCCGAAAAGCCTGAGCATAAGACATACCAAGGGAGAGGGCGGCTTCCATCTGCCCCTTATCGATGGATTGAATGCCTGCCCTGATAATTTCAGCTATGTATGCACCGCCGCAAACGCTAAGCCCTACCACAGCTGCCGTATGTGCGCTAAATTCAATTCCCACCTGGGGTAGACCGTAATAAAGGATATACAGCTGCACGAGAAGGGGGATCCCCCGGATCACCCAGGTGTAGATCCCCCCAATTATTGCCAGCATCTTAAAGCGCGAAATTTTAGCCAGGGCTACAAAAAGCCCTATAATGGTCCCGAAGAAAATTGCTAAAAGGGTTAATTCTACGGTTAGTAATGCTCCCTTAAGCAGCAGAGGCAGAATTTGAAGCAGGAATTCTACGTCTATAGGGCCCAATTGCATGGCTTACACTCCGTTGCAAATAAATTAATCTTGCGGGATTACGTTATCACCGAACCACTTTATAGAGATTTCAGTGAGGGTACCGTCTTCCATCATTTCCGTCAAGGCGGTGTCAATAGCTTCCTTCAATTGTCCATCTTCTTTACGGATACCAATGGCATAAGGTTCTTGAACTAAACGTTCGCCAACCACTTTATATGTATCCGGCTTTTTGCTTACATAGTGAGCAGCGGTGGTTACGTCCACAATTACCACGTCAACACGTCCAATGGCCAGATCTTGAAATGCTTCCGGGTACTGGTCGTACAACTTAACGTTTTCCAGTCCTAAATCCTTACAGGCAGTTTCACCGGAACTACCTGTCTGAGTGGCAATATTCTCACCCTCCAGATTTTTAAGGTCTTCAGCATTGGTAATATCGGCATTGTCTTTTCTAACCACCATACCGATACCGGCATTAACATAGTTTTTGGAGAAATTAATAACTTCTTTGCGCTCATCAGTAACACTCATACCCGAAATAATTACGTCAAACTTTTTGGCCTTTAAGGCAGCAATAACTCCGTCCCAGTCAGTGGGCTTCCACTCTATTTCTACACCCAAACGCTTGCTCAATTCGACTCCCATGTCGATGTCAAATCCAATTAACTCGTTTGTTTCCGCATCACGGTAACCCATAGGAGCAAAAGTATCGTCCAGACCGGCCACCAGAACTCCCTCTTCCTGGATGGTTTCCCAGGTTGTCTTTTCCGCATCAGCCTGCTGGCCGGACTCTTCGGGTGCTTGTTCACCACCACCGCAGCCCGTTACTGCCAGCGCCAAGCCCAACACCAACAGCGTTACCCACAGATACTTTCTCTTCCCCACTTTTCGTCCTCCCCTTCGACACAAATATATTATTTTCTTCTCTCTAATAGTTTAACTAACTAAAGAAATGAAGTCAAGCAAAAAGTGGACGGGCCCCACAAAGAGGGCCCGTCATTTAAAAGAGGTACTATATGACTAATTGCTTACAACTTTAGTACGGGAATACTGGGTATTGCCATACTCATCTACATAGCTGTGGTAATTCCAATCATTTTCGTCATCATCATCGAAAAAATAACGGGTAACACCGTTATCATCCTTGTAGTGGTACCATTCACCATCCACGTCATCATGGTAGCGGTTCCAATCATCATACCGATCAAAATCCCTGTCATAACGCCAATCGTAATAACTGCCCAAAACACGTACATGATCGAAATAACTGTCCCAGTCTACAACCACCCGGTCACCAAAATTTCCGGACCAGTATTGACCGTGGTAACCATCACTTACCCAACCACTGTTACCGACGATGTATACATCTCCGCTTGAATGTGCCAATGCAACAGGGGTTAAGCTAAATACAAACAACATCGCCAAAATAATTACAACAGATTTACGCAAATTAATGCATCTCCCTTCTGTCTAAAAGCCAATGATGTCTTCTCTTAAATTATAATATACGGCTATCTTTTGAGACAACAGCAATCCGTACATAATACTCATGTACCTTTTTGTAAATCTGTCTTTCTTTAACTACTTTGGACATTTTCTTATTTGGAGTGGAAAATTATGAAGCAAATCGCCCGGCAAGTTCATGGATTCCCGGAGCGACGTGATATAGTTTTCGTTTTTGGGGCGGGGGCCTCGTACGCTGACGGTGCTCCCCTACAGAAAGAAATACTGCCTATTATCATGTCGGGCAAGGTGCCGGATATAGAAAACTCACCAACAGGTAAGATGGTGAGCGAGTTTATTACCGACAATTTTGCCTGGGATGCACGAACAAGAGCTTATCCCACCCTGGAAACTGTTTTCGGCTTTTTGGATTACTTTATTACCCAGGATGAACACTTGAACTCTAAATATTCGAACAGCGTGATCCGTGCCATCAAGGAAGGATTGATAAAGCTTATCCACTTTGTGATTAGTGAAAAAACAAACCGGCAGGCCAAAGTTTACCATACTTTTTGGGACACCATTATGGAGTATAATCCCAATATTTCAATATTAACACTGAATTATGACACTCTACTGGAAGAGGCATTTAAATCCTTATACCCGAAAGCAGGTTATATAGACTACGGCATTTATTTCATCAATTATGAAATGCAAGAAGAAAACGACTGGGTAAGGCCCAGCAGGGTGCAAAACCCGGCACCGGTCAAAATTATGAAAGCACACGGGAGTCTAAACTGGAAGTACTGCAATTGCTGTAACCAGGTACTACTCACACCCTGGGACACTAAAATCAATTTATTGGCAGGGGGTTTTCCCGGTAATCATGTGCCGTCTGCCGGCTCAAATAAATACCACTGCCCCATCGACGGGTCGTACTTGGAAACACTTATCATACCGCCGTCACACATTAAGAAAATATCACATCCTATTGTCTCCCAGGTACTGAATCAAGCGCTGCGAGAAATCAGACTATGCCGTAAGGTTATTTTTGTCGGTTATTCCTTCCCTGATGCAGACGTACATTTTAAAGCCCTTTTCAAGAAAAGCCTCTTAAGCCAAAAAGAATTAGTTGTGATAAACAGAAGTATCTCCGACAATTTAAAATTCAATTATAAATCACTGTCTCCCGAAGTACGCTTTACACAGTCATCCTTTGCCGATTTTGTTGGCAATGGCGGTATAACACAGGAGCTAAGAGACCACCTTTGACCTACTTACCTCCTGAGTGCTTCTATAGGATCAAGCTTGGATGCTTTGTTGGCCGGGTAAATACCGAAAAATACCCCCACGGCGGCAGAAAACCCAAAGGCCACCAAGACCGTCCACCATGAAACAAGGGGAGGCCAATGAGCAAGCTTGGCTATCAATAGGGCACCGCCGTAGCCCAGCATAGTACCAATAATTCCGCCTAAAACACAGAGCACAACGGACTCTATTAAAAATTGCACCAGTATGTCTTTACGCCTTGCCCCCAGGGCCATACGGATACCTATTTCCCGCGTGCGCTCGGTAACTGAAACCAGCATAATATTCATGACCCCGATACCCCCCACCACTAATGAAATACCCGCAATGAAGCTAATTACCAGCGTCATAATACCGGTTATTTTATTAGCGGACTGCATTTCTTGCTCCATGCTATGAGCAGTATAATGTGCAGGAGCATTGTGTCGTCTTTCCATTATACTTGTGGCCCGGTCCATGGCCCGGTAAACATCCTCTTTGGAAGCAGCACTGCCCACCAGTTCGTGAATAAAGTTGGAGCGGGTTACCTGCTGCAGGAAGGAAAGCGGCACATATACCGTTTGCTGCGAATTAAACCCCAGCACCGATTCCTGCTCTTCCAAAACACCCACCACCACCGCGGGATTCCCGTTGATCACAACCCGCTCTCCCACAGGATTACCCCGTCCAAACAAATCTATGGCCAGCGTCCCGTCCAGCACAGCCACCCGGCGCCCCACCGCATTATCATCTTCGCTGAAAAAACGCCCCCAACGGGTATTAAAATTCTTAATCCTGGCAAAATCGGCCGTGGTACCCACCACCTGCGCCGAACTTTCATTTTGGTTGCCCCTTAAGGTCATATTGGAATACCTCACCGGGGCCATATATTTCACTTCCGGTACCACCTGCTTAATCACCCGGGCGTCAACTTCTCTGAAATCACCTAATCTGGTACTTTCGCCCTCACGGAAGTTAACAAAGACATAAAAAATGTTGGTGCCAAACTTTTCCATTTCCTGCATTAACATGGCCCGTCCACCCTGCCCTATAGCCACCACACAAATAACCGCAGCTATGCCAATCACTATGCCAAGGGTGGTTAAAAAGGAACGCAGCTTATTGCTGCGAATACTTTCCAGGGCAACAGTCACCGATTCCCACAAGTTCATATGTCACTCACCTCTTTGGCTGAAGAAGCAAGCGTTTGACCTGCATCCACGGGGTTTTCAACTATCTCATCCCCCACCAGCAGCCCATCCCGAAAATACAATATACGCCTGGCATGCGCCGCAATTTCCTGCTCGTGTGTTACCAGAACTATGGTGGCCCCTTTTCGGTGCAGTTCCTGAAAAATATGCATTATCTCCACCCCGGTACGGCTGTCCAATGCCCCGGTTGGCTCGTCGGCTAAAATAATAGCCGGGTCATTAACCAGCGCCCGTGCAATAGCCACACGCTGGTTCTGCCCCCCTGATAATTCATTAGGATGGTGGCGCATGCGGTCCTTCAGGCCAACCTGCTGCAGTGCCGTCATCGCCCGGGATTTCCTTTCTACGGGTTTTACGCCTGCATAAAGCAACGGCAACTCCACGTTTTTAAGTGCAGTCATTTTGGGCAGCAGGTTAAAGGTTTGAAAAACAAAGCCTATTTTTTGGTTACGCACACCTGCAAGCTCATTATCACTAAGTTCCGATACTCCCACATTATCTAACACGTAAGTTCCGGAGGAAAAGCGGTCCAAAAGCCCCAGTAAGTTCATAAGGGTTGATTTTCCTGAACCGGAAGGGCCCATCACTGCAACAAATTCATTGGGCCTTATATGTACAGACACTCCCCGCAGAGCTTTAACCTCAACCGTTCCGGTGTGATATGTTTTTCTGGCCTCATTTATCCTGATCATCTGATTTCTCCTGCATCTGCAATGGTTACCTCTTGACCGTCTTTAATGAGAGGCGGGGGATTAATAATTACTTGTTCGCCGTCTTTAAGCCCGGACGTGACTATATCATTTAGCTCATTGCCCTGCTCTGTATCGACCGTGCGCTCCCTGGCCACACCATTTTGCACTACATAGACAATTTTGTGCCCGTCTTTATTGACCAAGGCTTCAAAAGGCACCGTTAATACATTTTTTCTGGTCATAGTGGTAACGGCCAAATCAACAGTATAGCCAAGTTTTAAATTTTCGGCATTTCCCTGCAGTTGTATGGTTACCGGCACGCTCACCATGTCACCGGCACTTGTCTGCTGTGAAATAGCAGCAGCGGCAACACGTTTTACTTCACCTTCATACTTCTCACCGGGCAAAGTAGCACAGGTTATTTGCACCGGTTGGCCCACCTCCAGGTTGCCGGCATCTATTTCGTTAACACCGGTGGTCACTTCCAGTTCATCATCACTGCCAACCACCAGCAACCGGGTTCCTTCCTGGACACGGTTGCCTTTTTCCTCCCCCACAAAAAGAACAACACCGTTCTTGGCAGTAACAAAGGTGGCCAAATCCAGCCGCTCCTTCGTTTGTGCTACTTCCTGGCGAGCTAAAGCAACCTGGGCCTCCAGCGAAGATACCTCTTTGGCTGCGGCACCTTCATTAAATTTTATTTGGGCTTTTTGATATTCGGCATCTGCCCTAACTAAATCAACACGGGCAGACTCCAATTCTTCTGTAGTCACAGCCCCCTGATCATGCAAAAAAGTGATTCTCTCCAGATGGTTTTTAGCCTGATCATACTGGGCCTTGCTCTGTTTTAAAGTAAGATCATCCCTTGCAGCCTTTCCCGCGGCCAACGCCGCCTGTTTCCCGGCCAGTTCGGCCTTTGCCTGCTCATAACGGCGGCCCAGCTCCAGAGTATCCAGCCTCCCCAGGAATTGCCCCTTTTTCACTCTGTCACCGACCTCAACGGCTAATTCCATGAGGGTACTGTCCACCGGTGCAAAAAACTCCTGCTTGTCCACAGCCTCCAGGCGCCCGCTGGCAACCACGCTTCTCTCTATATCCTGTTTTTGAATGGTTATAACGTTAACCGGCAGAGAGTTGCCGGACAATCTGGGCACTGCCGCCGCCGCGGCAGTGCCCAGCAATATCACTATACACAATGCCCATTTAAGCCATCGAGGCCATCCTTTTATTTTTTGCCTGAGACCACTCTTTTGGTGAGACTCCTGCTGTAATTCTGACTCCATTTTGCAATACCTCCACATATTAGTTCTATATACTTAGACGTAACCAATCAACTAATTATTTCACATTTAACCAAAAAAAATTAAAAACGAATAAGTCAACGCACAGTGCCAGGCACTTTTGTTGACTTATTGCATAGTTTTCACAAAAAAACAGCGAGCCCTACTCGTAGAGTAAGGCCCGCCTTATAAGCTCTCCTAGATTTGCTCCCGCACATATGCCGCAAGTTTCTCCAGACCCTCGGACATGTTTTTTCGACCATAACCGATTCTGAAGTTTTTGTTTCCGTAATCATAATAATTACCAGGGAGTAATAGTACGCCCTTGGATTCAATCAGATCAATACAAAAATCTTCCACATCCTGATTCCATCTAATGCCAGGGAAAGTAATAGGGCCTGCCTTGGGTCTCTGCCATGCAAACAGGTGAGCAAATTCCGAGAAAAACCCGTCCAGTAGATTTAGATTATCTTTAATAATGTTCAAGTTTCGGCGTGCAAGATAATCCCCGTGCTTAAGGGCCAATGTAGCCAAAAACTCACTGGGGGCACTATTACATATGGAAGTGTAATCCTTAAATGCCGCCATTTTTTTATAAATACCGGTATTCCTTGTGGCTACCCAGCCAATACGCAGCCCGGCCAGGCCGTAAGTTTTGGACATTACACCAAGAGAGACTGCATTTTCATATCTGTCACAGGCGGCATCCACACGGTCAGCTTGATTGTATTCCAAGGACCGGTAGACTTCATCGGAAAAGACAAGGATATCTTTACTGCCGGCAAGATTAACTATATATTCCATCTGTTCCTGTGTTATCAAATAACCGGTGGGATTGTGGGGTGAATTAATAATTATGGCCCGGGTATTATCTTTTATGTTAGCGGCAAGAAACTCCATATCCGGTTCCCAGTTATTCTCTTCTTTCATTTCCCACTTTGTTACTTCACAGCCGATTGCCCTGGCCACCTCCAGTAACGACTGGTAGCACGGGTATTGAACAATAACGTGATCCCCCCGTTGGAGCGCAACGTTCATAAAAATGAATATGGCTTCCTCCGCACCGGAAGTAACCAGCACGTCACTTTCTTTTATGTCCTTATATTGCATGGCTATATACCTTTGTAATTCAGGACTCCCGGTGGATTCTGTGTAGCCCAGCCACAAATTATGAAACTCCGCAAAAGATCTTTCACCTTCTAACTCCAAAATCTCCTGCACCGAAAAAGATTCGCAGTCAGAACAGCACAATAAGTAAGGGGTTTTAAACTCGTATTTAGCAAAAAACCTTTCTAATTTAAAATTTTGTAACTTCATTGTTCACATCCTTTTTCTTGTAATAGTCAGGAACCGGCCGTCTGGATACACGGGTAACCCCTTAATCTTCTTTAAGCTGCTCTTCTATTTTTTGTATCTTTTCCTCCAACACCCGAATTTGTTCTTCGAACTGTTTTTTAGCAGAACCAGGAACATGAATATTTGTCTTTTCCAACATAAAATGCATTTCTTCCTTAACATCATCAAGCTCTTCCTGTAAGGTCGCCAATTCTTTCTCCAAATTCCCTCTTTCCATGCCAGTAAATCCTCCTACGGGAAAATAAAATTAATGCTGAGTAATGTGCTTGCACCACTGAATTCTATTATAACGAAAAAAAGTAGGCACTGTGTATAAAATTTTATGAAACAAAATCCATGGGTGCAGAGTCTCTATTTATATAGGACAAGTTATTATTGACTCTTTTTTTAGGAGGGGATATATTTGAAAAAAAGAGGAACTGATATATTATTGATCTTAATGATGCTATGTTTTGTTATCGGTACTATTGCGATGACAACTTCTACTTAGAGGATTATATAAACAAGATTGCATAAACAACCGCCCATTAGGGGCTAAATAGCAACTCAACTAACATTTTAAGAGGTGACAGGATGCGCATATCAACAAAGTGGATCATTTCGGTGACACTGGTTTGTACGGTATTATTTGCCGGGTGCGCCGGCAATACCCCAGACAACTCACAACCAAACACTAACGGTGAGACAAAAAAAACGGATGCGCCAAATACTTCCTATCCCCAGGAAGTTACTCAGGCCCTGGAAGCAACTAAGACATTAAAAGTAGGAACTTCGGTAATAGTCGACAATAAAACTTACGTAATCGCCAGTTTTGGCCAGCAGCCCACTGCCGGCTATGACGCCCACATAACAGACATAGAATTGGAAGGAAATAAAGCAACAGCAACGGTAGGCTTAGAACCTCCACAGGGTGATGCCGCCGCTACCGTTGTTACTTATCCCCAGGCAGTTAAAGTGCTGGAAGGGCGTTACGAAAACATTGCATTTGTTAAAGAAGGCGATTACATGCCCCAGGTCGTAGGGCTTCAGAAACCTCTAAAGAAGACAAAGTATGTATCAGAAAACATTAGGGTAATTGATTATAACCCCTCTACTGCCGAGGTAGCGGGTATTGCCAGGGTTTTCGAGGCTATCGTAAGTTACCAAATGCGAGACGCGCAGGGCAAGGTACTGAAAAGAGGAAACATGATGGCTCTTTCAGGGGCTCCTGACTGGGGATACTTTGAACTGGAGTTAGACAAACTTCCCCAAGAGGCGTCGGAAATAATTCTATACCAGGCCAGTGCCAAAGACGGTTCTATGCAGGATGAAGTTCACCTACCGGTAAAAAGAAGTACTGAAACTTAATGTCTGCCATATATGGAAAAGGTAAACTTTAAGGGGACAGGCACCTTTTTTAAAAAACAAAAAAGGTGCCTGCCCCCCATCTTTTCAGTCTATAACAATTATTTAATGAATCCATTTTCCTTTAAGAAATCGGCTGCAATTGTTTCTGGGTCATCACCGTCAATGTCATGGCGGTAATTCATGGCGGACATTTCTGCATTATCAACCTCACCGCTGATCTTTTCCAGGATTTTCTTGAGCTCGGGGTAATCATCCAGTATTCCCTGGCGTACTACATAAGCTCCATTATAAGCAGGGAAGTATTCCTTGTCGTCTTCCAACATTACCAGATCCAGCTTTTTAATCCTGGCATCAGTGGAATAAGCGGCTGCAACATCAACCTCATCCTGGTCAATGGCTCTGTAAATAACTCCGTACTGCATGGGCAGAACCTCTTTAAACTCTATCCCGTATTCTTTGGACCAGCCGGGATAAGCGTCGGGCAGCACATCAAAGTTATCATCACCGGCCAACTTCCAGTCAGCAGCATATTCAACCAGGTCAGATTGCTTTTCCAAATTGTACTTTTCAGCTATTTCCCTTTTAACTGCCATGGTATAGGTATTGTTAAAGCCAAAGGGCTCCATCCAGGTCATGTTAAAATTCTCTTCGAAACCCTGCTTAACCTTTTCAAAGGCCTCCTGGCTACTCAATTTGGGACCTTCGTACCTGAGCACGCCATGCAGTTGAGTACCTGTCCAGGTGGGGTAAATGTCCACCTCTTTACCGGTCATGGCCTGGTGCAAAATAGCCGAACCGGTGAAGTCAACATTAACGCTGGCTTCAAGGCCGGTGTATTCTTCAATCAAAAGCTTGGCCATATTTGCCAGAATCATAGTCTCGTTGACATTCTGGGCAGCTACCTTAATTTCTCCTTGGTAGTCCATGGGTTCTGCCGTAGCAGAATTAGTGTCGTTGTTTTCCTCTTGCCCGCCGCATCCCACGACGCCCAACATCATTATTGAAACTAACAGAATAGTTACCAACCATTTTCCGTATTTTTTCACGCTTTTATTGTCTCCTTTCCCTCAGTCATTAATTTTTTTTCCATCTTACGATTAAGCCTGGCCACCCGCCTTTGGGGACTTGCCGTTTCTTGTAGATATTTTAATAATTGGTCAACTAACAGAGCAAGAATGGTTGCCGGCAGCGCCCCGGCCAAAATTACCTCATCACGCACAGCAGATATGCCTGAAAAAATTAACCTTCCCAGTCCACCTCCCCCTATGGCGGCAGCCAGAGTCGCGGTTCCGATAATCCATACCGCAGCCACCCGGATGCCGGCAACTATAACCGGTCTGGCCAGGGGTAGTTGTACAAGTCTGAGAATTTGAAATTCTGTCATCCCCACGCCTCGCCCGGCCTCGATAAGAGATTCCGATACGCTCTTGATACCGGTGTAGGTGTTCTGAATAACCGGAAGCATAGCGTACAAGACAAGAGCTATAATAGCATTATCCTTACCTATGCCCACCACAAACATCAGGAAGCCTAAAAGAGCCAGACTCGGGATGGTCTCAAAAATATTGGCCAAACCAATAACATAAGGCGCCAGTCTTTCATTTCTGGTAAGATATATTCCTGTAGGCACACAGATAGCTATTGTGATTATCAAGGCCACAAAAGATATAAAAATATGCTCCCAGGTCAAAAGCAAAATTTGCACATATTCCCTTTGCACGTATTCTATAAAATTGACCCATAGGCCCGCATCACTCACTTAGCTTCCCCCTTCTTCCTGTAAGGCGTCTGCCGCTGCAGACGCCTTACAGTCAGCTTGGCAATTCCGTTGTGGGTCACCAGCCCCAGTAGTTTTTTATCTTTATCCAATACGGGAATGGGCAGGTCGATGTCGTCAAGCATCCCTGCAGCATCCCGCAGCGTAGCGTCTTCGACCGGCAGTTTACGATCAGCCTTTAGTACTTGTTTTAACGACAGCTTCTGGCGGGACGCACGCTTTACTTGCGAAATGGTTACCATACCCACCCAGTAGCCGTTCCTGTCCAGAACCTGGGCTGAATCATAGCCCATGTCTTCAAGTTCATCCAAAATCCTGCCCGGCTTGTGATCCATCTTGAACACCAGCGGGGCCTCTTCCATGATCATTTTTACCGGGGAATCAGCGTCAATAGCAGAAAGCCTGTCCTGACCGATAAAGTCCTTTACAAACTCATTTACCGGCTGTCCTTGTATTTCCGCCGGAGTACCAGTTTGAACAACCTTCCCACGGCGCATGATTACTATTTTGTCCGCTATTTTTAATGCCTCGTCAATATCGTGGGTAACAAAAATGATGGTTTTTTTCAGCCGGCGCTGCAAATCCATTAGTTCGTTTTGTAAATTATCACGGCTAATAGGGTCCAGCGCGCCAAAGGGCTCATCCATCAAGATAACCTGGGGCTCTACGGCCAAGGCCCTTAAAACCCCTATCCGCTGCTGCTGCCCACCACTGAGCTGCTCGGGAAGGCGGTATTTATATTTCAGCGGCGGCACCAGGCCTGCCATTTCCAGGAGCTCGTCCACCCGCTTATCGGTTTTCTTTTGCTGCCATTTAAACAGCCTGGGAACAATCCCTATGTTTTCGGCTACAGTCATGTGCGGGAACAGGCCTATTTCCTGGATAACATAACCAATATTACGTCTCAATTTAACCTTATTCATCCGCGTAATGTCATTACCGTTAACAAGTATTCTTCCCGACGAAGGGTCTTCCAGGCGATTTGTCATCTTTAAGGAAGTTGTTTTGCCGCATCCACTGGGACCGATAAAGACCACCAGTTCCCCTTCACCCACTTCCAGGTTCAGGTTGTCCACGGCTACTGTACCGTCATCATAGACCTTGGAAACGTTTTCAAAAATTACCATTTTTTAAACCTCTTTCTCCATGGTCTCTATCGCTTTTCGCAACGCCTTTATAAACTTTTCATTTTCTTCCGTTCTACCTACCGTAACTCTAATTCCGTTAGGTAAGCCCCAATCAGCGGTGGGCCTTACTATTACGCCGAGCCGGAGAAGATTTTGGGCCAATAACCTTCCGTCAAACGGAGTCTGGAAAAAAATAAAATTAGCATGGGAAGTTATCACTTCCAGTCCCATTTCTTTGAGTTTGGCCGCAACATCAGACCGGTCGGAAATAATTTGCTTACGAGAACGTTCAAAATCTTCCCGGTCAGAAAGAATAGCTTTCGCCCCTGCTAATCCAATCCGGTTAGCATTAAAGGGCTCACTCACTTTATCGATAATAGAAATCATTTCCGGAGCGGCAAGTGCATAGCCCAACCTGGCACCTGCCAGCCCGAAAGCCTTTGAAAAAGTGCGAACTGCCACTACCTGTTTGCCTTCAAGTACGGCCTGCACGGAATTGGCATATTCCGGCGTCTCCACAAATTCCGCATATGCTTCATCCACAACTACCCAAACCCGGTCAGGTAGATCCTGCATGAATTCTTTAAAATCATTATCTGTGAAAATTGTTCCTGTGGGGTTGTTGGGATTACACAGCCATATTAATTTAGTTTTAGAGTTAACAGCGCCGGCAATGAGGGATAAATCAATGGTATGAGAGTTTAGAGGGGCATATTTAATTTCCGCTCCCATGACCTTGGAGATCTCACTGTATAGTCCGTATGTGACAGAAGGGATAATTACTTGGTCTTCGGCCTCCACAAAGCAACGAACAAGAGTCTCGAGCATCCCCTCCGCCCCGTGGGATACAGCCACATAATCTTTGGGTACACCAATATAGTCACCAATTAACTGTTTTATTTCAACAAAGCTGGCATCAGGGTAAAGGTTTAGATTAACCAGTTCTTCCTGCATAGCTTGCAGGGAACAGTCAAAGGGACCGTAAGGGTTTTCATTGGAGCCAAGCTTGATAACCTCTTCCAAGCCCAGTTCCCTCTGTACTTCCTCGATTGTCTTTCCCGGAACATATGGTTTCACTTGCATAATTGCTTTGGGAATCCCGTTTAAAGCCAAATTAATTACCTCCTAAACAGTAGCCTTTACTTCAATAATATATGGTGAATTGGTTGCATTTGCTTCTTTGATCGCTGCTTCTAATTCAGAGGCATTTTGAACACTACAGGAAGGAATCCCATAAGCCCTGCCTAATTCCACAAAATCCGGGTTTTTGTGATCCACTGCTATTCTACGGCCCGGATGTTTAGCCTCTTCCCACCGTCTTATCTCTCCGAAGCCGCTGTCGTTCCATATGATAATGGGAAGGGAAATCCCCCTTTCACAGCCTACCGCCAGTTCAGGCATGGTAAACTGAAAACCCCCGTCTCCGCATAATACGGCAACATCCTTTTCCGGTAAAGAAAGTTTGATGCCTGTAGCGGCGGGTAGCGCATGGCCCAGAGTTCCAAACCCAACCGGATGCAAAAATGTCCTCGCGCCATAAACCGGAAATTCACTCAGTGCTATATAGGCCGGGGTGGTCATATCAGCACACAGTATAGTGTCGCGGGAAAAAGCTTTTCGCATAGCCCCCAGCATTTCCTTAATATAAGCGGCTTGTTTTTCCGGGACACCCGTAACTGCGGGTATATCCACGGTACATTTTTTAATAATTTGGCTTACCCTGGCAGTAATCTCTTCACCGCCAGGCTTGTTTCCGGTACCCTCAAGTAAGGCTTTAATTATCCTTGCCGCATCTCCCCGCAGAGCAATGTCAGGCCTGCTGTTGTAAAAATTAGCCGGGTCCTGGTCAATGTGGATTAATGAACCTCCCACTGATAGAGGCACTTCCCACAGGTCGGTGGGGGCAAGCTCGGTCCCGATGGCAATTGCAACGTCGGATTGTTCCAGAAGCTTTCTCATGGCAGGAAAATGTAAACGGGTCCCCAGACAGAGAGGATGGTCTTCAGAAACAGTCCCCTTACCCGCACAAGTCTGCAGCACGGGCGCATTTATACGTTCGGCCAGACCGGTTATTTCCTGGGCTGCAAAGGAACCCCCACCGCCCACAATAATGACCGGGCGTTCACTTTCTTGTATCGATTTAAGGGCATTTTCCATTTCAGTATGCTGATTAAAATTATCCCATATATCCAGAGTTAAATGATCGGAATCAAAAACTTGCCGCTCACCCCCGGGGTTTACCGGGGAACTCAGAATGTCCATGGGGATTTCCAAGTGCACCGGTCCGGGACGACCGGAGGTGGCAAGCATGTATGCTTCTTGCAGGTACAGGCTGACCAGGTCCTTGGAAGGAACCACACGGCTTTCCTTGGCAATGCACCCGGCAAAAGCGGTTGAATTTTTTAATTCATGTAAAAATCCTGTTCTATGTCCCATCTTGGAAGTGGGCACCTGGCTGGAAATAACAACCATAGGCACCGAATCTCCATACGCCTGCCCCATGGCAGTGGCAATATTCGTGAGACCGGGGCCGGTTATCACCAGGCAAACCCCCGGCTTTCCAGTGACACGGGCATACCCGTCAGCCATAAAACCTGCACCCTGCTCATGTTTGGCAGTAATATGTTTAATACGGCTGTCCAGCAATTGATCATAAATTGCCAAGTTGTGAATTCCCGGTATACCGAAAACTGTATCCACATTTAAACTTTCTAACTGATCAACTAATTGTTTCGCAGCATTTTCCAACGGCATTTGAGTTATTTCCCCTTCTCCAAGAATTAACTATTAAATTGCTAAGGCTAGCAACTTTTTTCCTAGTTTAAGTTGCTGGTTTAATTATAATTAAACTTGAATAGAATGTAAAGGTTTGGCGTTTTTTGTCTAATACTAAAGTACCGAACTAATGCTAACCATTAGAAATGTCTCGGGATTTTTCTGAACAAATGTAGGTATTAAGGCAGGTTTTTGGAAATGACAATAGAATAGATTACCAAAACACAAAAAGAGCAATTTTTCTTACAAATACTAAATGCCAGGCTGGCAATAGGACGGAAGGCGCTTGAGGAAAACCGTCTAAGGGAAAGGGGGGTGACTTGTGCAGAAAACTATAACCGCGGGTCTTATAGATATTGGGACCACCGGCTTAAGCCCGGTCAGGGATGAAATAATCGAACTTTGCATAATCCTTTTTTCCTTTGATTGTGAAACAGGAGAAGTAATTGATATATTGGATAAATATTGCGGGCTGCGGGAACCTTCCGTGCCCTTTAGTAAAAGAGCAAACAAGCTTCTGGGCATAAGTAGAAAATCCGTCCAAGGTATGTCTTTGGATAGCAGGAGAATCAAATCTCTTTTGGATCAGGCAGAAATAATCGTTGCCCATAACGCGAGCTTTCACTCCGCCTTTGTAAGCAATCATTTCACCGAAGCAGCTGAAAAGCCCTGGTATTGTTCCATGAATGGCATTGATTGGAAAGGTAAGGGTTTTTTATCTAAGTCTTTGCATAAATTGTTAAAAGCGCATGGTATTGAATCTCCGGCAAGAAACAGGGCAAAGTATAACGCACTGGCCACCCTTTCCTTCCTTTCCAACGGAGGATCAAACAACGAATCTTATCTGCCGGAGCTACTTAATTCAAAACCTGTCAGCCGTAGGGATACCTTCGAACAGGAGGAAGCCGCCGAACAGGGTTACGAAACTGTCCTTCAAAATACCTTTTACGACGAGGAACCAATTAATACAACGTACAGCTCAGAGCCTGAAGAAGATGGCAACAGGGAAAAACATATTGTGTTTCACGGCGCTGTATGCGCTTCATTTATGGCCTCCAGCATTGTTTTTATTTTTGATAGATTCTATAATGTAAAGCTTTCCCAAATAAGTTACAGTGCAGCACTTATTTCTTATTTTGCTTTTGTGGCTTATAAAAAGAAAAAATTATGTGAAAGCTGGGATCCTATTGAGCTATTTTTGGGCTTTTTAGCTAGTGCCGCTGCTTTGGCCGCGGCCAGTTTAATTTCCGGTTTATTGATCAACCTGTTTCACAGTTAAGTTCCCCAAAACAAACGCCCTACATCCCAACAAGCCCGGCTTTTTCTTATTTATTACAAGTCCAGCAGCACCCCGTTTTTTTTCAGCCACGCTCTTCTCTCCTTGTAATCAGGTATAATGGAACCCACCAAACCCCAAAAATCCTTAGAATGATTCATGTAATGAAGATGGCACATTTCATGCACAATTACATAATCAAGTATAGGGCCGGGGGCCATTATGCACCGCCAGTTGAATAAGAGCTTTCCGGCCCCCGTGCAGCTGCCCCACCTTCTTTTTTGATGCTTAATTTTTATTTCCGTGGGAGCTTTTTTAAGCCCAACGGCGTAATATTGCACGCGCTCACTTATCTCAACTGCCGCTTTTTTTCGATACCATTGTTCCAGTGCTTCTTTTATTTTCCCTTGGTCTTTTGTAGGCGTGACAACTAATAACTTACCTGGCTGCAATCGAACGGAAATTACCTTTACATTACTTGTTTTTTGTACTTCCAACTGATATTTACTGCCTAAATAAAACAGTGATGCTCCTGTCACCAATTCCCTTTCTGCCGGAAGACATCCTATATCCTTAAGCTCATTTAACTTTTTTGTTAGCCAGTTCTCCTTGGATTTTACCACTGTCAAAATAGCTTGCTTAGACGTACCCGCCGGAACAATAACTTTGACTGTCCCCGGTGGATGGACTTGTATTTCCATAGTCTTTCTTTTTCTGAATACCACTTCCAAATCTAATTTGCCATTAGCACAGGTTACAGAAAGTTTCATTTCCCAACACCCCCCCACGCGGATTCAGGTTAAAGGTTAATTTATCTTTGTCAATACCCAATACATTATACAACGTCAAATAAAGGTATTGTCCTACCTTCCTTGAAATATTAAGAGAGAAAATTCCTTATCAAGGGGGCACATTTTATGTTGACAGAAGTTCTACCCAAACTGTATAAACTTGAAATACCCCTACCCAACAATCCTTTAAAAGCCTTAAATGCTTACGTATTTAAGGGAAATGATCGAAATTTAATTATCGATACCGGAATGAACAGAGAAGAATGCAAAAGTGTAATGCTATCCGGCCTGAGGGAAATTGGCATTGATCTAAAGAAAACCGATTTTTTTATTACGCACATGCATGCCGATCACGCAGGGTTGATTTCTTCACTCCAAACGGAAACCTCGAAGGTATACTGCAGTGAGCCTGACGCCCGGCGCATTAACTTTAGCGACCAGTGGGACAAAACACTTGCCAATGCCCGTCTAAACGGTTTTCCCGAAAGTGATCTCCAGGAGGCCTACAACAACCATCCGGGTAATAAATATCAATCCCGCGGAATGATTGATTTTAACATTTTTCGGGAAGGGAATACACTAGACGCAGGGGAATACTCTCTCTGTTGCATAGAAACCCCCGGCCATACAGCAGGTCATCTATGCCTTTACGAGAAAGAAAATAAGATTCTGGTAGCGGGAGACCACCTTTTAAAAGACATAACCCCAAATATCTCAGCCTGGGTGGATGACAGAGACCCCTTAAAGGAGTATCTACAAAGCCTGGATAAAATTCTTTCTTTTGATATCCACTTGGTATTACCTGGTCACAGAAGCCTTTTTAAAGATAGCCGCCAACGGGTTGAAGAACTCAAAGCACACCACACAAATCGAACGGAAGAAATTCTTTCAATACTGGCAAAAGGGGCTCAGGATGCTTTTCAAGTAGCTGCAAGAATGAGCTGGGACTTAACTTATACAACCTGGGAAATGTTCCCCGTACAGCAAAAATGGTTTGCTGCCGGTGAGGCCCTTGCACACTTAATATATCTGCAAGGTAAGGAAAAAATAAAAAGTTATAGAAAAGAAGATAAAATAAAATATTATCTTTAAAGGGATGTGACATGAAAATGCTGCAAGCGGTTCTTTTTGACCTGGACGGAACACTTCTCCAGGTGGACACGGAAGAACTTATGAGAGAATACCTAAAAGATATAGGGGCTGCTGCCGCTTCAGTTACCGAACCTAACCGGTTTTTGCAGGCATTGATGTCCAGTACAGGTGCCATGTTGGCTGACCGCAATCCTGAACAAACTAATTTTGATGTTTTCTGGGCCGACTTCCGTTCTCGCCTTGAAGACTGTATTGAAACCCTGGAACCTTTATTGGAAGATTTTTATGAAACAAAATTCCCCGCGCTGCGCCGATTGGCCGTTACCTGTGAAAATTCAAGGAAAGCTGTTCAGGCAGCGCTAAACAAGGGGCTTCGCATTGCCATCGCCACAAACCCGGTATTCCCGGCGGCGGCTGTCCAAGAGCGTATGGCCTGGGCCGGGATAAAGGACCTACCATGGGATTTAATTACCAGCTATGAAGAAATGCATTTCTGTAAACCACACCTGGAATACTACCACGAAATCGCCTCTAAACTGGGGGTGAAGCCTCAAGAATGCCTAATGGTGGGCAATGATACCAGGGAAGACATGTCCGCTGCCCATATAGGTATGCGCACCTGCCTGGTTACCGACTACCTGATCAGTAGCGGCAATGAGGATTTTCATCCTGAGTGGTCAGGGCCCCTGTCCGAGCTTGCCCTGTGGCTGCAAGAGCACTTAAATACACACCCCTCTGCATACTAAATTAACCAGCAGTTCATAATATTAAAAGATCATGTGGGATTATGAGCCTTTCGTAGAGGAGTTCTAACGGTGATTATATATGTATGAGCAAAATACTCAATCAAACTATGATGATATCTTTAAAAGATTGGTTAAGGCTGCATACAACGGGGATGTTGAACAAGAGATCAACAAAATTCACCAGGAGGGGAACGAGACAGCAGACAAATATGCACTTTATGCTTCCGGGGGCGGAGACCCCAATCAGGTTGTGTTTAAGGTAAAAGACTGCGCAGGTGATTGTGTCCAAAAGACCGGTGAGGACTGCGAAGCTTCCTGCCTTTTTAACGCTGTAGTAAGGGATATGGAAGGCAATGTTGTAATTAAGCATAACAACTGTTCAGGGTGCGGTAAGTGTGTTGAAGTTTGCAAAAATTATTCGCTGGTGGACAAAAAAGAGTTTGTTCCCATCATTAAACTCTTGAAAGACCGGAAACAACCGGTATTCGCCATTGTCGCCCCGGCATTTATTGGCCAGTACGCCCCCGAAATAACCCCAGGCAAGCTGCGTGCAGCATTTAAAAGGCTGGGGTTTTACGGTATGGTGGAAGTTGCTCTCTTTGCAGATATACTAACTTTGAAAGAAGCACTGGAATTTGACCGGCTGGTCACTAAAGAAGACCATTTTATGCTTACCAGTATGTGCTGCCCCATATGGTTTTCCATGGTAAAAAGGGTATACAAGGATCTTGTTCCCCACATATCACCCTCTGTATCGCCTATGGTGGCCTGTGGCAGAGGCATAAAATTCTTACACCCCGGGGCCAAAGTAGTATTTGTGGGCCCCTGCATCGCCAAAAAAGCTGAAGCAAAAGAGGAAGATATCAAGGATGCAGTTGATGCAGTGCTTACCTTTAAAGAAGTAGATCAGATCTTCGGAGTAGTGGGCATTGACCCGGCTAAAATGAGTGAAGACCCCAGTGAGCATTCGTCCACTGCCGGGAGAATTTACGCCAGGACCGGTGGTGTAAGCAAGGCCATCTCTGATACATTGAACAGGTTATGGCCGGAAAGAAAAATAAAAATTCGGGCTATACAGGCCGACGGACCCAAAGATTGCAAAGAAGTGCTCAAAGAAGCCCTGGAAGGGAAAATAGATGCTAACTTTTTGGAGGGCATGGGCTGTCCCGGCGGATGCGTAGGTGGGCCAAGATCAGTAGCTGATGTAGAGACAGGCACCAAACGTGTCAATGAATACGGCAGCGAAGCAGAATCTTTAACACCCGTTGACAATGAGCATGTTATGGATTTGTTAAAACACCTGGGAATAGCTGATATCCATGAATTTTTAGACAGTGAAAAAGCAGCCATGTTCATCAGAGATTTTATGTAAGGTAAATGGAGGCCTTAACAATTGAAATATGACTTTGACAGGGTGATTGACCGGAAAAATACAGACAGTATCAAATGGGACCGGAATTCATTACTTTTTGGAACTGAAGACATACTGGACATGTGGGTGGCAGATATGGATTTTCCTTGCCCCCAGCCCGTGGTTGAAGCTATTAAAAAAAGGGCTGCAAATCCGGTTTATGGTTATACTTTCCCCGCCGAATCACTTTATGAAGCTATAATTGAACGGCTAAAAGGATATTATGGTTGGGAAATAAAAAAAGAATGGATTATATTTACCGCCGGAGTAGTAAACGGAATTTATTCCGCTGTTAAGGCTTTCACACGCCCGGGAGACGAAGTTATCTTACAGCCACCGGTTTACTACCCATTTTATAGTGCTATAAAAAATACAGGATGTCAGGTTTTACATAACCAACTTAAATTTATGGATAATTATTACACCATGGATTATGAAGGACTTAAAGAACTTTTTAGTCCCTTAACAACATTCCCTGCCCGCACCCCCGTCATCAAACTGCTTATGCTGTGCAGTCCCCATAACCCCGTGGGTAGAGTCTGGACAGCAAAGGAATTATCCAAACTGGCGGATATATGCCTAGATAATAACTGCATTATCCTTTCGGATGAAATTCACTGCGACCTCATATACGGCGGTGCAAAGCATACTGTAACCGCTACCCTTTCTAAAGAGGTGGAGCAACATACAATAACTTTTGTGTCAGCCAGCAAAACCTTCAATCTTGCAGGTCTGGCCACTTCCATTGTCATAATTCCTAATGACAGTCTGCGGGCACAATACCTTCAGGCCCGTGCAGGTCATAACAGCGGCAACACCTTTGGCTATGTAGCTACCGAGGCTGCATTTCGCCATGGTGAAGAATACCTCCAGCAGCTATGTCACTACTTGTCCGGAAATCTGGATTATTTTATAAATTTCATAAACACCAAAATTCCCCGCCTAAGAGTAATTAAGCCTGAAGGCACATACCTGGTGTGGGTGGATATGAGAAATCTAGGGTTGGACACATTTGACCTGCAAAGGTTAATCAGAGCAAAAGCCAGGCTGGCTCTTGATGACGGTTATGCCTTCGGTCCCGGGGGTGAAGGTTTCCAACGTTTTAACCTGGCCTGCCCGCGCAGCCTTTTAGAAGAAGCTTTAACCAGGCTGGAAAAAGCCGTTAAGGAATTATGAAGAACGGGTCATTTGACTGTTTAATGTTCCGCCAGGAAAAGATAACGTGCAAGAACCAAAACAGCCAGTACCCACATCAACCAGTGTACTTCCCTCGTTCTCCCGCCGGTTAATTTTAACAGCGCATAAAAGACAATCCCCGCGGCGATACCGTTGGCTATGCTACCGGTAAAGGGCATCAGTACTATGGTTAAAAAGGCCGGTAGCCCCTCGGAAAAATCCTCAAAATCAATTTCCCGTACCGCTTGAGCCATCAAAAGACCCACAATAATAAGCGCCGGCGCTGTGGCCGCCCCAGGTATCAGCCCGGCCAGAGGGGCTAATACTAGAGCCAACAGAAATAAGACCCCTGTTGTTACTGCGGTGAGACCGGTTCTACCACCCTCAGCAATGCCGGCTGTACTTTCAATATAAGCTGTAACAGTACTGGTCCCCATCAGGGCACCGAAGGAAACACCACATGCATCCACCAACATAGCCTTACCCAGACGGGGAGACTGCCCCTTTTCATCCAAAAGCCCGGCCTTTCCTGCCGTTCCCACCAAAGTACCAAAGGTATCGAAAAGTTCAACAAAGGTGAAAGTGAAGATTGCTGTCCAAAGGCCCAATTCCAATGCTCCCGCCAGGTCCAGTTGCCCCACGGCCAGCCCGGAAAGATCGGGCAAAGCAAAGGGGCGGAAGTTAGCCGGTATTTCTGTAACACCAAGGGGAATCCCAATCAAAGTAGTCAAAACAATGCCAAACAAAAGGGCTCCTTTTATCCTGCCGGCCATTAATAGTGACGAAATGACCAGTCCTACCAGTGCTAATAGTGTGATGGGACTGCCGAAGGAACCCAGAGTCATATTCCACTCGAAAAACTGCAAATTGGCAATTCCACCTGATTCCTGCAGCGCCTCCAGGGTGGGTGGAATTACGGGACCGGCTTTGATCACCATAAACTCGGACATTTTTAAGCCCAGCATGGTTATAAAGAAACCAATACCTACAATGATAGCTTTTTTTATGGAATTGGGTACCGCAATAACCAGCATCTGACGAATTTTGGTCACGGTAAGAATAATAAATATGACGCCGGAAATAAAAACAGCTCCCAGGGCCGTCTGCCAGGGAATGCCTACATGCTGGGCAGCTACCGTGGCAAAATAAGCATTAAGCCCCATGCCCGGGGCTAGGGCAATGGGGAAATTTACCAAAAGACCCATGGCGATGGTTATTAAGCCTGCAGCAACCGCCGTTGCAAAAAATACAGCATCCTTGCTCATGCCGGTAGCAGCAAGAATATTAGGGTTTAGAAACAAAATGTAGGACATTGTCATAAAGGTGGTCAGCCCGGCAATTATTTCGGTGCGGGCATCAGTACGGTATTCTCTAAGTTTAAATAGTCTTTCCAGCATATTTTACTCCTTAAATATCTCTTTTTTAAACATAAGAAACTCAGACGGTAAACTTTTTTTCCTTTCTAACCGCCTGAGCCTGTTTCGTACCTATTTTTTTATAAATACTGAATTATTATTCCATAAATCAGACCTCACAGAAAATTTTGTTTAAATTTTTTATCTGATTTCTAAGACTCCCACTTCTATAAGTGGGAGTTTGCACTTTTTTTCTTCAGGTGGGATGGAATAGCTGAACGAGTTCACTACCTTAGCTTACCGTGAACAGCCAGCCATATACAGGGGGGGTATTGTGAAGTCCACTCCACGCGGTGACGCTCGTGAGCAGCTATAAATAACCAATCTCCAGATTCCATTTCCACAGCTCTCCCGTCCTCCCACGCCAGTTTGGCCTGCCCCTGGATAAGAACCACCCATTCGTCTCTTTCCTGGTCATACCAGTAACCCTCCGGCGAGGACTGCCCGCTGGAAACTATCCTTTCAATTAATATCCCATTATCCGGAATCAAAGGTTCGAAAATTTCCTCATCCGGGAGTGGCTTGGGAAGATCAAAAAGGTTCATAACAGGTACCTCCTCTCAGACAAAATTGACCTTATTTTACCATAAACACCCTTGATAAGAAATAAGCGCCTATAATCATCAGACTTTGACAATTTCTGCTTGACTGTCGTGTTAGAATAAAAAATATATAACTTAAAAAGGGGAGAGGAACATTGGCAAACGTTTTAATTGTCACGTGTAACAAGATCAGAGACATAAACTGTGTATCTTGTCTCAAATGTTTTAAGGCAGCGGAACTTAAAGACGGAGAATTTGCCAAGTACGATGAAGTAAATATTGTAGGCATGTGTGGCTGCGGTGACTGTCCCGGCCTGGTAATGCCCAAACTGACCCTGGTACTGGAACAAGCTGATTACTTGGAAAGGGATATCGATGCCATTCACTTTGGCACCTGTGTTCTTAAGGCCTGCAAAACAGCTGCGTGCCCCATTGACCTGGACAAAGTATCCGAACTGATTAAAACAAAGATGGGCATACCCGTAACAGTTGGAACCCATAATTATTAATCCCCAATACCTTGGTTAAATGATTAAAGAGGACTGGCTATCCTAAAGGGTACCGGTCCTCTTTTTTTCGCATAAGTTGTAGATATATACCGCTTTTAACAAAGTTAGATGAAACTAAACAGGTGAAGTAACATAAAATGCATTATAAGTAGGGTTCGAAACAGAAACTTGAGTCAAAAAAGGGGGTTACCATGGTGCTGTCGCCAAGCCTGGAAGACTACTTGGAAGAAATATACCGGTTTTCCATACATAATAATGTAGTAAGGGTCAGTGATATTGCTGACTGTTTAAACGTAACCTTACCTTCAGTAAATAACGCCATTAGAAAACTCCATCAAAAAAACTATTTAGTATATAAGAAATACAGGGATTTAGTACTAACCGAAAAAGGACGCAAAGTAGGTAAATTTTTAGTAGACAGAAACAGTATTTTGCAAAAATTTTTACAAGTAATAGATTCCCAGTGTGATATAGGGGCTGAAGCAGAGGCTATGGAGCATTATCTCACCCTTCCCACCATAAGAGCTATAGAAAATTTATTGCATTTCTTAGAACAGAACGAAGAATGCAGGGAAAAATTTTTGCAGCACTGTAAGCACCGCAAGCAAAAAGGCTTGGGATTAAAAGACGGATACCAAGAATAAACAGGGATGTGGCAGCATATACCACATCCCTGTTTTTATTCTTGTCACTGCCAAATGTAACACAATTACAGTCCACTACATATTATTCATAATGTATAGCGTTGTTAGACTGCGTTAACATTCTTAATCAAACCTAATAACAAGGGAGGATCTGAAATGTACGGTTCAACGACATTAAACAGTGCACCTGTGGGCTCATTTGTGCTGGTGAAAGAAGTAAATGCAGAAGGGTTGACACGCAGGCGGCTTTTAGACCTGGGTTTAGTCCCCGGTACCCGGGTGGAGGTTATCCGCCGCAGTCCGGTAGGCGACCCTATTGCCTTTAATATACGTGGTGCTATAATCGCTTTGCGTCAAGAAGAATCAAGTAAAGTAACGGTTATAGACAGCTAGAGGATATCTCCCTATCTCCGAGGGGCAAAGGAGGATAAAAAATGGGTTTGACTTACCAGTCAACCGGTAAACTGGCCAACCGTGAAGCATTTGACGTACCGGTATCAGCAAATGAACCTGTTATTGCCCTGGCCGGTAATCCCAATACCGGCAAAAGTACCGTGTTTAATGCTTTAACCGGATTGCGCCAGCATACCGGTAACTGGCCGGGAAAAACAGTACTACAGACAAAGGGTATTTTCATACATGAAGGCCAACAATACACCCTGGTTGATCTGCCGGGAACATACTCATTGTTGGCCAACTCCGTAGACGAACAAGTGGCCAGGGATTTTATCTGCTTCGCAAAACCGGATGCAACCATTGTGGTTGTTGATGCCACCTGCCTGGAAAGGAACTTAAATCTTGCCTTGCAGGTTATGGAAATAACTGAGCAAGTGGTCCTCTGTGTCAATTTAATTGATGAGGCAAGACGTAGAAAATTAAATATTGATACCGGTGCGTTAACCAGAGCATTAGGCATACCGGTGGTGGCAACGGCGGCCCGCAGTAAAGAAGGTCTACCGCAACTTTTGGAAAGCACTGCCAAGGTTGTCTGGAAAAAAATAAAACCCAGACCCAACCTTGTACAATATATCCCCGAAGTAGAAGCAGCCGTATCGCTTTTGGAGCCAAAAGTAAAAGCACTACTGGGTAATGACATTAATCCACGCTGGATATCTCTTCGCCTGCTTGACGGTGATACCACATTAATCAAGGCTCTGGAAAAATTCTATGGCCAACAAAAAATAGAAAGCGTCAGGGAGGTATTTGCATGACCCCCCCCGTCTCTCTGGGCGAACTCGCGGAAGAAGCCCAAAGACTTTCCGGACCACTACAAAACAGTATCAGGGACAGCGTTGTAAACAGCATTTATGCCACAGCGGAAAGTATCGCCGCCGATGCGGTAACCACCGGGGACCCCGAGAGGACAGACTGGGACCGTAAGATTGATAATATCTTAACGTCGCCGGTATGGGGCTTTCCCATTATGCTCGGACTTTTGGTGCTAGTGTTCTGGGTAACCATAACAGGAGCAAACATACCGTCCGCTATGCTGGCCGAAGGGTTGTTCTGGATTGAAGCCAGGTTAACCGATTTCTTTATGGCAGTGAATGCTCCGGCCTGGTTACACGGATTTTTGGTGCTGGGTGTATACCGGAGCTTAGCGTGGGTAGTGTCGGTAATGCTACCGCCCATGGCTATTTTTTTTCCTATGTTTACGCTACTTGAAGACTCAGGATATCTGCCCAGAGTTGCCTTTAACCTGGACCGTTTTTTTAAAAAAGCCGGGGCACACGGTAAACAGGCCCTCACCATGAGCATGGGATTCGGTTGTAATGCAGCAGGAATAATCGCCTGCCGGGTTATTGATTCTCCCAGGGAGCGGTTGATTGCCACCCTTACCAATGTCTTTGTTCCCTGCAACGGGAGGTTTCCAACCTTAATTGCCCTGGCCATGATATTTGTGGGCGGGTCAGTGGCACTATCCCTGGCCAGTGCAGTAGCAACCTTAGCCGTAGCCGGCCTGGTGGTACTTGGCATTGCCATCACCCTTTTTGTTTCCTGGCTGCTGTCAAAGACCCTTTTAAGAGGTACACCGTCGTCCTTCACCCTGGAACTACCACCTTACAGAAGGCCGCAGATCGCCCAGGTAATATTGCGCTCCATACTGGACCGAACCATATTTGTTCTAACCCGGGCCATGATCATTGCGGCACCCGCAGGCGGCATCATTTGGATACTGGCCAATACTCACATCGGTGGTACCAGTATTTTAGCGGCTTTGGCTGGCTGGCTGGACCCCTTTGCCCATCACATGGGCCTGGACGGTTTTATACTAACCGCCTTTATCCTGGGCCTCCCGGCCAATGAAATTGTTTTGCCCATCTTGATCATGAGCTATGTTTCCGGGGGTGCAATGATGGAACTGGATAGTTTAACAGCTCTCCGGCAGCTTTTAGTTGAACAGCACGGTTGGACCTGGCTCACTGCGCTCTGCACTATGATTTTCGTCCTTTGCCACTGGCCCTGCGGCACCACTCTTTTTACCATACAGAAGGAGCAGCACAAGTGGCGCTGGACATTACTGGCAGTGGCAATTCCTACAGCGATGGGAATTATTTTGTGCATCACCGTTAACTATTTGGCAAGGGGATTAGGATTGGTCTAGTGAACTTCCTTCAAACTGAAGATGAACAAAGAGGAAAGGGACACCACCTTTTTTAAATTAAAACTCACATGAAACTTATACGCAAACTAGTACAAGAAAAGCGCGCTAAATCAGTTCCCTTAGCGCGCTTTTCAGTACTTTTATTTTCGGAAGAAAGAAAGACTCCATAGTGCCAACACTAAAAAAGAAAGGGCAATTTTTGACGGGATCAACGCGATTCTCGGGAATAAGAATACAGGATTTACAGGATAAGGGATTTAAAGATAGCGTTTAAATAGCCAATTGTTATAAGGTTAAGCTTAAAAGATTTAACTAAGAGTTAATGTCAATTATTAAAAATATAACAAAACCGCCAAGACAAATTAATGTTAATAAATATTGTATGCAAAAAATAATGAAGGATAGAAGCCATTACCGCACCGGCCACGCTATATGATTCATCTGTAATGCCGCTCCCTAGTCCGGCATCGTTTTCAATGATTAAAAAATACGATGGAACTTTATTCATCTTATTTTTCACCTTTTAAGCAGGTATAGAAAAAACGCTATTACTGCATTGACTTGGTAGTACCTGTAAGTATAAAATTATCCTGATTATTGAAAAGGAGTGTGACCTATGCTTGTAAAAAAGCTTGCAAATCGTCTTAGTACCGGGGATAAAGGATTCCCCTCAACAAATTAAGCAATTGATTTTAGAGGGGTTCCTTCCTGCGTCCCCGCAGAAATCAAGAAGGAGGAATCCCGTTGGATTTAGATATTTTAGGTTGGAATGACTTTTTCGTGCGCGGCTATAATCAATATAAGGATTCAGGGTATCACCCGGGCCGGGTAGCTTCACAACATAAGAATATATATCGATTATTGTCTGAGTACGGGGAATTAACTGCAAAGGTTTCCGGGAAAATGAATTACGAAGCTGTCAGCATTTCTGATTTTCCTGCCGTCGGAGATTGGGTTGTATTTTCACACGCAAACGAAAGCGAAGCTGTAATACATGCCACCTTACCCCGGCGAACGAAGTTTTCCCGCCAGGTAGCAGGTAACATGACAGAGGAACAAATTATATCAGCCAATATAGATACGGTATTTGTGGTGACAGCATTAAACAAAGATTTTAACCTTAACAGAATGGAAAGATACTTAACCCTGGTCTGGGAAAGCGGTGCTAACCCTGTAGTTATTCTCAACAAGGCTGATTTATGTACTGATATTGAGGAAAAATTAAGTGAAGTAGAAAGTATTACGTTGGGAACACCCGTCTTTGCCATCAGTGCTTTGAATAAAAATGGGTTAGATAAATTGAATGATTATTTTACTCCTGGAAACACCATTGCATTGATAGGTTCATCAGGAGTAGGTAAGTCCACAATTGTCAATAGCATTATCGGGAAAGAGTTATTAAGGGTTAATGATGTTCGAGACGATGATAAAGGTAGACACACAACATCACACAGGGAGCTGTTTGTGTTACCACAGGGTGGCATGATCATTGACACACCGGGCATGCGAGAACTTCAATTGTGGGGTTCACGTGATAGTTACAAAGAAACCTATAAGGATATTGAATACTATGCAAAACAATGTCATTTTAAGGATTGCCACCACGACAGCGAACCCAAATGCGCGGTGAAAAAGGCCATAACCAATGGAAAGTTGGATCCTAGAAGATTAGAAAGCTATAACAAAATACAAAAAGAATTGGCTTATCTTTCAGGCCGCCAGGAATATTTAGCGCAAAAAGAGCAACTGTTCAAGCAGTATAGAACCACCCTTAGAAAGCATAACAAAAAGCGGTAGGATAAGAAGTGCAGTCTATTGACTGCACTTCTTTCTTTTTCAAAGAATAATCCGCGCCGGTAGTAATCAAGAAAAGCGCGCTAAATCAGTTCCCTTAGCGCGCGCTTTTCAGTACTTTTTTCCTTTGTCCTTGCCATTTATATGGCAAGGTATACTTTCCTAACGTAGAACAAAAAGTGCCGGCAAGCAATAACCGTCCATACTTGCTGGATCATAAAATTTTATTTTCTTGTAACAATAAAGAGAACTGGCTAAAGGAGTGGATTAAAAAATTAACATTTATCTTGAAATATCAATGAGAGCACTGGGTTCATTTATCTTTCTTTTTGTCCTCACTCGTTTAATGGGTAAAGAACAAATTGCACAATTGACTTTTTTCGATTACATTGTTGGGATAACCATAGGTTCCATAGCAGCCACATTGACTACAACCCCGCAGGACCCTTTTCTTCCCGGATTATTGGGGCTGGTCATTTGGGGCTTGCTTCCTATTTTAATAGGGTTGATTACCTTAAAATGGGTTCCTATTAGAAAAATAATGGAAGGCGAGCCGGTTGTTATCATTCAAAACGGAAAAATCGATGAGGAGGTTATGACCAAGCAGAGACTTAATTATGACGACCTGCTAATGCTATTAAGGGAGCAAAAGGTATTTAATATTCACGATGTGGAGAATGCTCTTTATGAACGCGACGGCCAGCTTTCCATCCAATTGAAAAGTCAACAGCAACCGGCGACCCCGAAAGATTTAAATTTAAGCACACAGTATAAGGGACTTCCCACAACCATCATTGAAGACGGAATAATTCTGACCAACAGGCTCAAGGAAGTCAGTCTTAGTAAAGACTGGCTTTTAAAGAAACTACAAAGGGAACATGGTATTAAGAACGCTAATGAGGTAAGCATTGCCCAGTTAGATACCGGGGGAAACCTTTATGTAGATATAATAAATGCTAACCCCGAAAATAAGACAAAGTAAACAACCAATTTCCCTTGCAAACATGAGCATAATAACCGCAGGCTTAGATTAGCTCCAGCTTGTAAACAAAAGTTTTATTTACTTTGAAGAATTTTCGTATTTGATAATTAACCGGAAGGAGAAATATAATGCCGGTAAACGAAGACATATACTGGATTAGTGGTCGGGAATTAAGTGAGAGAATTAAAAAAAAGGAAATTTCCCCTACTGAAATTCTAGAAAGCTATATAGAGAGAATCAATAAAGTTAACCCTGTTATTAATGCTATAGTGACTGTTACAGAAGAAATAGCACAAACCGAAGCAAAAAGGGCTGAAGAGGCAGTAATGAAAGGAGCCCCCCTGGGTCTTCTGCACGGAATACCTGTAATCCTTAAAGACAATATTTTTACAAAGGGGATAAGAACTACTTTTGGCTCAAAGTTATACGAAAACTTTATTCCGGATAAAGATGCCATTTTGGTACAGCGCCTCAGGAGTGCCGGGGCCATAATTCTGGGTAAAACAAATATGCCGGAATTTGGTACCCTCCCCATTACCGATAATCTAATCTCTGGATCTACCCAAAATCCCTGGGATGTTAAAAAGACAAGCGGCGGGTCAAGCGGTGGCTCCGCCGCAGCAGTTGCCGCGGGCTTGTGCGCCCTTTCTATGGCAAATGATTCAGGGGGGTCCATTCGTATTCCCGCCAGTCTTTGTGGAGTGTATGGAATAAAGCCTTCCTTTGGACGTATTCCCAGTTATCCACGCCTTCCCGGCTGGGAAACATTATTTCACGAAGGTCCCATTACTCGAACAGTGGAAGACGCTGCCATGATGCTGGAGGTGCTGGCAGGGCCGGATGAACACGACCGTTTCACTTTACCCCCGGCTCCCACCGGCTATTTATCTTCCCTGGGTAAAGAAATAAAAGGATTTAAAGTAGCCTATAGCCACGATCTGGGTTATGCTGCCGTGGAGCCGGAAGTAAAAAAGCTGGCTTACGAGGCAGCCATGGTTTTTGAGAATCTTGGCTGTCAGGTGGAGGAAATTAATCCTGACCTTCCGGATATGTTAAATGCCCTGAAAACCATAACAGTTACCAATTTACTCACCGCAAATGAAAAGCAGCTGGATAAATGGAAAGAAGTGGCCTACCCCTCGTATCGACCCATGTTTGATGCTATTTTTAATATTACAAATAAAGACCTGGTGAGAGACCAGTTTAACCGGGAATATATTCTTTGGGAAAAAATGAGGAAAATATTTGATAAATATGACCTGCTTTTAACACCTACCAGTGCTGTTGCTGCTTTCGATTCAGGAGTAGGAGGGCCCATTGGCCCTCTAAAAGTAGATAATAAACAAGTCTCAGAACTCTCCTGGACAACCCTCACTGACCATGCAAATTTTACAGGGCAGCCCGCTGCATCTGTACCCTGCGGCTTTACGGAGAAAGGCCTCCCGGTAGGGTTGCAGATTATAGGCAGGCGATACAGCGATTATACTGTCCTTCAGGCTTCGGCTGCTTTTGAGTCAGCCCGTCCATGGAACAATTACCGGCCTAAAATCTGATCACAAGAAAAGCGCGCTAAATCAGTTCCCTTAGCGCGCGCTTTTTAGTACTTTTTTCCTTTGTCCTTGCCATTTATATGGCAAGTTATACTTTCCTAAAGTGTAAAAAAGACCCCTAAACGGGTCTTTTCGTTCGTCTATGTTGTTACCCACCGGCCCACTGTGGCAACGGCAGAATCGTCATCAAAATACTTACGAAAGATACGGTAATTCATAACCTCTTCCTTATTCCGCAGTGGAGGATCAATGGCATTACTTTCACGCTCAAATTCACTGTCGGAAACCTGTTCCTCTGCAATTTCCTTCATCACATCCACCGTCTTGCTTCCCTGAGAAAATTCCTGCTTAACCCGCCATAGCACATCATCAGGAATCCACCCTTCAAAGGCCTTTCTTAAAATCCACTTTTCAATCTTTTCCGGCCCGTAGATTTTCCATTTTGGCGGTAAAGTGACTACATATCGCAGCAGGTCCATACCCAAAAAAGGCATACGACATTCTATGGAATGAGCCATGGACATCCGGTCCACCCTTTGTAGCCCCACATTATGCAGGCCGTAAAAGAAGTCAACCAACTCCTGGTGAAGTCCTTCTTCCCCTTCCAGATCCTTAAGATATCTGTAGCCCCCGAATAGCTCATCCCCGCCCTCACCGGAAAAAATAACCCGGGCATTATGCCCCACCAGTTTATAGGCGAAATAATTTGCCACTGAACTTCGAATCAAGGACGGGTCAAAGGACTCCATGTAATAGATTACTTCCGGGAGGATTTCCTGGATATCCTGTTTACTGTAAGTCGCTTCCTTATGTTCGGTGCCAAGAAAGTCGGCAACTTTACGGGCGGCTTCAATATCACCTGCTCCTTCAGTTCCAACACAAAATGTTTTTAAATTCTTTATGTGGCGTGTTGCCACTGCTACAATTAGACTGCTGTCAATACCTCCGCTCAAAAGAGCGGCAGGGACAGTCTCATCAGGTATTTGCCTTACTAGGCTTTCTTCCATCAGATTTCTGACTTTATCAAGGGCTTCTTCCAGGTTGGGATCAGCCCACTTAATGCCCTCAAAATCAATATACTGCTTAAACCCTCCGTCCGGGGTAAAATAATGACCCGGCGGGAAAATCTTTATGTCGCTGGTATGCCCGAATAGTGCTTTAACTTCCGATGCAAAGTATATGGTATCGTTTTTATGGCCGTAGTATAATGGTTTTATTCCTAGCGGATCTCTCGCAATGAAGGGTTGCCCTCCCTCTAAGGCCAGTACCATGCTAAACATTCCATCCAAATCTTTTAAAAAATCCGGCCCCTTTTCTTGGTACATCTTTAAGGCCAGTTCACCGTCGGTTGCAAAATTGCCAACTCTTTCAGCCAGCAGCTTGCGGTTAAATATTCTTCCATCCATGGCCGCAACGTTTTGCATAGGCTCGCCACGACAGCAATCGTCATCCTGTGGTTGGAGCGAAAGATAAGCTTCTGCGATAACCAGCTTATCAAATTTGGATTCTAAAACGGCATCTGGCCCTCTGTGTTTTAGTTTTTCAAGCATTGTCTGGATCTCGACATCTTCAATGTGTGAGCCGTACGCGGCAACAATCCCGGACATATTTTCTCCTCCTAATGCTTGTTTTGTATTCATTTATTTTTCCCCGATAATCACTTTTATATTTCAACTGAATATCGTAAAAAACAAAAATACACAAGGAAAAGAAATTTACGTTATACAAAAAACCCACCCTATTACGGGTAGGCCTTTTATATTATCACTCGATTAGATTGTTATCTTTTATATCCAATTAAACATCACCGGCTCTTTTCTGGGAACAACTGCATGTTTTCTCCGCGGGTATCCTAAAACCAGCGGGGCCACTAAATTGTAATCCCCAGGGACATTCAATATTTCTTTAATATCAGGTAAATTCCCCAACGCAGTTGCAAAGCCTATCCAACAACTACCAATTCCCTTTTCGTATGCCGCAAGCATAATGTTTTGAGCGACCATGCTGCAATCATAAATATAATTGGTGGAAGTTGTACTACCGTAGATAAGCAGCAAACACGAGGCGCCGTGAAAGATATTAAATTCCTTGTTTTCCAATAAAGCTTTGTAACGCTGCAGCTGTGGTTTTTCGTCAATCACACTGAGCATTAATTCCTTGGCCCGGTCGGACCATTTTTGCATCAATTGTTTGTCTTCCACAACCGCAAAACCCCAGGGCTGCATATTAGAACCTGTGGGGGCGTAAATCCCGGTATTTATTAATTCTTGTACCGTTTCCCTGGGTACAGGCAGATCCTCAAAGGACCGAACACTGCGCCTACCCTTGATGGCTTCTCTCAAATCCATTACTAACTTCTCACTCCTCAAAACAACTTATGCCTTACCACTCTGCAAAATTCTTTTTATTCCGTCTAGCAGAATTTCGGTTACCCCGATTATCACCTTTAGGTTTATTAGGCCGGTTATAGCCTTTATAGCCGGTACCTTTTCTGGTTTGGTTTTTGGGCCCACCCTTAGAATACATATTTTTCTTTCGTGACACGGGTGATTCTTCGGTTAACTGGATTGGCGTCATATCAGGTTCCTTAGTCAGTAGTTTTAAAGCTGCCGACAAAAGAGTCACGGAATCAGTCTCACCCAACATGTCTTCGGCTAGGCCATTATACTGCCTGGTATCTTCTTCTTGAGCCGTCCGCAGCAACTTTTCCACCGTTAATTGTTGTTGACCTTTAAAGGCATCCTTCATGGAAGGCACGGGCTTGCGGATAATGGCACGTTTTGTCACCTGTTCGATAATTCTTAAATGATGTATCTCCCGCGGCGTAACAAAGGTTACAGCTAAGCCGGTTTTTCCTACCCGCCCCGTCCGGCCAATGCGATGTACATAACTTTCCGCATCTTGCGGTATATCAAAATTATAAACGTGGGTTACGCCGGTTATGTCCAACCCTCTAGCAGCAACATCCGTGGCTACCATGATCTCAACAATTCCTTGCTTGAATTTCCGCAACACGCTGTCCCGTTTGGCCTGGGTCAAATCACCATGTATTCCTTCCGCTGCATACCCGCGTTTAATTAAACCTTCAGCGAGCTCATCCACCCTGCGCTTGGTCCGGCCGAAAACGATGGCCAGATCGGGTGACTGAATATCCAAAAGCCGGCATAAAGCGTCAAATTTTTGCCGTTCCGGTACTTCTACATAATTCTGTTCAGTATTAGGTACCGTCATTTCCTTATTCTTTACACTTACCATCTCAGGATTATTCATAAAGCGGTTGGCCAACCTCTGAATGGGGCCCGGCATGGTGGCCGAGAAAAGCATGGTTTGACGCTCGGTAGGAACGTCTTTTAGGATGGTTTCAACATCTTCAATAAACCCCATGTTAAGCATTTCATCTGCTTCATCTAAAATCACTGTTTCCACCTGGTCCAAACGAATAGTCTTCCTTCTCATATGATCCATTAAACGCCCCGGTGTACCCACAATAAAATGCGGTTTTTTCTTCAGGGCCCGAATTTGACGATTAATATCCTGCCCGCCGTAAACAGGTAAGGTACGAATACCCTTAAATTGTCCAATCCTGTTTAATTCTTCGGCCACCTGAACGGCTAATTCGCGGGTCGGAGCCAACACGACCCCCTGAATGTTTTGTAAGCCTGTCGTGCATTTTTCCACCATGGGAATACCAAAAGCTGCCGTTTTTCCTGTACCGGTTTGGGCTTGTCCGATTAGATCTCTCCCATCTAAAGCAATGGGAATGGCCTGCTTTTGAATTGGTGTCATTTCCTCAAAACCCATGTTGCTAATTGCTCTTTTTACAGATTCTTGTAGCTGTAAATCATTAAACAATATTTCTCAGTCTCCTTTATTACTTTCTTAGCTTTTAGTTTACCAATTTAAACCATTTATAAAACCAGCAATGGTAACAATTATATTACATAACAAAATATGATAATAGATTTTTTTCTTATTTTATAACACCTTAGCTGTCTTTGGCAAATTTAAACCAGCCCGGTATCACCCTGCCGGCTGGTTTAAAGATAAATTCATAGATCATTCAGGTACACTAATTATAAAGTCAAACCTAATTGCCTGTAAACAGCTGCGTTACATATAGTGTACTTCCGCCCTGCACTATACCAATTCCAATAGTGTCGTGCCTGGAATCAAGTATATTGGCACGATGGCCGTCACTATTCATAAAAAGACTATGAGCACTTGACACCGACCTTGCCTTGGCAATGTTTTCGGCACCCATTACCCTGGCACTGACCCCAGCATCCTTTTCCATGTCATAGGCCGAGCCGTAAGTAGGTGACGTATGACTAAAATAATTGTTTTCATACATATCCCTACTTTTCATGCGTGCCAGTCTTACCAGCCTGGAATCAGCGGAGTATGGGGATAATCCGGCTTTCTGGCGTTCCTGATTCACCATGTCCAACAGCTGCCTCTCATTAGAAGACATTGAACCCGTATCTCCGGTATTACCCTGGCGATCACCTTCATCAGGGGCCGGTTCAGCCCCCGTGTCATCGCCCGGGGCGGGAACGTCAGTACCGTTGTCAGGAGCACCCGGGGCAGGAGCGTCAGTACCATTCTCCTCGTCAGGCACACCCGGAGTCTGGTTTTCCTCGGTTCCCCCACCTTGATTATAAAAACCGCTCTCAAAAAACCGGGAGTAATAATCACTTGGTGTAATGTCACCGGTATCCCGTTCATTCCCCGGATCATTTTGCCTATCGGGGGCAGTGGCTTGATCGTTATTTTGTGTAGTATCAGGATTACCAGCTTGGTTATAATTCCTGAAGAAACCGGAATAGTAACCTGATCTGGTTATATTGGCCCGGGGTGCAGGGCCTGTCCCCGTACCAAGCCAGGCGTCTAATTTGGAGCGATTCCCGTCTATCCAGGCCCGCGCCAATTCCTCAATGCTTGTGCCTGCTTGTTGATAGCCAAACATGAGGTTTTCAGCGTCGTCGAGGCTTAATTTAAAGTTCTGACTCCAATCATACAAATCTGGGGCTTTGTCCTTTAAGACGTCAGAAGTACCCAGGTAATAAGTGTCGGCCGCCCAGTAACCCTTGGGATCATCCAGCATTTTCAGCGAATACTCCCGGAACATACTGTGCGGGCGCAACCCCAGAAAAAGAATAGGCTTATTATCTTGAAAAGCTTCATCTGCCCTATCCATCATTGACGGTACTGTACCTGCGGCCAAATCCAAATCTAAATTATAGTCTTGGATAATCTCGCGGGAAACTTTCATCATTCCCGCACCTGCTTCAAAACCAACCAGTTTCCCGTGGACTTCGCCTTACTTTCCCTTAAGCTCATCAATTGAATAAATATCCACGTATTCCGGAACCACCCACCCCACAGGAGCCTTCTCCATAATTGCACTGCCCAATTCAATTTTTTTACTGTGGTTTTCCTGGTAGGATTCCTGCATGAAGGGCATCCTTATCCCCGGCCAAATGTCGATATCTCCATTAGCCAGGGATTTAAACATATAATCAATATCCCCTTCAACAACCTGCGCTCTGTACCCTTGTTCAGCCGCGACTTGCCTGGTTATTTCAACAATAGGGATTTCATAATCATAAGAAGTGCTTCCGATTCTAATTACTTTTTGATCTCCAACCGAAGCACAGCCGGCTAACATGATTAAAATAAAAGTAACCACCAATAATGAAAGGACTGCCATACAGGTTTTCTTCAGCGTAAAAACCTCCCTTAATGCCTTCATTTTGTTAAATATAATGACCTGCGGCTATCCAACAATATTCAACATATATATAAAAACCACGAAAATTTCTTATTTTAATGGATTATATATACACAAGAGGTTTATAATGAAAATATTCGCAGGAAAATTTATCGAAATAAGGAGTTGGAAACATGAGTGACAGTAAAAAGATTTTAATCAGCACTAACAAAGGCAATATTGAGCTGGAAGTCTATCCTGAAAAAATGCCCATTACCGTGGAAAACTTTCTAAAACTAACCAATGACGGTTTTTATAACGGGTTAACATTTCACCGGGTGGAACACTGGGTCGTACAGGGTGGCGATCCTAAAGGCAACGGTACCGGTGGTCCAGGCTGGACCATTAAACTGGAAACGCACCCCGACCTGCCGAATGCCCGCGGGGGAGTAGCCATGGCCAGGTCTGCACACCCTGACTCGGCAGGATCACAGTTTTATATCTTAAAAACCGACGCCGACTGGCTCAACGGTCAGTACGCTGTTTTCGGCAATGTAACAGCAGGTATGGATGTGGTTGATAAGATGGAGATTGGTGACAAAATGAATGAAGTTAAGGTCGAGGAGTAAATTTATAAACAAGTAAAAGCCTGGGATTACAAAACCCCAGGCTTTTTCTTGTTGAGGCCCAGATGATTTTAATGTTAGCCTTAGGTTATTATCGCCAGACTTTCAATTATCTGACTTGTTAAGTTAAGCAGCTCATCCAAAGGCAGTTTTGCGTCATACCCAGGACTTTATACTGCATCCTCCCTGGCAATTAGTCACCGGCCTAAGCATCCAACGCTTGCGCAGCAAATTTTCACCCCCTCTTTTTCCGCCGTCACGTAATAGTCTATGTAATCAGCGGGCAGTAATGAGTATAATTTATAAAAAAAATCTAACTATGGGGACAGGCACCTTTTTTTAAAGGTGAAAAAAGGAGATAGTCCCCTTTTGGGTATACTTCACGTAAGCTTTACAGTAATTACAAGCAAACCCAGAGCCCATACATAAATGCTAAATACTTTAAGGCGCCCAACGGCTAATAACTTCAGTAAAAATTTAATTGCCCAGTACCCTGACACAGCACTGACCAGCATGGCCGCCACATAATTCATAATGGGTACCCCTTGAACACCGGTACCCACTAAATCCTTAACGTGTAATAAGGCAGCACCAAATATAACCGGCACCGATACTAAAAATGAATAGCGGGCGGCACTTTCCCTATCCATTCCCGTAGCCAGGGCTGCTGTAATAGTGGAGCCCGAACGGGAGAGACCGGGGATAATAGCCAGACCCTGGGCAACGCCAATAAAAAGGGCCTGCCCTGTGGTTAATTTATTCAATCCTTTTCCTCCACGGGGAATGCTGTCAGCATACCATAAGAAAGCCCCCGTAACCAGTAAAGCTGCTCCAACTACCAATACAGAGCTGAACATTTTGGTAAAAAAGTCTTCTAAAAAAAATCCCATTAATCCAGCAGGAATGATTCCCACAAACAACAGCCAGGTTAGCTTCTGATTAGGTTTCCTGATCACATTCCATATGTCTGCCCAGAACACTACCACAACGGCAGCGAGGGTTCCGGTATGAACCATAACATCAAACAGTACGCCGGCACCGGTTTCAACCCCTAATATATTTTGAAAAATTACCAGGTGACCTGAACTACTAACAGGTAGAAACTCCGTTAGCCCCTGAATCAATCCTAAGAATACAGCCTGCCACAATGACAATATGCCATCCCCTTTCTTGTATCTAAGAGTTTAATTTTTTGAGTATATTTTACGGATAAATACAATCGCAGTCCAGCTAAATAAAAGAAAAAAAACTATAGGTATAAAGAAATACTTCTCATATTCTTCTGTGCTGGAGTGATACATTTTTCCCAGCACCAGCATCAAAAAGGCCCAGGGAAATATGCCTAAAAAAGTTAACACACCGTATCGCCAAGGCTTTACCCTGCTCATGCCGGCTGCATATGAAATATAATTACCAAGCACAAAAGGGCGCGTCACACAGACACTTAACTCACCGTAACGACGAAACCACTGGAGGGCTCTCACAAGTTTCCGGGAAAACTTACCCCTGCCGTTGTTTTCCAGCTTGCGTCCAATGGCGTATGGTATATAACTGGCAGCGCTATAAGCCAGGCCCATTCCTACAGACAGCCAGAAAATCTGTTGCATATCAGGGTGAAGTAAATAACCGAAAACTAGAACAATTATGATACCGGGAAAGGGAAGAGAAGATCCTTCTAAGAACATAGAAATAAAAAGACTTGTGCTGCCCAATCCCTTAATAATACTAGTTACGTCTGATATCATTTTATCACTCTCCGAGTAGCCATCATTTTAGATGGGGTTTACTATAGTAAATACTTTCTAAAGAAATCAACAACCGTACCCGCCAGCCTGTTTTCATATCCCCGCCAAAAATGATCCGCGCCGGAGATAACTTCCACAACCTTAGGGTCATTCATTTTTTCGGCTGCCTGCAGAATATCTGAAGAAGGGATCATGTTATCCTTATCCCCGCAAATTATCAGCTTGGGCTTCTTGCAATCAGCAGCAACGTTGCCCGGCACAACCGGGGAAACCGCTGCCAGAGCCCTTATGTAACTGCTATGTGACCCTATAGACAGGGCGACCATGCCCCCGAAGGAATAACCCATTATACCTACTCTGTCCGCATCGATTTCTTCTTGGCACTTAAGCAAAGAGATTGCCGCCCCGGCATCATCCTGTTCCCCTATGCCGTTGGCAAAAGAACCCTGACTAAGGCCAACTCCTCTAAAATTAAAGCGCAAACAAGCTATTTGTTCCTTAACCAGAGCTTTTTTTACGGCCACAACTACATTATTATCCATATCCCCTCCGTAAAGAGGGTGGGGGTGGCAAAGCACCACTCCCGGATAAGGGCCGGGAGTTTCCGGTAATTCTAAACATGCTTCCAGGGACAACCCTTCATTATCAATGGTTATTTTTGTTTCCGGCATTTAATTCACCTCATCGTAATTAGCTTAATTTTTGTCGGGCAGCGCAAGGTTAATACCCAAAGCTATTAATACACTCCCTGATGCCCAACTGATTTTCCCTCCCACGCTGGTTTTGCCGGCCATAAGCTTCCCAATTCTCCCGGCAAGCACTGCTACCGCAGTTAATACTCCCAGGCATAACAAAAAGTATATCAAACCCAGAATAACAGACTGTACTGCGGCCAAGGAACTCTGTTCGTTTACAAATTGAGGCAAAAAACTCACAAAGAAAAGTGCCACCTTTGGATTCAGGACATTTGTCAGAAATCCCTGCAAGAAAAGGTTTTCAAATGACTGTCTCTGTTCATTGGTAACAGTCTTTAATTCTTGCCTGCCAGTTAAACTTTTTATCCCTAAATATATTAGATATGCTGCTCCCAGATACTTAATTATAAAGTAGGCGGAACTGCATGATTTTAATAATAACGCCAGCCCCAGAGCAGCGGCCAGGGTATGTATTATTAAGCCTCCACACACACCACACGCAGATAAAATACCGGCCATACGGCCTTGACCGATGGCCCGGGTAATCACATAAATCATGTCCGGACCAGGTGTTAAAATCAAAACTAAAGAGGCACCTATAAACAATAACAAGTTAGATAGTTCAAAAATAATATATTACCTCCATTCATTGCTACTAGATAAGACTTCTTTACAACCTTAAAAAAAGTTCTGCTTAATTAACTAAATCCCTCCCATTACCTTCCATTTAAGTGGTAACAAATTATCTACTGCTGGAATATTATACCCCTAAAATTAAAAGACGTACATTCTTCCAGGCAAGACAAATAGCGTGCAGAAGGAGGGAAACTAAATGGCTCATACTAGTCTTCATGTCCATGACCACACAGGTTTAACCACCTGCAATGACGAACACTGCCACATTCACCCGGGTGTAACCACCCCGCCGGTTCCGTATGGCGACAACCATTATCATGAAATAATCGGTCAAACTACCTATCAAGACGGGCATTATCACAGTTATCGTGCCAATACAACTCTGGCCGCGTACTTACCTAACGGGTATCATACACATTACGCATCCTTTGAAACCAGCTTTGCCGATGGCCACGTACATTCAATCATGGGTTATGTAATGCCGGTAAAGCCAGAAATAGAGTAAGCACTTTTAGTGATTAAAAAAATATTTTAACAGCACGAAGGATTTGAGGATTTATGTAGAATATAAGTAAAAGCAACTCTTAACTTAATACGCTCCAAGCTGATGTCATCTAAGGAAAGTAATTTCTATGGTGCTCAGCCGCGCCAGGTAATTTAAAGCCTGGCAAACGGCGATCGGGAAACCGGTTTGCCCCCCATGGTGGAAAGGAGCGGGAGCAATTCGGTTAATCAATAGCCGGGTCCCTGCATATTTATGCCTTGGACCTGGTTATTTTTTTGGGTCCGTTGCTTCCTCCCTCTTCCCAACTTATGATAAATAGACGTGAAAGGGGGTATAAAAATAACCAAAAACTATAATTTTTTTTAAAAATTAATAACCAGCTTATCATAAATTAGTTTTTAAGAGGGAGTGCTAATTGTGGAAATACAAACCAAACGCAACCTTATTTCAGTTAGCCTTTTGGTAATTCTAATGATGGTTGTAATCGTATCCGGTTGTGCAAATCAAGGAGAAAACAACCAAAATGAAGCAAATAAGGCAGCACCGGAAAATCCCCAAATTACTTTGGCCACTACCACCAGCACATACGATTCCGGCCTGCTGGATGAAGTTATACCGGCCTTTGAGAAAGAAACCGGTTACGAGGTGCAAATACTGTCCAAAGGCACCGGTGCCTCTTTGGAATTGGGCAAACGGGGTGATGCCGACGTGCTTCTGGTACATGCCAAGGACAGGGAGTTAAAGTTGGTGGACGAAGGTTATTTTGTTGACCGTAAGGATGTAATTTATAACGACTTTATTTTCATTGGACCCTCAAATGATCCCGCCGAAATTAAAGGTATGGAAAAGGCGGCAGCAGCTTTGAAAAAGATTGAAGAAACTAAATCCTCCTTTGTTTCCAGGGGGGACAACTCCGGTACCAACATGAAAGAAATAAGTATTTGGTCCCAAGCAGGAATTGAACCATCCGGTGATTGGTATATGGCGGTGGGACAAGGCATGGGGGAAGCCTTGCGCATCACCGATGAAAAAAAAGCCTATACCATGACTGACAGGGGTACTTACCTTTCCATGAAAGATAAGATGAGCCTGGAAGTATTGGTGGAAGGGGATCCCATACTCTTTAACCAATACGGAATTATGGCAGTTAACCCGGAAAAACATGATGTTAATTACGTTGGAGCAAAAGCTTTAATAGACTTTATGGTATCTGATAAAGGCCAAGAGATGATTGGCAATTACAACAAATACGGAGAGCAGCTTTTTGTACCCAACGCCGCTTAGCTGAGCATCGGACAATAAGTTAACACTTGGTGCCAGGCACCAAGTGTTAACTTATTAAAAAAGAACAACCTCAACACATATCTTTTTGCATCGTATAGTAAGCAACTCCTAATGTTCCCGGACCTACATGAAGCCCTATCACAGGGCCAATTGGGCAAATGGGCAAACGAATGCCAAGCTTGTCCTCCAAAAAGCATGACAACTGTTCAGCCTCTGGTTGGTTATTAATATGATGAATCACAGCTTCTCCCAGACCCTTTTGCTTAACGTCTTGCGTAAAAATCTTGATAATTTCTTTAACGGCACGGTCTTTCTTGCGGCATTTATTCAGCAATTCAGTTTTGCCGTTGATTACGGTTAAGATCGGACGTATTTGCAGCAAAGAACCTAACAGGGCCGCTGCCCCTCCAATACGACCGCCTTTCTGTAAATAGTCCAAGGTATCCGGCACAAATAGGAACCTACTTCTATTGATGACATATCCGGCCTGGTCTAAAACCTCTTCCATGGCCTGTCCCGCTTTGGCTGCCTTAGCCGCTGCCAGTACGGCAAACCCTAACTCCATACAATTTGACCTGGAGTCAAGTATCTTGATTACAGCCTCAGGGTATTTTTTAACAACCATCTTTTTAACCATTTTAGCGGTAGAAAAGGTACCGCTCATCTCGGAAGAAATAAAAATACCTACCACAGCCTCATTGGCAATAATAAGTCTTTCAAAAACATCATACAATTCCTGGGGTGAGGGCTGAGATGACGTTGGCATAGTTTTACTGTCAGCCATTTTATTGTAAAAGGTGGCATTTTCAATTTCTTCTTCACGGTAGGTTTCTGAATCAACAGTTACCCCTAAAGATACAACCGATATATCATACTCTTCTCTTAAGTGGCCTGGTAAATATGAAGTACTATCAGTTACAATTTTGATGGCCAATCTTAATTACCTCCAAAAATAATTATTATACGATGGGGCGCATAGTAATTTGCTCTGCATCTTTTTTTCTTCTCGTATGACTTAATTGTTGGAACGATTTGGACATTCTTTTTACACCCTCTGAAATAGTACTTTCATCAATAGACGCATAACAGAGGCGAAACTCCCTATCACCGGACAGATCGCTATAGAAGGCATTACCGGGAATGAATGTGACACCGTTTTTGGTCGTTTCATGAAGCAACTTGTTGGTGGTAACAGAACTGTTAATTTTACACCAAAAGTAAAACCCACCGCCGGGTAAATTAAAAACAATTTGATCACCAAAATTACGCTTGATGGCTTTGGCCAGAACATCCCTACGCTTTTTATAAATTTTACGCATACCGGAAAGATGTCCGGCAAGATCACCATGCTCCAAATATAAGTGCAACATTAACTGTGAAATGTTGCTGCTATGCAGGTCGACATATTGTTTTTCTACGGCCAGACGGTTAATTAGAGCCGGGTCCGACACAATAAAGCCGGTACGCAGGCCCGGAAAAAGAATTTTGGAAAAAGTACTTAAGTAAACCACCCCGCCATAAGTATCCATGGCCTTTAAAGGTAAAGGGGGCTTGTCTTCAAAATAAAGTTCACTATACGGGTCATCTTCCACAACGACCAGCCGGTGCCGGGACGCCAGGCTTAACAGCTCCCTGCGCCGGCTTTCGGACAGCACACTGCCGGTGGGGTTTTGAAAAGTGGGTATAACGTACAGCATTTTAGGCCGGTAACGAATCAGATAGTCCTCCAGGATGGAAAGAGAAAAACCTTCACCTGTCGGGAGGGTGAGCACTTTGGCACCGGCGGCCTGAAAAACCTGTATGGCGCCGATAAATGTGGGCGATTCTGTCACAACGTAATCTCCCGGCTCTAAAAGTACATTACTTAGCAAATATAACCCCTGCTGTGAACCTGACAAGATGATGGTTTCCTCTGCGGTGGCATTAATTCCCTTGCTTCGAACATGTGCGGCAACAGAACTTTTTAAAGGAGCAAATCCTTCTGTTGAAATATGGGCAAAGGCATTCTTATTAAAACTTCCCATATGCCGGTGAAGTAAGGTTTCAAACTGTTCCACGGGGTAATATGCCGGATCAGGCATGCCTGTGCCCAGAGAGATAATTTCGTCAAAATTCAAAACTGAAACCATTTCCTTCATTATGGAGGACAATGGTGTTTGGGGGTAAGGCTTAAACAGCTGTGACCAGGGTACCGCCGAAGATAATTCATCTGCTGCATCGGAGGACTCAGCCACATACGTGCCACTCCCTATTTTTGATTGTATTAAACCCTGCTGCTCCAACTTACGGTAGGCATTAATGGCTGTAGTACGGCTGACCCCGATTATTTCGGCTAATTCCCGCTCCGGGGGAAGTTTACTTCCGGGCGGCAAGGAAAAATCCTTAATTTTAGCAGTAACAGCTTCGGCGATTTGCAAGTACAGGGGAGCTTTGGATTGGTGGTTTAATTTTATACTTTTAAGATGTTTGGATAGATCCAATTCTAAGTTTCACTCTCCATATATCCAATTTTGTCACCATATTGATTAATTGGATATTTACACTGCTTTTCCTTCCGGGTAAAATTAAAAAATTAACCGGGGGTGATTTTTATGGATGCTGTAAAATCCTTATCGTCAATGGAAGACGGGCGCAATAACACTGCCATGCTTTGGCGGGCTGTACGGGATACCATACCCATAATGTTCGGTGTAGTACCATTTGGTATTACCTGCGGCATAATGGGTTTAACTGCCGGGCTGAGCTCTCTGGAAACAGTGTTTATGTCGGTACTGGTTTTCGCCGGCGCGTCCCAATTTATTGCCATTGATATGCTGGGGGCAGGCATAATGGGGTGGTGGGTAATCGTACTTACTACCTTATTGGTCAATTTAAGGCATCTGTTAATGGGGGCCTCCCTGGCACCGCACGTAAATAAATTACCATTACCCATGCAGGGAGCGCTGGCCTTCGGCCTGGTTGACGAGTCTTATGCGCTTACTGCCAATCAAATCCATAGGGAAGGCTACAATGCCTATTACCAAACAGGCGTACAAATATCACTATACATTATCTGGGCATTTTCCACATTGGCCGGGACTGTTTTGGGAGAGAAGATATCCAACCCCCTGGAGTGGGGCTTGGACTTTGCCATGCCGGCTACATTTTTAGTTTTACTAATGCCCCGCCTCACCGACCGGATAAGCCTGTATGTTTGCATCATATCAGCTGTATTCGCAGTATTAGGAGCATTATATCTGCCGGGTAAGTGGTATATCATCATTGCTTGCATAGCAGCAACCATAGCCGGGGGCTTTTGGGAAAGGGGAGACCAAGGTGAGGAATGAAATATTGTACATCATACTGGGCATGGCTGTGGTAACATATCTTACCAGGTTCGGTTTTATATACTTGTTCCGGTACATTAAAGCACCGGATAAACTTGAACGCTGGTTAAAACACGTTCCCACCAGCATTCTGACTGCCATGATTGTACCCGCACTGTTATTACCTGCCGGCCATCTTGATTTAACTTTTGACAACCGTTATCTTTTTGCCGGCATAGTGGCCGGTCTTGTAGCGTGGAAAACCGGCAACATATTTATCACCATGTTTTCGGGCATGGTAATAATGCTGGCCTACATTTTCCAGCCCCTGGCCTAAAAGGGGCAAGGGGGACAGGTCCCTTGTCCCTCTTGCCCTCTTGCCCCTCCGGGTCTATCGTGATCCTTTTTGGAAACTTACTTCCACCTCATCCCCGCTGGAAAGGGGATCAGTATATTTGGCCTTTTCACCGTTCAATTTGAGCACAGGAACTCCCTGAGTATGGCTATCATTAAAATCTATGTGCCGAAAAATATCAATGAAAATGGGGTTTGGTTTAGTTAAAATAATCTCATCACCGTTTACCCGTACATTTATGCCCTGATCAACCGGGTTTCCACCGGTTTCTGTTGCGCAGTCATGGCTAAGGTCCGGCTTTTCCTCACCGGCTTCAGGAATGTGCCAGCTTACCCTGTCACCATCTTTCAAAACATGGGACAGGCCAACCTGTTCACCATTCACATTGACTATAACAGTGCGGCGTTCTACTCCCCGTATCTCCAATAAGTGAGCTACAGTACGAGGTAATTTAATCACAACATTATCTCCCGGTGATATTTCATGCCCGGGCGAAACCGGTTCCCCGTTTACCAAGCCGGCAGGCTCCAGCGTTTCCTTGCTGCCGTGCAAAAATACCATTACCCCCTGCTCCTGGGGCAGATAATCACCTACAGTCCCCCGGGCGTCCCACCCGTCTTGGGCTTTTACTACATATATTTCGTCGGCATCCTTTACTATACTCTGCAGGTTGGCCGGTTTGCCATTAATCTCAATTTCTGCATGGCGCGCAAATTCTCCAAACACTACTTTGCGCTCCCCATTAAGAATAAAAGACAGATCTTTTCCGTTTCTTCCTATAAGATCCCTGGGGTTAAATTGTATAAGCCCTAAAACATCAGACACACTCAAGGTTCTGGTATTAAAAAGGCGGTACTCTCTTCCGTTGATGAGGACCGACATAAAATCAAACCCCATACGTTTTGCTGCCACCGATGCAATACCGGCCACGGTAATCCCTTCCGGACCGGTTACTGCTAAACCGTTTTCCTCATCAGAGAGCTTAACATTCGGCAAGTTACTGCGATCACGCAAGACAACCCGTTGCGGTGAAATTCCCAGGCACCGGGCAAGCCTATCAGTAAAGGTAGGAATCCGTGTCCCTCCTCCCACACAAAAAACCGAGCGAGGGGGCTCTCCATCATTTAACTCTAAGATGTTACCGGCAAGTTCTCCAGCTAGTTTGTCCAATGCAGGTTCAATCTTTTCTAATAATTCTTCACAATTGATCGAATGCTCGACCCCCACTATATCAATAAACTGAATATCCCCACCCTCAGAAATCTTTCTCTTTATACCTTCAGCCGTATTAAAATCAACCAGGTAAATGTCCACCACTGCCTCGGTAATTTCGTCACCGGCCACAGGAACCATCCCGTAAGCCATAATATTACCATCCCGCGAAATTGCCAAATCAGACGTACCTGCCCCCATGTCCACCAGAGCCAGATTTAAAAGGCGAAAGTTGTCCGGAATGGCTACATCAATAGCTGCAATAGGCTCAAGAGTTAGATTCACCGGTTCTAAGCCGCAACGTTCTAAAACAGCATATAGCCCATTTACAACCGATCCCGGTAGAAAGGTTGCAATAACTTCGCAGCCTATCACACTTCCCCGGTGGCCTAGTAAATTAGCCAGCCAATAACCGTCAAGACTGTAACCCAAAACTGTGTGTCCCACACAATAGTAACGGTCTTTCATTTCGGGGCTTTCATCCAAGCGGCGGTGTGCCTCCCGGAGCGCTTCCATCTCTACTCCCCGTACAAACGTTTTATCAATTTCACTGTTCTGATCAATTTCTTGTACCACTGAAACCCTATCTGTATGCAGGGAACGCCCCGCTGCGGCCACAGCTACCTTATCCAGGGTACGGCCCACCTTGTTTTCCAGGGCTTTTTTGACTTCCGCCACCACCGCAGCCACTTGCGGAATATCATGGATTTGACCGTCAAACATTGCCCGGCCGGGGTGTTCCCGAACTTCTTCACAGAGCAAAGTCAAGTCATTATCTTCCACCGCAGCAACCAGGCCTATTACCGTACGGGTACCTATATCCAAAGCAAATATTAGTTCTTGTTTTTCTATTAATTCCATAATAAAACCCTAAACTCCCTATGTTAGGATGATCGAGTATTACTGACATTTCCAATCAGTATCCTCCATTTATCATACATTAAACTTTTTGGAGTAAATTCCTTTTTGTGAGTGAAGATTTTGGTAACGTTAAGGTATGTGAGTTGGTATAATGTCTAAGTGTCAGCGACCGACATGAGATTAGAAAAATGAAAAAGGTGGGAGTACCTCTTACGGTACCCCCACCTTTCCGTGCCACTTCAAATGCCGGGTTTATTTATTTACCACTAAACCTTGTTACTTTTGCTCCTGTAAAAACTGTTTAATCATGTTTGAAATTTTTTCGGGTTGTTCCCATTGAATATTATGCCCTACATTTTCAAAGGTGGTAAACTTTGCATTAGGGATAGTTTGGCGTAACTCATCCTGGTATTCCTGAGGCAGAATTGGATCAAGTTCTCCCCACATAATCAAGGTTGGAGCCTTAATATCGCCCAAAAAACTACTATGATCAGTGGTCATTATCCCTTTATAGGCTGCTTGCCAAACCCATGGCTCCAATTGAGATACTTCATTCATACCGTATTCATGAAAAGTCTTGTCAACCGGGTTGGGGTTCCAGTACCACCATTCCACGAATTCCCGGTCATATGGTGTTTCACCTAAGTTAGTTACAGTATTCCAAGTATCTGTTTTGCCAACCCGTGTGGCAGCGGAGCTCACTAATACTAACTCATCCACTTTTTCCGGATAATTAATTGCGATTGCCTGGGCAACATAACTTCCCATGGAATGGCCAACAATTGCTGCAGTATCGATTTCAAGAGCGCCCATTAATGCAACTACATCTTCTGCAAATAATGACATGGGAAGACTTCTCATTTTAATTTTTTCAGTATCACCGTGACCCCTCAGGTCAGGAATGATAACATGGTAGTCCTGTGCCAAATAAGGGGCAGCTAAGGACCATGAACGACTTGTATCAGTAACACCATGAATAAGAACTACTGTTTTGCCGTCTTTAGGCCCCATTTCAACATACTTCATTTTAATGCCGGTACGCAGCTTAATTTCTTTCTTTGCATCAACCCAATTTGCTTGAGTAAACTTTTCCTTTTCGCTACTTTGAGTCAATGTGGTAACCAGCACCTGCCGGGCGTCTGCTTTCCATTCTACTTTGGCTCCTAATGCCTCATTTGCAAATCGAAGAGGCACAAGGGTACGCCCTTTCATCATTTTAGCCGGTACGTCGAGTTCTATAGAACTCTCATTTACCATCCCGGACATTTCCCCTAAAACAAGCTTGACTTCCTTATTGTCCAAGCTTAATGATACTGTTTGCGTTGCTTCGTCCCAACCTATTTGAGCGCCCATAGCCTCACCGATCGCTCTAAAAGGAACTAAAATTCTACCATCTGCCATTACGGGAGAAACATTTAATGCTAATGGATCTCCATTTACAATGATTTCAATTGCATCCGAATCAGGTGCATCAATTTTCTGCTGGTTAGTATCGGCTAGTGCAAGACTTGAACTTAGCCCAAGGGTAATTAAAAACGTTAAAAGTAATATCGAAAATCTTTTCAAATCTAATCAAACCTCCATTTAATTTTAATATGTAAAACTAAGCAAAAAAAATCTTGGTAAAATTTTAATTGACTGATTAATTAACTTTAATCAACACCTCCCCATTACGCATTTGCAAATAACCATAGAGACATCTCAATATTAAAACTGAGGTTGCCTCTCTTGGTACTATTCGACACAATGATTCGTTTTCCCTTTTGGAATGTCGAATTTTATCAACAGAGAATGATCCCGGGCCTCATTTTATTTTCAGAACTTAAATAAATGCAGGCTTTTCATCCTTTACTATTACATCCACCAGCACAGTACTACTATACGACATAGCCTGATTCAGAAGACCCCGGAGTTCTCCCGGATCTTCCACCCTGAGCCCCTTAACCCCACATGCTTCAGCTAACACAAAAAAATGGGGCGCGTAAACATCCACACCAAAGGAAACCATGCCGGCCTTCTGCATACGGTGTTCTTCCAGTAAGTACCTTCCATTGTTAAACACTACGATAACTACCGGTAAAGCATAGCGAGTAGCAGTAAGCATTTCCTGCATGGTCATCATAAACCCGCCTTCACCTGCCAAAATCACAACCTTTTTCTCACTGTGAGCCACCTGGGCCCCCAGTCCAAATGGAAGGCCGCAACCCATACACCGCCAGTAATCGGAAATTATAACTGTTTGCCGTTTTGGAATAAAACCTCGGTCAAACCAGTGCATAAATTCCCCGGAATCAATAACAACAATGGCATCTTCAGGAATAGTTTCATTTAAAATAGATATTACTTTACGGGCAGATATAGGCTTGTCCAGCAGATTAGCCTCAGCTTTAATCATTGCATTAAATTCCTGATGGTGCCTTTTCACTTTCTCCTGCCAACTTGCACTACACTTGTATTTCTTAAGGCCCTCAGTTATTAAGTCCAGGGCCAGAGCCATATTACCGGTCACTGAAAGCGGGTTTAGCTGGTGCGCAAGGTTTTGCGGCCGTGTATCTACCTGGATGACAGTTTTCTTAGGAACAAATTTGTATTCATAGGGACTGGACCCAATAAGCAAAATACAATCAGCCTGATTTAAAATAGGAGGAATGTGACATTCACCCAACCCTCCCACAAGGAAGTCCTCCAGGCCGGAAAATATACCTCTAGCTCCCTGTCCAGGAATAACTGCCGCCCCCATGTGCCTGACCAGGTGGTAAACCTTTTCCTTAACAGGGATTGCTGCTTTACCTGCAATAATCAAGGGGTTGCGAGAACTAAGCAGCAAATTTACAACATCATCCACATTGCCGGACAGAGCAGGCGGACATGGGGTATTAAGTGGTGGAATTTGATAGGTATTTATAGGGCTTAAAAGAATGTCTTGAGGGATGGACACATGGCAGGGAGTATTGTCTCCTATGGCTTTTTCCAAAGCTATTTTAAGCGTTTCAATAACCGACTCCGGCCTGGTAAGCAAAGTTGTAAAACCGGTTATGGGGGCAAACAAATGCTGCTGGTTAAAATACTGTTTGGCGTTAGTAGCAATTTTAGCGGTCTTAACCTGGCCCGTAATGACCAGCATGGGTACCCCGTCACGATAAGCATCGGCCACACCGTTTAATAGGTTTAACGCGCCGGGCCCTTCCGTGGCCAGGCAGACACCGGGGTTTCCTGTTATTCTGGCTTCTCCGCAGGCCATAAAAGCGGCACCCTGTTCAGTGGCGGTACTGTAAAATTTAATGTTATCCTGTCTACCCAGGGCATCCATAAAGGGTAAAATAGCATCGCCGGAAACCCCGTAAATATTTTTTATACCCCAATAATGCAAAGCCTTTACCATTACCTGTGCAACAGTTTCACTCAACTATATATCCCTCCATAATTAACATGACTAATACAGCATGATAATGTGGAGTCTTCTCCGTTACGGTTTATTTTAAACGCCTAACAAGATTTTATAATCCTTGACCATTTCATAAATAAATTACTTCTGGGAAAATTTATATAAATAAAAGGAATTAGGTAAAGGATGTCGTAATTTACCAAGAGCAGCTAAGGTAAACAGAATGCCTGGCTGCTTTTTCACATTTACAGTTGCGAGTGCAAAAAATCAATGACCATGCCAATGCTAAGCCAATAGATGCTTCGTTATTTATTAATTATTGCAAAGACATAAAGGCAGTAGAAGGGTAAATTTACAGGGCTTTGATGCTTCTAATTTTGTCTATTTAGATATAGGTGTTGTTTTATGATAATTAAAAAAACTATAATCCTTTCCGTGGTTGTCCTTCTGTTAATATCCGTTGCCGGCTGCAAGAAAAATCCTGTGCAGGCTCCTCAAAATAGTGAGCAGAAGGTAAGTACGGAGTATGGTGAGATAACCGATCCTGAGGAGTTGGAGAAATTCTGGCAGGAATACTTTTACGACACAATAGCTACCATAGGTAACACCCGTAAGTTCAATTCAGCCGAGGAAATAGATCCGGTTGGTGTAGCTAAATTCTGCTGGCGTAAATATGTCGCAGAGCATGGCAAAGAAAGTCTGAAATTGGCAAGTGAAAATAGTAATCGGTGGCTATTTCCTCTTGATACTGTTCTTGAATATGCCGAACGTTATTTCAATTTGACCGACCTTGATGTGACAGACATTAATGATGCATACTATGACCGTGAAAAACGTGCCTTTATATTTTATTACAGTGATAAAGAGGAGCGCCCATCTCATACCGAACGCAACAGTTGGGGCACACACTTGGATAAAGTCACTAAAAACAGTGATGACACAGTTACAGCCGTTTTGGTGCGTTATGATTCTTCTAAGGCCAACCGTGTAAAACTGACTATGACTTATACATTAAAGCAACGGGAAGACGGCAGCCTGTATTTTGTAAATGGGCGTTGGCATTATATTAACAACCATCTGGTTAGTCTATCCGGTGATTATCAGCATTTTGACCAAATCGAGGGTTTTGACGGAAGTCTGAGAGAGCTTTCCATGTTAGGTGAAGATAATAACCGGTTGATATTAGCCCATACCCCCTATGACGAAAGGGAAAATGCCTCCCTTATGCTGCTTAATCCCGAAAGCATGAAGGTGGAAAAAAAGCTTACATTAAAGGCTAACTTCGGTTCAACTGATGTTCGTCTTGCCGGGGATAAAATCATGGTGCGCCTGGAGGAAAGAATCGTTATTGTTGATAAAACCCTAAAATACTCAGAGGAGATACCGTTGCCGGGAGCAATCAAGGATAAAATAAAGAGTTCTTCCAACCCTGATACTTATTTTGGGGGGTACGACATTTCAAGCGATCTTAAGAGAATTGTTTATGCCGATGAAAAAGGCGTTAAAGTGTTCAACCTTGCGGACAGCGGTGAAAAACTACTCGCTCCTACAAAGCACATTACCGGTAGTGAATTAATTCAAAACTCTTATCACTCTAGTCCCAGGTTTGTTGATAATGATCAAAAAGTTATAACTACCATGACAGGTTATGAATCCGCCGTGGGGTATACCCTCTACAGCCTGAAGGAAAATACCACATTGAAATATGGTATTGCTTCGGGGGCATCTTCATCCGGGTTTATTCGTTATGATACCGGCTTATTGGAATTAAAAAGTACCTATATAAAAGAGGAACAGACAACTGAAAGACTACAATATTTAGATTTCAATACCGGAAATGTAAAGGAAATCAAACTTGGGGATATTGATGATGGCGGCTACATTAGATTTCATGGTTCCGCATATGTCGGCCAAAATTATGCAGCTTTTTTAACCCACCGGTTTGACACTGATAACGGCGATAACAATATGCATTATCTTTATCGACTTAATTTAAAAACATTAAAGGTTGACTCTAAAATAGTTTCTGTAAAGGCGGCTGAAACGCATATTCTGGGAGTTTTGGCAGACGGCCGTGTTCTGTTTTGGTATAATCTGAACCCTAGTGAGAATGGATTATGTATAGCTAAAAGTTGATCTTACCAGGCGGTAACATACCCTCCATTAAATCAGAAATATACATCTTTATATGGATGTGTTTCAATAATGGAATGCAAAGTGAACTCGTTCAGCTAAAGCTGAACATCGGGGCTTAAAAGGAAAGGGGACACACCTCCTGCGGAGGAATGTCCCCAACTGGTGGGATTCTACCCCACCTGATGAAAAAAAGTGCAAACTCCCACTTATAGAAGTGGGAGTCTTAGAAATCAGATAAAAAATTTTTTAAGAAAGGTACTGTATGAAACGTAGATTAACAATTCTTATTTTTCTCATACTTGGCCTATTTGGGAGAGGGCTTGCTTCTCTCTCTAGTTTTTTAATAACATCGGATATTCCTGTTTCATATTCTACTTCAGAAGCCCTGGTAGTTCATATTCTGTTTTTTGTATCAACAATCTTCTTTTTGCTAGCTTCCATTTTATACCAATCCAATAAAGCAAGGATACTCACAGGAGTCCTATTTGCTTTGATGTTTACATACAGCATTATCATTTTTATAAGCTGGATTGGAGCAGATTACTATAACGCTTCATTTGCACAGTTGAAAATTACGAGCCTGCTAAATTCTGGATTGATCATGGTTTTTAATTTTTTTCTAGTCATAAAAAGGAATACTGAGTTAATGAAGGTGTAGCCCTGATTTCTTTATAAGCAATGCCGGGCATAACACTATTTTGTTGGAGGTGGTTTCCCAGCTCATGTGAGAAAAGTTGAGGATCATCCAACATCGAATAATGACCGCAATTGGGAAGAATATGCAACCGGGAATTTGGTATTGCCTGCTGCAATCTTAATCCCCAATAAGGTGGGAGAAAACGGTCATATTGTCCCCAGAGGATGGTTGTGGGAACATTGATATTCGGTAGATGTGGAACCAGTGCCTCGGTTTCATGATGCTCTAAAGCACTGGCAGCTAACTGAAGGGCTTTATAATCTTCATAATCCTTAAACGGTAGTGTAAAAGCATTGATTATATCTGCCGTTAACATTTTTTGATTATGCATTCCCTCCCGCAGCATCTGTTGTACGATAAACGGCGAAGGTTCAAACTCGGGGGCTGTAGGCCAACGCATTGATACTACTGTAGGTAGCGGCCAGTTACTAAAACAGACTCCGTCGGCAACGGTAATACTTAATACTCGGTCTGGATTATTTACAGCTAATATTTGCACGATTCCCCCGCCAAGGTCGTGTCCTACAAAATGGGCTTTTTCTATTCCTAGCTGGTCTAAAATAGAAAGTATATGTTGAGCCTGACTATGTAAAGTTAAGTCTTCAACGGAACCCCTGGAAGATTGTCCATAACCCAGGAGGTCCGGTGCTATAGTAGTATAGTTATCACCTAGAAACGACATTACCTGCTGCCAGAGAAATGAATGGGTAGGTATTCCATGAATAAACACGACAGCGGGACCGGTTTGACCAATATTTCTGTAGAAAAAATTATAACGTCCAGACTGGATATATCCTTCATTAACAGGCTGCATTTTTTCACGTCCCTTTTGATATTTTCAGTATATTATTTCAACAATATGTTTTTCTATACCATATACCCTCTGGTATAGTGGATTTAAGGACTCTGATACCTTTGGATGAGGCCAGCATTTTAGAGTCTGTTAGAAAAACCGGTCGTCTGGTGATGCTACACGAGGCTACCCGGACCGGCGGCTTTGGCGGTGAAATTGCCGCTCTGGCGGGATTAATATGGATTATTAGACCAAAAGGGGGTTATAACGATGTCTAACGTTCGTCTTCAATTTCCAGAGAGTATTGGACTCCTTGGCCTTTCAGGGCTGGTTGGAGTTATAGGCTATATCACAGGTTGGGATGCACTTCAACCATGGTTAGCTGCGTTTGCGGTTTTTAGTTTCTTCGGCCTACAATTTTTTCATGAGCGGCGTCTCCGGTTTCCGGAAAGGTTGGGATTACTTAGCCTATTTGGATTTCTTGGATTTTTGGGTTTTATTCCCGCAATGGAATTCCTCAAGTTTTTGTTTATATTCTTTGGGTTTGGGTTTTTCTTTGCCTTTTTAGGCCGATTACAACCATCCAAGAAGTAATTTTTCAGGATTAGCGCCTGTCATAGGGCCGGTTCCTCTGGCAGGTAAAACCCTTTGAATAAGGACAACAGGAGAAATATTTTGCCCCTCAAGTGTAACATTTGGCCTATTTCTAATACTAGTAATAGTAGGGTTTTATTTTAATCTGCCTGGAGGTGTTTGTTTGAGGCTAGTTTTGTTGGTTTTGATGGCTTTTGTTTTGGTACTTGCCCCGGGGGGACCTGCCGGGGCAGACGAATGGCAGACCTTTTCCGGTGTATCGTCAGCGGGTGCTGTCGGGCAGGCCAGTGTAGGAATTCCGGTTCCGGATAAAGTGGAAAATGTCAGTACGCGCTCAGGCAAAGGCGGCCTGGCCCTGGACAATGCGGAGAATGCCATCAAGCGGGCCAGGGAACTGTTTCCGGAATTAATCCGGGGCAAGGAAAAAGAACTGCGGGTGGATTACCGGGATGACCAGTATTCAGGAGGGTCCTACTGGTCCCTCAGGTGGGACCGTCGCGTTTCCGAAGGGATGCCGGATTACTTTGACATCAGGCTGGATGCCGGTAACGGTAAACTGTCTGCCTTTTCTCGCCAGTTGGATGGTTATTCAGGGCTAAAAGAGGGGAAGGTCATCACCAGGGATGAGGCAAAACAGGTGGCACTTTCCTTTATCAGGCGTCATCATCCTGATAAATTAGCCAAAATGGTTCCTGATACCGATCACCAGGTTTGGAGCGGCAATAATGATTTGAACCTGGGCTATTCCTTCCGCTGGTACCAGGAAATTGACGGTATACCTCTTAATGACAACAATATAAATGTGCGGGTGGACGCCCTTACCGGCCAGGTGCTTAACTTTAGTTGCAGTTGGCAAGACGGTACTCCTGTTAAAGCCGGTAAGGCCATGGACGTGAATGAATTAACCGAACAGGTGACCAGTAAACTGGCACTTTACCCGGCCTACGTGGTTGAATATAAGGCGAATTCCTCAACCCTTTCCGGGGCAGACCTTGTTTACAAGCTCAATACCAGATATTTTAGGTTCAGTGCGGAATCGGGAAAACCCGTGGATAACCGGGGCCATGAAGTTAACTGGAATGAGGCCGGAATCTTTAAACAGGAGTTAACCCCTGTGCCGGCACCGGAACAAAGGGTGATAAAGCAGCAAAACGGCCAATACTTCAGCCGCCTTAAGGCACAAAACAAAGCCGAGGAATTCTTTAAAAAACTAGGATTTGAAGGACGGGCCGAACGCTCCGGCAGCGGCAGTTCAAGCGGGCCGGGCTACACTACGGAGTATTGGAGTTACCGCCTGGTAACCGGAAATGCCCCGGATTACTCCGGTAGTTCACAAATTGATGTAAGTATCAATACCACCACCGGAGAGGTGCAAAGATATCAAAACACAACCGGAGATGACCGCGGTAATGAACAGAAAGAAGGCATTACCAGGGAAAAGGCCATTGATGTGGCCAGGGACTTTTTAAAGATTACCGGGTCCGGGTCCATCAAAGATATGATACTGCAACAGGAATCAATGGACCGTTATCCTCAAGGGGAAATCCCTTATTACAATTTCACCTGGGTGCGTCTGGTGAACGGGGTGCCCTATACCGGAGATTCAGTCCGGGTAACTGTTTCCCGCTATTCCGGCGAGGTAAGAGAATTTTACCGTCAATCCCGCCCTGTGAAATCCTTTGCGTCCACAAAGGATATTCTATCCCGGGAGGCGGCGGCCAAGGCTTTGCAGCAGGCCGATCCCTTTAAGCTGAGCTATGACCGGATACGTGACCTGGAGGAAGGTACCCAAAAGACATTACTTGTGTACCACATTGATTACGGCTACGGAATTGATGCCCATACGGGAGAGAAATACCCAATTAGTATTAACAAGGGGAAGGCAGGCTCTTACCAGGCCAAGCTGCAAAACCACTGGGCCCGGTTGCCATTAAACCTGTTGGCCGACAGCGGGCTTTTACCGGCCCCGGAGGAATTTGAACCCAATGCCGCGGTGAGCAGGCGGGAAGGCCTGAAGGTGCTGGGAGTGGCCGGATCCAGGTACTACCATCCACAGCATCCGTTGCAATCTCCCTTTAAAGATGTGGCGGATAGCGACCAGGACATAACGTCCTTTATGCGCGCGGTGGACACCGGTATAATTGAAGTGGGAGGAAAACTGTACCCCGATGCCCCATTGACACGGGAAGACCTGGCGGTATGGATGGTAAACGTACTGGGCTACAAGGAAGTTGCCGGCGCGCCCATTTCCATGACCGTAGACTTTGCGGACACCGCAAGCATAAGTGCCGGCAAAGAAAACTACGTGGCTATTACAGCCGGCTTGGGCCTCATGAACGGCAACGGTAAGGGCAGCTTTCGGCCCCAAAAACCAGTCACCTGGGGTGAATTGGCCAGTGTCGTTATAAAGGCCGCGCCCAAACTAAAATAATGGGGTTAGTGCGACAGGGTATAACTCCCTGTCGCACTAACCTCACCAAATCGCTGGTTTTTCACAAAACTATGTAATTCCTACTATTTCTATAAGTGCTAAAGTTTATCATCTGGTTTTAGAAGTGCTAACCCGGTTAGAAAATATAGCGAGGATGGAAAAGCACCTAAGGAAGTAGGTGCTTTGGTCTGGTACCTTTTTTACAGATTTACTACCTATTCAAAAGTGTTATTTGATTTTTTGTAAGCATCTGATAATTGTTGGGTAGGTGAATTATAAGGTTTTTCCCAGCCTTGTTTAACAGCTAGCTCAGTTAGAGCCGAATGACCATTTAGGATTTGATTCAAACTTGAGCCATACATCGCTCTCAATTCTGGAGTAGCACATGCTATTGTTGCATTAAGATACGCGTTAGCCGAAGCACTAGCAGAAGCAAGCATATTGTTTGCTATTACCTCATCGGTAATATCTGTTGCTTCTTTGGCCTTATGTCCTAGAAAGGATGCCATATCACTTAACCTCCTCTGTACCCGTTACTTGATTTTCGTTAATAAATTGTTGGATACCCTTGATTCTACCTTCCATTGCTAATATACCTGACTCTGCTTGTTTTTTCAGTGCTTCATCCGAAATTAGGTTTTGCATACCCCTGGCTACTGTTACGCTATCCTGTTCCATTTTTAGCAAGGTGGTTAAGGATAAAATCTCACCTTCAGCTAATTTTCTCAAAAAATGACCTCCATCCTGTATCTGTTTTATTTCAATTTAATTCTGTGTAAAAGCAAAGAAAAATATGCGTTCAAGTGCACAACTTAGAAATTACCAATGGGCAGTGGCTTACAAAAAATCCGTTTCTCCCTTGATTAGTCATTGTGGACACTGTTTCCGCCATATTTGAGCGAATAGTAATACAGGATCGTTAATAAACATTCTGTCTGAAGTTGAAGCAGCATTTATTTGGCGGCAAGATCAGGCAGTGGGGCCTAAAAATTTATCTCTGTGTTCTAAAAATTAAATCTATGCATTTTAGCTTTGGATATGCGCTCGAAGTTTTCTATTTTTATGGGGGTAATTGACAATGTGTGACTAAATTGTCTAGTGAATTCAAGGGAGATAGGATACTTGTTCTAGCAGCCTACAATGCTGGTCGGGGAAATGTAAAAAACTGGCTTCATGTCGAGGAATGGACCGGTGGGCTAGAGAATATAGAGCAGATACCTTTTCCAGAAACCAGATATTATATTTTAAAGGTATTGTGGAATTACAAGGTTTATTCACCCGCCATCACCATATATGTTGAATATAGTAAAGACATAAAATGCCAGCAAGGTATTAACTTTAGTACGATAGTTTTTTATGCAACGCTAGTGATATAGTGCAGGAAGCAAAAGCCACCCGCCGAAGACGGATGGCAAGCATTGTACTGTTGCTCGTTATAACTAGGCTGTTTTGTTCATTCACGCTACCGGTTGGCTTTCACCTATTTTTTTTTGACTGAGCAAACGGATACGGCGAATCCGCAGACCGCTTACCTCCGCCACTTCCAGTAGAAAACCGGGCAACTCAACAATGTCGCCAACCTTAGGTTTTTTACCCAGCTTGCCGAATACGTAACCACCCAGTGTAGCATACTCAACCTCGTTATCCACCGGCAAGTCAAACATTTCCGCAGCCTCCTCAAGCAGGATCCGGCCATCTACCAGAAAAGCACCTTCATTTTCCGGAGAAACCTGTGGTGGTTCTTCATCAAATTCGTCTTGTATTTCGCCTACAAGCTCTTCTAAAATGTTCTCCATAGTTACAATACCGGCGGTCCCGCCGTATTCATCAACCACCAGGGCCATGTGCTGATGGCTCTGTTGAAATTCTTGTAATTGCCGATCCAAATGCGTGGCCTCGGGAATAATCATGATGCCACGGTTAATACCGTCAAGACTGGATTCCTCGTCCAGCCGGAAAAGATCTTTAATGTGGATGAGGCCTACAACATTGTCTGTATCTCCGTCACAAAGAGGAAAGCGGGTGTGGCCGGATTCCCGGGCCAGATCCAAATTGTCTTTAAGGCTTTTGTTCCTGTCCAAAAACACAACCTCGGGCCTGGGGACCATAACATCCTTCACAACCCTCTTTTCAAACTCAAAAACATTTTTCAAAAGGCGCCACTCATTCTTGTCCAAGTTTCCACCTTTGTAACTTTCGGACACCAGCATCTGCAGCTCTTCTTCACTGTGGCTTTGTTCCTGTTCACTGGCAGGACTGACCCCAATTTTACGCAGTAATCCGTTGGCTGTACCGTTAAAGATTATAATCCCAGGGTAAAAAAGATAGTAGAACATTCGCATGGGTGCAGCAAGCCACAGAGTTACGTGTTCGGCCCGCTGAATAGCCAGCGATTTTGGTACCAGCTCGCCGAATACTACGTGCATAAAAGTGACCAGGAAAAAGGCGATTATAAACGATATGGAATGCACAGTAGCGGCAGAAGTTATACCCAATAAGAGCATTAAGGGCTCTAGAAGCTTAGCTACCACCGGCTCTCCCAACCAGCCCAGGCCCAAGCTGGATACGGTGATGCCAAGTTGTGAAACCGAGAGATAGGCGTCTATGTTATGGACGCACTTTTGAGCAATTTTTGCTCTGCGATTCCCTTCGGTAACAAGCTGGGCCAGGCGGGTGGGCCTTACTTTAACAAAAGCAAATTCAGCCGCCACAAAAACACCGTTTAAAATTACCAGTAAAAAAGCTAATAAAACTTTAGCAGCAATAAGCATACTGAATGACGAGCCGTCATCCATAGTTATATATCCACTCCCCTTAAAGGATATTTTTAGCGGGCCATGGCCCGCTATTTTAAACATAATGATAACATTTAACTAGTTAAATTACAAACTTTCAAACGGCCCTTTGGGGGGAATTCTTAGGCCGTTTTTTTCTTTTTGCATTTTTCCCGGTATTCTATTGCCGGAGGCGGTGCAGCCAATTCCAAGCCTTTGCAAATACTCTTTCCATGTCCAGCGGCCCAGCGGGGGCAAGGAATAGTGCCTCGGCAGGGACCGGTTGCTGAGCCTTTTCAGGCCTTAAAGGACGTTCCTCCTGTACAAAGGGCAGTTTATTTGCCACCTGGATAAGTAAGGCGGGAATTACAGAGCCCAGGACAACCATCAGCCACATAGTAGGCGAAGGGGGCACGGTTCGCAAAACAAGGTTGAAAAAGGGCACATACACCGCCACCAACTGCAATACTGTGGTGATTGCCAGCGCCCCTATAAGATAGGGATTTTTTAAAATGCTTCTCTCCAGCCCAAAGGCATTAACACGGCGCACATTGAAAACATGGATCACCTGGCCGAAGGCCAGGGTTAAAAAGGCAACGGTGCGGGCCACCTCAACAGAAGCAAAGGATTGCAGAGCATACATATAGGCCCCCAAAGTGCCTGCAGCCAGTATCAAGGCCTGAATAAGTATTCTCCACTGAAATGGCCTGGTTAATATTCTTTCCCCGGGGTCTCTGGGGGGGTATCTCATTACATTTCTTTCAGAAGGCTCAAACCCCAGTGAAAGGGCCGGAAAGACATCGGTTACCAGGTTGAGCCACAAAAGGTGTAATGCCAGCAGGGGAACCGGAAGACCTGCAATTATGGCAATAAAGATTACAAAAATTTCGCTGAGGTTGCAGGAAAAAAGGTAGTGTATAAACTTTTTGATGTTTTGAAAAATAACTCGTCCCTGCCTGACCGCCTTTACAATGGTCGCAAAATTATCGTCGGAAAGAACCATATCCGAAGCTTCCCGGGCTACCATTGTCCCGGTTATGCCCATGGACACACTTACATCGGCTTTTTTCAAAGCCGGTGCATCGTTAACACCGTCCCCGGTCATAGCTACAATTTCTCCCTTTTTTTGTAATGCTTTTACAATATCAAGTTTATTTTCAGGGGAGACGCGTGCAAATATGCGGGTGCTTCTTACTTTCTCTTCCAATTCAATTTCCGAAAGATGGGCCAGATCTTTTCCGGTAAGAACCTTATCTTTAACAGTATCGGTAATTAACCCGATGCGCTTGCCTATGGCCGCTGCCGTAGTGGGCTGGTCTCCGGTAATGACGGCCACCTGGATACCGGCTGCCCTGGCTTCAGCAATGGCCTCGGCCGCCTCTTTCCGGGGCGGGTCAAGAATACCTGTGAGGCCCAGAAAAACCAGATCTTTATAGGGATCTTCGGATACATCTTCCACCTTTTTATAAGCCAGGCCTAAAACCCTTAACCCCTCGTTGCCCATTTCATCGTTAACTTGAGTGACACGCTTTCTTGCTTTCTCATTTAATTCTTCCTGTTCACCTTTATTCTGCAGCTTTGTGCAGCTGTTTAAAACTATTGAAGGGGCACCTTTAACAAAAACAGCCCTTTTACCGTCCGGAAGTTCATAATAAATAGCCATCCTTTTTTCCTCGGAGGAAAAAGGGATTTCCCTGGCTATTTTATATCCATCTTGGGTTAATTTTTCCCGGTTCAGCCCCGCCTTATCTGCAGCAACCACCAGCGATCCTTCGGTGGGGTCTCCGATTATCTCCCACTCGCCCTGTTCAGTATTTTGCAAAGATGCCGTGCTGGACAAAAGACCTGCCCGCAGAAACGTTTTTAAATGGTTACCAGGTTCTATTGTCTGGTCGTTATGAGTAAATTTGCCCTCGGGCCGATAACCTTCGCCTGAAATGCTGATAAGTTCGCCAGGCATCCAGATTTGTTCCAGTGTCATTTGATTTTCTGTGATGGTACCGGTTTTATCCGTACAGATAAATGTAGTAGAACCAAGACTTTCCACCGCCGGAAGACGCCTTATAATGGCCTTTTGCCGTGCCATCCTTTTCATACCGATAGCCAGGGTGATTGTTGCCACCGCCGGCAGCCCTTCCGGTACTGCGGAAATGGCCAGGGCAATGGCTGTATACAACATGGTTATAAGAGGTCTGCCGGTAATGATGCCAAATACAGCAACCACAACAGTGACGGCCAGAGTCACGAAAACCAGGGAGCGACTAAGGGTGTTAAGTCTTTTTTCCAGGGGAGTTTGTCCGGTTTCGGTTTCTGCAAGCAGTTTTGTGATATTACCCATTTCTGTTGCCTGTCCGGTGGCAACCACCAATGCCTTACCCGAGCCTCTGGCTACGCTGGTACCCATATAGACCATATTTACCCTGTCCCCGATGGCTTCGTCAGGGTCTTCAAGTTTATCGGTGGATTTAAACACTGCCTCTGACTCTCCGGTAAGGGATGATTCGATGGCTGACAAGTTATCAGCTTTAAAAAGTCTACCGTCGGCAGCCACACGGTCTCCTTCTTCCAGAATGAGAATATCACCGGGAACTATTTTTTCAGCGTGTATTTGGGTTGCTTTACCGCCTCTTAATACCTTAGCCTTGGTTGATACCATTTTCTTGAGGGCATCCATTGCCTGTTCGGCCCGGTACTCAGTTATAAAACCTAATAAAGCATTTAACACAATGACCACTAATATGGCCGCTGCCTCAATTGTTTCCCCCAACAGAAATGAAATAACGGTAGCGGCTATTAAAAGCCCCACAATGATATTTTTGAACTGGTCGGCCAAAAGCCTCCAGGGCGATACCCCTTTTTTTGTTTTTAACAGGTTTGGCCCATATTTCTCTAACCTGGCTGACGCTTCATCAAATGACAGCCCTTCATCGATATTTGCGTTAAGGTCGGAGGTCACTGATTTAAACTCCATAGTATGCCAGCTCAAAGATTCTTTTCCCCCTGTCCGATTAGTAATTTCAAATTAGGTTAACCTGTTTACACAGGATTATGCCCACCCGGGCTAAGCGCCATCAGGGGGTGAAACAGGGATCATCGGTATGACATAACTAATCAAATAGATTGTGTTTAAGGATCTTTCCGCTGGTGCCAGAAGTTCTATTCAGGAGCTGTTCACTATTCTCAAGATCTTGGTTTATATTAAGGCCAAATTTGTAAAGCAACATTAATATTTCTTCTACGAGCTTATCCACGGCCATTTGTAATATAGCAAGGGGGGAGAAACTCCTGCACAATATGTTTGTATTGTGCAGCAAATAATAAGCCACCCGTCAAAGACGGATGGCAAGTATTGTAAAGTTACTGACACTCGTTGTGAGAACTACTGACAGTTGTTATGAGAGTCTACACTACAACTACATACATCATGCAATAAACTCAAAAAATCCTATCATATCATTACCCTTCTCCGCTAAAAAACTTTCCAACTTTTCTCCGGTGAAACTCCTTACAACATCCGGGTTGTCAGCATCTGCCACCCCGAACATAACTCTTTGGATTTTACCCAGCTCAATGGTCACCGTAATAACTATATTATCGTGTCCGCTGAAGCTCGTTCTAAACTCAAATTCATCAAATTCTTCCACCGGGTCTGGCAAAAATGTACATTTTACCCCGTAACTATTAAGCTGCTGCTCATTTTTTACATTTTCAATGTTCAGCTCTCTGCCCATGTATTTTTTAAATCTCTCCATGTGTAATGACCTCCATTCCAATCATCTCTTCTATTTTCTTTTATTATTTCTTTGCGATTCATCCCTTCTCCTTCCTTATTCTTGCCACCAACCCGGCAGGGCGTGCTATAATATGATATTGTTGAGCTTTTTATTTGGAGTGATTCAATGATTCTTCTGCAGGCCTCTCACGTATATAAGTCCTTCGGAACCGAAAAAGTGCTTGAGGATGTTACCCTTACCATACAGGACAATGAACGCATCGGGCTGGTAGGTGCTAACGGCGCCGGCAAGTCAACTCTTTTGAAAATAATTAACGGTGAAATGGAATCAGACCAGGGAGAAATCTTCAAGGCTAAGGAAGTTAACATTGGATACCTGTCCCAGGACGGTGGCCTGGAATCAACGCGCACTGTTTGGGATGAGCTGTTGGAGGCTTTACGCCCGATAGTAAACATGGAGGAAAAACTGCGCGAACTGGAATCCCGCATGGGTGATCCTGCTATTATGTCAGACCCCAAAAAATACCGGCAGGTAAGTGAAAAATACGCCACCATGGGGGAACAATTTCGGCTGGCCGGCGGTTATACTTATCAGGCTACCATACACAGTGTTTTACAAGGACTAAAGTTTGTGCATGATGATTATAATACGATAATCTCCACCCTCAGCGGAGGTCAAAAGACGCGGCTGGCACTGGCTAAAATGTTGATGTTAAAGCCGCATATTTTAGTTTTAGACGAACCCACCAATTATCTGGACATGGAAACCTTGGCCTGGCTGGAAAAATATCTGCAGACATATGAAGGTGCTGTTCTGGTTGTCTCTCACGACCGCTATTTCTTAGATAATTTGATGAACGTTATCTTTGAGCTGGAACATCACAAAATAATAAGGTATAACGGTAATTACACCCGCTTCGTGAAACTTAAGGCCGAACGGCTGGCACAGCAGCTGGCTGAGTATAAAAAACAACAGGCTGAAAAATCCCAGCTGGAAGAATTCGTACAAAAAAACATCACTCGTGATTCTACTTCAGGGCGGGCCAAGGCCAGGCAGAAACAGCTGGAAAAAATGCAGCCGGTAGAGGCACCTGTAACTAACAATGAAAAGGTCGGTATCTCCTTTGATATACTTCGTAATAGTGGCAAGGAAGTATTAACCGTAGAGGATCTGGCAGTGGGTTATAAAAATACAATTGTTTCCGAAAATATAAGTTTTCTTATTCAACGGAACCAGCGTGTGGCCTTGCTGGGTCCCAACGGCACAGGAAAAACTACTTTGCTGAAAACTGTTGCCGGAAATCTACTACCCCTAAAGGGTGAAATTTCGGAAGGTTTCCATGTCAGCATGGGCTACCATGACCAGGAACAAGAGTACTTATCTGATCACAAGACCGTCCTGGATGAATTATGGGATTACTATCCTGCCATGGATGAAAAAGATGTACGAAGCGTATTGGGAAGATTTCTTTTCACAGGTGAAGATGTCTTTAAGCAAGTTTCCACTCTCAGTGGTGGTGAAAGGGCCCGGCTAGCTCTAGCCAGGCTCATGTGCCAAAAGGCCAATTTTTTAATCCTGGATGAGCCTACAAACCACCTGGACATCTATAGCAGGGAAGCATTGGAAGATGCTCTTTTGGAGTATCCCGGCACTCTGCTCTTTGTCTCTCACGATCGTTATTTTATCAACAAAATTGCTTCCAGAGTTATAGAACTTAAATCCAATGGTGTAACTGACTACCCCGGCAGTTATGATTATTACATGCAAAAGAAAAGCACTGTTTCTAATGATCATGACGCCAGTGATACAACCGGCAAAGATAAATCCCCGGACGATAAAAAACCCGGCAAAGGAAAACTACACTACCTTCGCACCAAGGAAAAGGAACGGGAAGAAAGAAAACGCCGGCGGCGGGCATGTGAATTGGAAAATCTGATCAAGGAAACGGAACACAATATCGCAGTATTGGAAAAAGAACTCTACCAGCCGGAAGTTTACAGTGATCACAGTTTATACCAAGATAAAAGCGATAAATTAGAACACCAAAAAAATACCCTGGAAGAATACTTGGAAGAATGGGTTACCCTGGAAGAATGGCAGAACTAATAAGTTTTTAGATAATTGCTAAAAATAATTAAAGGAAAAGCCATGGCTAAGCAAGAAAAAATAGTAAAATATATATTTTAGCGGGGTGTGTTATTTGTATATACACAGGCTTTTTGTATATGGGACTCTACTTCCCGGTCTGGAAAACTACAACCGCTTTTTAAAGCCCTGTAGTCCTAAGGATTATCAAGCCAAGGCCAAAGGCGTAATGTATTACCTACCGGGAGATAACTATCCGGTGGTGTTAGAGGGCGAAGCGGTTATTAAAGGCACCCTGTACGAGGCAGACGACTTGAGCTTGGCTTTAACCCAGATTGACGAAATTCAAAAATATACCGGCGTTGAAAGTCAGAGTCACTTAATGCGGGAAATCAAAGATGTTGAAAATCTGGATACCGGGGAAATTGTTAAAGCTCATATGTATTTATGGCCTCCTTCCAGAGCGGAGTGGCTAAAGAAAAATGCTGCTATCATTCATACCGGAGACTGGCTTAGTTTTTTACGAAACAAGAATGAAACCTCGTGAAAACAAAAAAGGGACAGGCAACTTTTTTTATAAGCGAAAAAGGTGCCTGTCTCTTTTTTAATTGTTAATCTACCTTTGTTAATTTAGCCATTTCACAAAAGGGACAAAACCTGGGCTCTTGATCCTCGGACTGCACCCAGAACTCCGACTTGCAATCCTCACAGATATACTTAATTAAATTTCCTGCCTGACACATTCCTTACTACCTCCCCGTAAACATAATGCATGCTTAATAACAATATCCCAATTGTTAATTCGACACTATTTTAATATTCCCTGTGGAGCATCCTTAAAACTTATATTCAATCACATTCTTGAAAACCACCCGGACCTAAGCTAAACCAGTGCTTTTTCTTTTTGTCAATAATTTTTTGAATACATTTGCTATTACAAAACATTTGTGAAGGGTTGCACAATTTTACATATTGTATACAATATACCTAAAGGAACTCCAACAAAGGGGGTAGATAGAATGAGGATGGCCTTTACACTGCTTTTTGTTGCTTTCGGTATACCACTGTTGACTACCATTCTTATTTCCACCTATGAGGTTTTCAATCATTGCATTAAATCATCCAAAGCTTCCGGAATTCCTGCTAAGGTGTCTCCGTCAATGACAATTCACAGACAGCATTGATTTTAAGTGAAGTGAACATAAAAGATAATTTATTTTTTTCTTTGGCCTCAAAAGTTAATTTTGAGGCCTTCTGCTTTTCAGTTAAGTATAATTCTTCTTCATTTGTTCCCTTCACGCCGGACGACCCCACTGAATACCCTATTAATTTGACCCAAAAACACAAAGGAGGTATTCTGATGCCCGACGGCGCTACGGGTTCTTATTTTGACGTCTAAAACCCCCATCTTCAAAGGATGGGGGTTTTAGATTACACAAAATCATACCCGGCTGAGCTCTCTTCTTAGCCAATCAAGCGCAAACACGGCAGTTCTATTTCTGACTCTGTTCCTGTCACCCGTAGTTTTTATTTTCTTTATCTTTGTCTCACCCTTGATGTAAAGGCCGATGTATACCAGCCCAACCGGTTTTTCCGGTGTGCCTCCACTAGGACCCGCGATACCGGTAGTTGATAGTCCTATATCAGTATTGGAGACAGATGCAATTCCGGCAGCCATTTCCCCGGCTGTCTCCGGGCTTACAGCACCAAATTGCTTTAGGGTATCTTCCTTAACACCAAGGTTTCTTACTTTGGCATCATTGCTATAGGTAACAGCCCCTTCTTTTAAAACCGAAGAGATACCGGCATAGTTCACCAGCCTGGCCGTTATAATTCCCCCGGTACAGGATTCTGCCACAGAAATAGTGAGGCCCTTTTTCACCAGGCTTTCACCAATCACATTCTCGAGGGTTGTCTCCCCTTCCCCGTAAACGCTTTCCCCTAATCGCTCCCTAATTTGGGCTTCCACGGGCGCAATTAGATTCCCTACCTCTTCTTTATCCTTTGCTTTTGCCGTAATCCTCAGTGTTACTTCCATGTCCTTAGCATAGGGGGCCACGGTGGGGTTGGTCTGAGCATCTATAATATCAGCAATTCTTTCCGCCATACTACTCTCACCAAGGCCACAGATGCGCAACACCTTGGACTGAATTATTCCTTGTTGAAACTGAGCAAGATAGGGGGCAACCCCCTTTTCGAACATATGCTTCATTTCCTGAGGCGGACCCGGCAGAAGTACAGCGGTTTTACCGTTCTCCCGGATAATACAACCAGGTGCAGTTCCTTTGTCGTTTTTAAGGATTATAGCTCCAGCCGGAAAATATGCTTGCTTTTTATTTCCTTCGCTCATTTTCCAATTTTGTTTTTGGAAAAGGTTAGTTATTCTTTGCAGTGATTCCTCGTCTAGAACCATATTTTTACCAAAGTACTCAGCTGCCATTTCCTTTGTCAAATCATCCTTAGTTGGCCCGAGTCCACCGGTGGTTATAATCATGTCAGACTTTTTAAAAGCATTTTCAAAAGCTTCTTGAATCCTTTGCGGGTTATCTCCTACTACAGCCTGGTAATAAACGTAAATGCCCATTTCAGCCAGCTTTTTGGAAAGATACTGGGCGTTTGTATTAACGATGTCTCCCAGAAGAAGCTCCGTGCCTATGGATAATATTTCCGCCTGCATCTCTATCCCCTCCACATAATCTTTAATTAATTTAACAACAAGGGGATAACTTCTATTTCAGTAGTACATTTTGTACAGGTCACTTTACGATGAAGCGGCAATTTTTCAAAGGTTACTTCATTACCGCACAAAGGACACTCCACTGCGGACTGCCCAAAGCCATTTTTATATTCCTGTGCCCTTTCACTGTCTCCGCCACAAGCTGAACAACTACCACAACCAGACATCAAAATCTCTCCCCTCTGTACATTACAATATATTATTAGGTCGCTGCGCTTTCTCCGGCAACATAGCCGGATGACCACGCCCACTGCAAGTTATAGCCACCGCAATCACCGTCTATGTCCAGCACTTCCCCGGCAAAAAAAATCCCGGGTACAAGCTTGGATTCCATAGTTTTGGGATTTATATCTTTTACGTCCACTCCGCCGGCAGTAACCTGTGCGGCAGTCCAGGAATTAGTACCGGTCACTTCGAAGCGCCAATCCTGCAATATCTTTAATATAGCATTTCTTTCCCCGGTGGTCACCTGGCCGGCCTTTTTATGTATATCACTAACCCCTGCCTCTTGTAGGATAACCGGCACCAACCTTTTATTTATAAATCCCACGAAGCTGAAGAAAGCACTTTTGTGCGCCTGCTGCTGCAGGCGGTTGACTAAAAATGTCTCCAGTTCTTGCGGTGACATAAAGTTTATTAAATTAACTCTGATAAAAACTTTCTCTCCTGTGCACAGGTATTCTCCTGCTTTCCTGCTCAACGCCAGTATAGGAGGGCCGGAAATGCCGTAATTAGTAAACAGTATCTCCCCCACAGCTTGTGCCCTGCACTTTCCTGCCGCCCAGATCTCCGCCTCACCTTCAAACTTTATTCCGGATATCTGTTTTAAAAAACCGGCTGATAATTTCAACTGTACCAGGGCCGGAAATGGCTCAACTATGCTGTGTCCCGATTGCTCCGCCAGTGTATAACCACTGCCGTTTGAGCCCAGGTTGGGGGCGGCTTTCCCCCCGGTGGTAACAATGACCCGGTGAGCATTAAGGCATTCACCGCTATTAAGCTGTAAAAAGAATCCACTGGATTGCGGTGTAATAGCATTAACTTTGGTTTCCACTTTGGTTTCCACTCTCAATATTTCTAATTCATGGCGCATTACATCCAACACGCTGGAAGCCTGGTCAGACATGGGATAGACCTTGCCTCCGTCTTCTACTTTCCAGGCAATTCCCAGCCTTTCAAACAGCTCCATTGTTTGATGGAAGTCAAAGCGGTTTAGCGCCCCGAAGGCAAACTTTGGATTTTTACCATGATAGTGGGAAACATTCAAATCAGTATTACTCAAATTACATCTACCGTTACCGGTGGCCAGAATCTTCTTACCTACCCTGTCTTTCTGTTCCAGCACCGTCACCTCGGCACCGTTATACCTGGCTGCTAAAGCGGCGGTAAGCCCTGCAGCTCCTCCTCCTATCACAGCCACCTTTTGCGGATATGTACCGGTATCAGCCATAATTCTTACAAACCACCTTCTGTTCCTGCATCTTTGAGCAACCGGATAATAGCAGCATCATTTATGCTTTCGGCTGCCATCAAAGCGGTTAGACCACTTTCACTCTTTACATACACATCGGCACCGTGTTCCAAAAACATCCGTACGATATCCTCGTGCCCCTGATATGCTGCCGCCATTAGAGCTGTTATTCCGTCATCACTTTTTATGTTCACCCCGGCACCATTCTCTAACAGTATTTTCGCCATATCTGTATAGCCTTTGTTAGCGGCAATCATTAAGGCTGTTGCATCAAAGGCATCCTTTACATTAGGGTCCATCCCTGCGGCTAAGAAATCTCTTACCGCATTCAGATTCTGATCTTGAACGCACTGAAAAAAAGAATCGCTGTTAAAAGGAACATTGATTTTTTCCAGATGCCTGAGCGCCTCCTTGCTTATTGCATTATCTTTAGTTGCCATTCTGTCTCCCCTCAAAGGATACAACCTTGTGTTACATTAAAGGCTTGTATTTTACTGCAATATTTTCCGCCATCCTCATACCGTCCACCGCCGAAGATATTATGCCACCGGCATACCCGGCTCCTTCCCCGGCAGGGTAAAGACCGGCTATGTTCGACTCGCCCAATTTATTTCTTTGTATCCTCACCGGAGACGAGCTTCTGGTCTCCACACCGGTTAATACGGCATCGGGAAGGGCAAACCCTTTTATCTTAGAATCAAATTTGTAAATTGCTTCTTGCAAGGTTTTAATAACATATCCAGGCAGACTGTTTTTCAAATCAGCCGGTTTAACGGACATTGTGTACGAGGGCTCCACTGAACCCAGGGCCTTGGATGGCCTATCCGCCAAAAAATCTCCCACCAGCTGGGCAGGCGCCCGGTAATCTTTTCCCCCTGCTGCAAAAGCTCTGCTTTCCCACTGCCGTTGAAAGTCAATTCCGGCCAGGGGATGAACGCTGCTAAAATCTTCCGGTTTTACCCCTACTAAAAGAGCGCTGTTAGCGTTTGGCTTATCCCTTGCAAATTCACTCATACCGTTGGTGACTACGTGTCCGGCCTCAGATGCTGCAGCCACTACCGTTCCCCCCGGGCACATACAAAACGTATAAGCCGATCTGCCACCGGGTGAATGATATGCCAGTTTATACTCAGCCGGTCCCAATTTATGATGCCCGGCAAAGTCTTTATACTGAGCCCTGTCAATAAGCTGCTGGGGATGTTCTACTCGTACTCCTATGGAAAAAGGTTTGGGGCTCATATTTACACCTTGATCAAACAGCATGGTAAAGGTATCCCGGGCACTGTGCCCTATGGCCAGCACCAACACATCCGCAGCCAGTACTTCACTATTATTAACCTTTACGCCTTGCATACGGCCGTTTTCTACCATTATACCCGTTAGCTTGGCATTAAATCTCACTTCGCCGCCCAATTCCGTTATCCTTTTACGAATACCTTTTACCACCGACCTTAAAATATCAGTGCCCACATGAGGTTTGTGGGAATAAGTAATTTTTTCGGGGGCACCGGCAAGCACCAACTCCTCAAGAACCTTACCGCATCTTTTATCTTTAATCAGAGTGGTCAGTTTACCGTCGGAAAAAGTTCCCGCTCCCCCCTCCCCAAACTGCACATTGCATTCTTCATTTAAGTTTGCGGTATGCCAAAATGAGTTCACAATTTCTGTACGGGCATCAACATCAGCACCTCTTTCCAGCAAAAGAGGGCTGTATCCCATCTGCGCCAGCAAAAGGCCCGCGAATAAACCGGCAGGGCCGGTACCTACCACCACCGGCCGGTGATACAACTTTTCTTTCCCGGTGGGCACAAATTCATATTGCTGGGGCGGGGCAACTTTAACCTCACTATCCTGTAGTTTGTTTAATACTTTATCCTCATTTGCCAATTCCACGTCCACAGTATAAGCAAAATGTATCCTATTCCTTTTTCTTGCATCCACGGATTGTCTGAAGATATTGTACCGTGCGATTTCACTTGGGTTAACTTTAAGCTTTTTAACCAGTTTATGCTTAAGTTCTGATTCATCTTCATTAAGGGACAATTTAATACCGCTTACTCTGAGCATTTTTGAAACTCCTTAGTCTTATTTGAACGCCAGCATAGAAATATTATATCCCCCGTTGCAATTGTGAAAAAGTACCCATATACTCTTAAAAACATATGAACCACACCTATTATAAAATATCTCACAAAGGGAGATTATATAATAGGAGGCTGAGAAGGGCAATTACTGAGAATACCAAAGCCAGGTTGGAAAAATAAGATCATCCGTGCTTTTTCTACCTATAGTTACATGATTATGAGAAAAAGTTTATAATTAACCACTGTTGTTTTTTGTGATTTTGTATTAAACTTAAAGCGTCCGGCTCGCAGTCTCCCAGTAAATTAAGTAGCACAGTGGCAAAAAAACAGAATAAAAAAACAATTAGAATTAGGTGATACATAGTGAATTTTTTCAAGTTTTATCTTTTTGTTCTAGGTTTGGCTTTAATGGTTATTTTCATGCCAGGTATCGGACCCTCTTAAAGAGGGTCCCGCACCTACCCTAAGATTTTAAACGCCCTTTTTCTCCGGCAATTCGGATAAATTGTTCCTGTTTATTCTGGGGAGGGGTATGCAAGGACACCCGGCGTGACATAATTAAGGCCTCATTAGGACATTCCGAGGCACAGACTCCACAGCCAATGCATGACTCTTCATTCACTGAGGGCATATTATTATCCTCCGTGACGATAGCCCGGATATGACAGGCTTCCACACACGTACCGCAACCGGTACATAAGTCAGAGTTAAGCACCGGTATAAAATTGCTGGCATGAACAGAGCTTATCCCGGACTCGTTTATAGACCGCAGCACACCACAACAGCAGCCGCAGCAGTGGCATATATACGCCGGCTTATTCAGTACGTTATCACCAAGGTGAACCAGCCCTAATTTTTCCGTCCGGTCAAGTACCCGCAGCAAATCATCCACTGTGGCCTGCTTGGCCATGCCCCGGCTAATAAGCCATTCGGCCGCGCCGCCCAGAGAGGTACACACATCTTCAACCGGCGCATCACAGGCTTTTCCCAGGTGCCCCGCCTTATGCCTGCAGGAGCACATGGACAAGGCCCCTCCCCCGGACCGGCGAATTATTTCTGACGCCCTTTCGTAGCTTAGAACCTCGGTTTCTACTGCGGCCGGAATAACGCTCTCATACACCAGTGTCTTGAACATCTTTGTATTGCCCCCGAAAATTTCTTCCCTAACTCCGTCCCTGGCAAAATAACTTTCAAAAAGCTCTGCCAGCTCCTTCATGTTCACTTCTTCCCTTACCCGCATAAAGGTATACTCAAAGAAGCCTACCACCATAGGAGCCAGCATATAATAAGTGCTGTCCCGGCGAGGCAGGTCTAAAACCAACCCTTTGTCTGCCATACCTTCTAGGGTCCGTTTTAATTCCCCTTCGTTAATTCCAACAACACCTGCAATCTTCTTCAACGGCATTGGAAGAAGTGGAAACTTACTGCCCACCAGGGCTTCCGTTTCACTATAAAGGCGGTACAAAATCTCCATAAGTGTTTCGTTCACCGGAGCTCCCACCGGATTCTTATTCAGACGCCGGGCCAAAGCCTGATAAACCTCTTCCTTAGCATCAAAAACATGTCCCATTTTATTCTCTCCTTTCCTATGCAAATGGTTCAAAACCATTTGTTTCCACGTGTAATTATACCACATTATAGCTGATAGACCTTCTTTCTCGATTATAAAGAGTTGACTTGTATCATTGAAGGTATGATAATATTAATCCCTAAGAAAATTAAACAAAAGGTTTCAAAGTAGGTGTTAATATGACCCGTGAACAGTTACTTACTAATAGCATTGAAGTGTCAGTTGACCAGTTAATTTACAGCCAAGGATTTAATAAACACAAGCCTGCCGGCGAACGGATAGTGACCATGGCGGAAGAGGCCGCAGCAAAAACCGCACGGCTCATTGAGCCAGCGTTTACATTCAGGCGTCTTCCCGTAGACCATGTTGATTACCTGACTGTAAACGCAGGAGAACTACAGCTCAATATAGGAGCTTATTCCTACCTGCTTGAACCCGCTGTAGAAATGGTTGTTTATTTAACCACCATAGGAAGTAAACTCGACCAAGAGGTGGAAGCATTAAACCAGGGAGGCAAATTTGCCGAGGCATATTGGTTGAACTGCGCCGGAGTGTTAGCATTACATTCTGTTTTCAAAAATGTTCGTGATCTAACCGAGAAGGCAGCCCACGCCGCCGATCACGGTGTGGGACTGGACATTAGCCCGGGAACGCTGATAGGGTGGCGGCTGGCCGATCAAAAAAAGTTATGTTCGGTTTTGGATTACCGGTCACTGGGTATATCCATAACCAGTGCCGCAACATTAATTCCCTATAAAACCAGTTCAGGGGTAATTGGGATAGGTCCCGGTTATACAGCCACCAAAGTAGAACCTGCATGTAAGTACTGTACATCTGCCAATAGTTGCTGGATGAGCCGCATAAAAAAACGCGCTAAATCAGCTCCCTTAGCGCGAGCTTTTTAATCTTAAGGCGGTTTATACCATTATCTTCAGCGTTTGTTTCGATATTAAATGGATAATATACCTCTTAGGAGGTATTAAAATTGTTCACACGACCTTTTGAAGAAACCGCCAAGCATCCTTACACGGTGGCAAACTGTCCATTTTGCTCACAGTACGTGTTTCCCGGCGCATACCCGAAAGTTATCGGACACGAACAATCAGTGTGGTGTGACAACTGTGAAAAGGAATTCAAGCTGTAAAGAATCGAGGAGAGCCAAGATTGTCATTCTGAGTGCAGCGAAGAACCGTTTCATTCAGAATGACACGAATCTGGACTTTTTCAGCAGTCTCGCTAAAGCTGTTGACATTACTGGCCGGCTGCTTGATTCAATTTATTCGCTATGCGCAAAAGACAGATCTGTCATCAGTCTCAGCCGCCCTTTGCGGCTGTTTTTTTACCGGAGGTACCGCATGAAATACGATCTTATTGTCATGGGGGGCGGCCCCGCCGGAATGATGAGTGCCATTACGGCAGGGTCAGAGGGTATGCACACAATTCTAACAGAAAAAAATAATAAACTGGGGAAAAAGCTGCGCATTACCGGTAAGGGAAGGTGCAACGTAACTAATTACGGTGACCTGGAAGATTTTCAAAGAAGTATTATAACCAACGGGAAGTTCTTGTATAGTTCCCTTTATGCTTTCGACAACCTCAGGCTCATGGAACTATTGGAATCCCGGGGTGTAAAGCTCAAGGTTGAACAGGGCAACCGTGTTTTTCCGGTTTCGGACCGGGCCGGCGACATTATTGATGCACTGTATAGACTACTTCGCCAAAACAAGGTGGAGATTAGATTGAATACCGCGATCCAGAATATTCTTATCGAGGACAACCATGTCCACGGTGTTGTTACATGTGATAATAATATGATTAAGGGAGATAAAGTTGTTATAGCCTCAGGCGGTATGTCCTGGCAGCAGACAGGCTCCACAGGTGACGGTTATAAGTTAGCACAGGACGCAGGACATGAAATTGTTAAGCCCCGGCCTGCACTGATTCCCCTGGAAATAAAAGAACCGTGGGTCAAGGATCTGCAAGGACTGAGCCTGAATAATGTTTATATTCGGGCTGTGGTTGAAAAACGGGTTATAGCGGAACAAAGCGGTGAGATGCTCTTTACACACTTTGGCATCTCAGGCCCTGCGGTGCTAAGCATAAGCAGCTATTTAAGTAAGCCCTCGCAACGCCCCATAAATCTGCAGATTGATATTAAACCTGAATTGTCAGCCGGTGGGTTAGACAACCGCCTGCAAGAAACTCTGAACAAGAATAACGGAAAAAGTCTTAAAAATGCCCTGCATGATTTGGTTCCTCGCAGGATGGTCCCGGTAATCCTACAATTATCCAAAGTGGGCAGCAATAAAAAAGTTGACCGGGTGAGCAGGCAGGAACGGGAAAGGTTAGTACATATCATCAAAAACATTCCGCTGACGTTAAAAAAAATGCGCCCGCTGAACGAGGCCATTGTTACCGGCGGGGGTGTCGGTATAAAAGAAATTAACCCCTCTACAATGGAATCAAAAATTGTAAAAGGGTTATATTTCGCAGGTGAAATAATAGATGTGGATGCCCTTACAGGCGGTTATAATTTACAAATTGCCTTTTCCACCGGCTACCTGAGCGGTATCAGCGCTGCCGGTAAGTAAGCAAATTATATTACAGTTTTTCAGCTATTACCGGCCAGCTGCCGGGATCTTCCATGCCCAGGCGCCAGATAGCTATGCCGTTCAAATTATATTTGTTAACCATATCCAATTTTGCTGCTGTACTGCGGGCATTTTCAAAATAAACGCTGTGCCGGTTGCCATTGTTGTCCAGGTAATTAAAGTAGGGAACCTTATTTTCACTGTCCCAGGCCACACTCTTTTCAAACCGGTGGGCGGTCTGCATAGCCAGTTCGTAAGAAAGATAGCGTGAAGACCCCTGGTCAACATTCCAGTCAAAACCATAGCCGGGAATGCCCAAGAGTATCTTTTCCGGTGGTAACTTGGTCAGTGCATACTCCACCACTCGCTCCACCCAGCCAATGGATGCTATAGGCCCGCCGCTTTTGCTGAAGGAGCCGTGCTCATCATAGGCCATAATAGCAACAAGATCGGAATACTTGCCCACCTCATGATAGTCAAAATTATCTCCCCAGCCACCGTTATGCTTGTCCGAAGTTTTGGCGGGCACGCATGTAATAACCGTATAACCTCCGGGGTCCAACCGGGCGGAAAGTTCAGCCAGGAATTGTATAAACAGCCCGCGGTCACCTGGATAAATATTTTCAATATCTATGGTTACACCGTCAAAGCCCCGGCTTTTTAAAAGGTTAAAGATATTGGTCACCAGTTCCCCACGCCTGTCCGGGTCGGTAAGAACAGAATGTACCACATCTCTGCCTATTACACTTTTACCGTAAAGAAGGTTATGTACCAATGCATAAGTTTTAACACCGTTTTTTTTATTAAAGCTGATCACATTATCCATTTCTTCCCGCGTAACATTGCTACCGATTTCCAGTTGGCCCGGGTTATTCCTATCCAGCCTGTACCAAAAAGGGGAGATTGATGTTATCTTATCTTTTTGCACGCGCAGGGTTTCCAGAGACGAAGGTATGACCGGTTCCTCTCCCACAAAAAAACCCAATACTTCCTTTTCAGTAACTTTTAGCGAGCTTACCAGACGATTGATCAGCTGGTTGGTTTCTAATCCAACCATTCCGTCCGGATTTAGATGGTATTCCTCCTGTAGCTTTTTAACCGCATCCCGGGTTATTTCACCGTAATAACCGGTGGGCGCGTCGCTAAGGTAGCCCAGTTTCTGCATATCTCCTTGTAAGGCTAACACTTTTGGGCCCCTGTCACCGGGTTTTAATACTGTTTCCCCATCCGAAGAGGAATTGCTAACTGTAAGCGTGATAAGCAGCAGAGTAATGAACAAAATCAGTTGCATGCGACCAATTGCTGTCATAAATACCTCCGAAGCAGTATTTCCCTTAGTGATTAAACTCACCTTTGGGGACAACCCCTTCAAAAAGTATAAAATAAGTCGTTTGGATAATCATTAAGTAAATAAAGGAATCGCTATTTACTGCTACTCCCATATAGGATATTGTTCCGGCGACTCTCCTTTATCTTCGACCACAACAGGCTTTTCCGGCAAAGCTAAATCTTTATCTATACTTAGCAGCTTGACATTAAATTCTAATTTATCTCCGAAATCAAAAAGATACAGCAACTCTTGCCCCTTATATAATCCCAAATCAGCAATTATCGTTTCTTCTGCCGTAACATTTTCGCTTTCAGCTTCAGCACAATATATAGGTTTCCCGGTTCTACGGTTTCCTTCAACATAAAATGCATAGAGATGATCATCATCAAAATCAAAAGCTTCCTGGATTGCCATGTGCAAATGATGCAGAGAATGCTTGTGGGATATACTTATTTTTCTCCATATCCTTTTAGAAAAACTAACCTTGAATGTATAAACACCTGTTCTGTCAAATTCACTTTCTGCTACAACCGTTCTATTGACTTTTTTCGGAAACATTTGTTTGAAAATTTTAAAGGGATTCTTATCTCTCCCTGGTTTAAGTTCTTTCCCATAGAGTGTTAGGAAAATATTTGTATTCTTTGAATTTAAGGTTAAGAAAGCTTTCCAAAGCAAGAATTGACTGGTATATATTCCAAAGTTATTTGGTATAAAAGCTCTGATTGAATCTTCATGTGTTCCTTTGGCGCCAGCTATCAATTCCAGTTCTCCAAATCCAAAAAAATTCAAGTGATGAAAAACCGGTGCACCTACCGAATACAATTTGCTTATAAAATTATGGTCATCTTTTACAATTCTCTGTCCCACATCTGCACCAGTAATCGAAACCAGAAGATTCCTTAAGGAGTCAATAATCGACCATGGGCTAAAATTAGTATCAAAATCATATTTTGTCCAATATGTTTGCAGCAGATATACATATTTTTCATATGGATTCAAACACCGGTAACTTTCCAGCACAGGGGTTTTTAATAATACAGATTTTCCTCTATCATCATTCGCTCTAACATAAAGCCTTCCAGCCAGAGCCAGCGAAAACATAAGTTCTATCACCGGGTACTGGTCTTGATTATAATTGGGCGCACTGACATTCCTTTTATGACTAAGTATCCCGTTCAGCTTAAATGAGTCTTTTTTGCCCAGCACACCTTTCTTTGCACTCAATACGGGCTTTTCACTCTCAATGAATTCAGTGAACTTTTCAAACTCATTTATAGTCACTTCAATGTTATCTTTCAACCACATCTTCTTTCTGTATTCTACAAATGAAACAACGTTATGATTACCCACATTATCCTCTCCCAACCTTCACTGTTATCCTGTTATAGAAAGTCTAACTTCCAAATATCTCTTAAGCGGTTTACCGCACCAACCACCCATAACCCTACTTACAATCTACGATATAGTCAACATATACCGTTTGATCCTTAATCTGATACAGAATCAGATGCCATTTTTCAATAAAAATTTTATGATATTTATTTGGTGGAATAAATTCTGCCTCTAAAAACGGAAAACGCTCCGGCATTTGGTATAGGGAGCGAATGGAGTCCATCAATTTGTTCATTAATTCGCGGGCAGCGGGAGGTTTTTTTTGTGCCAGAAACCGAACATGGTATGCCAGCATCTTACGTGAGCGGTCAGAAACAATCACTTTATATTGAGGTTTCTTTTCCATGTTCCACCTCATCAATTATACTATTATCTCTTTACTTTACTCAAAAAAAGAGGCCCGAGGGGGCCTACCCTATAAGGGGATGGGACATAGCTAGTTCTATATTTTCTGTCAAAATTTGATAGGCTATGATAGAATGGTAAAAATTGACCGCCTCTTTTCTGGAGTGTACTCTATATGAAAGTTACTAAACAGGAACTTAAAACACTTTTCAAGCTTTATTATAAAAAAGTCTTTTACGCGGCTTATTACGTCACTAAAGACAAGTACCTGTCTGAAGATATTACGCAGGAAACCTTTATAAAAGCGTATAAAAAACTTCACCAACTCAGAGATACAGAAAAGCTTGAAGCCTGGTTGTTTAAAATAGCAATAAATTTAGCTCATGATGAATTAAAACGTCGGAAAAAGAACGTAATCGTTCCTGATCTAGAATTTGAGAAAAATGATTCCGGAAATAACGATCCGGAAGATATTTATCTGAAGAAGGAGACAAGTGAAATATTAAACCAGTTAAATTTATCAACTAGATCCGGACTATGTTCATGTTCTCTGTCTGAAATACTATGAAGGGCTTACCATAAACAAAATAAGAGAGATATTGGAAATCCCAGAAGGAACCGTAAAATCAAGGCTAAAAAAAATTAAGGATACCCTAAGCATCGGTATTTTCGCCACCGCAGCTCTTTTGAATCCTATGCAAGCTAGAGCTTTTGGAGAGCGAGTTGTGACAACCATAAAAAGCATTGTATCCGGCAGTCTCGTTAACGAGAGCATCGGTTTTTCTCCCAAGGATGAACAGTTGCCGGATCAGCCCGGTGATGTTCAGAACAATACGCCTGGAACAATAAATGAAATAGTTAATAAGGCTTCATTTGATGTCCAGGTGCCTGGTTACTTGCCTCCTGACTATGAATTGGAAGACGCCCAGGTGAGTACAATAACAAGCAAATTATCTAAGGCTACACTAAAATATTCAAATGGTACAGATATTTTAATTATTACGGAAAGAAACGCTCCAGACGATTACGGGCAGTCTATTATGTATGATAATGAAGATATGTTAAGAGAGAAAATTACAATTGAATCGCAAGACTATATTGTTCTCAGTTTATGGTTGTTGTGAGGAGAGCAATAGAAAAATTGAGGATGGTGTTCATCAAAGATGAGAAATTTACTCCATAGAAAAGAAAATATTAAAACGTTAATGCTATTATTAGTACCACTAGTTTTGGGACTTATGATTAATAGTCCGATTTTTGGCTATCGCTTCCCATTAATGTTTTCATTAATTTTTCTTGGATTTTGGTTTTGGGTAGGAATGAAGTTTACCAAGTTAAATATAGGGAAAGTTTATAGTTTATTAATTGGCAACAGTTTGAACATAATTTCGTTTGTTTTATTCATCTGGTCATTTTTTATAATATCAGATGCAAATAGAAATTTATTTATAGCTGGATCCTCCCAAATTTATGCCATGCCTACTCTTTCAATCAGTGCCATGATTTATCGTTTAACTAATCCGGCGGTGCTTACTAACGAATATGTAATAATTTCATATATACTGATGTCTCTAATATTTACGCTAGGTTATTTATTTGAGGCAAGGAATAATCTTATTTGAATTTAATGTCCATTCGCCTGCAATCAGCAAGATGGAAATGATACAGTATCTAAATTAGGAACACAAAAGCTAAATCAAAACTATCCCGTCATTACTGCACATTCCTAAGAAACACAGAATTAAAAGTTTAGAAGCCCGGAGCGCCCCCATACCCGTCTACCACTCCCCGGCGCACACTGGCTGCGGTAATTCACCTGAAACTCCACTATTTTATCTAAGCCAGAGTGCGCCTAAACCCGGCATAAAAACGGTATTTTTTTACCACTCTTCGGGTCGGCCCGGAGTGCTGCCAGCTTTCGGGTCATTCAACCCAGCCCTCCAAACCTCCCGCCCCAATCTTGGGGCCGGGAGGCTTTAAATTTGCGCTGTTTAGGTACTTGCCACACCACTCCTGTTCTTTCTATTATGCAAGCATGGGGTCTACCATGGTAATTGAATTATTCACTTACTTCCTCCTCAAACCTCTGGCTAATATCCTGAACATATTCTTAAAAACAAACTCTTTCTATTAACCCCTCTATACTAATTTGTACGGGCTGAATTCATGGTATAAGACTCCTGGATAACGGATTCGTGGTTTCCTCGCCATAAATTAAATCTTGGTTTATCATATAGTAATTAGTGAATTATTCAAGCCTGACCCCAAATTAAAGGTCTTGGCATACAGGACAGGAAGGAAGCTTTGCCGCAGGTACTTTTGCCATTTGGGGAAAGGCCAGATCATAAATGAGCCTGTATCCCGCATCTATGTCTCCCAGGCCGGTTAAGAAGCGTATGGCGGCTGCCGCCATTCCCACTCCCACCATGCCGGTGGCTACCCCCACCACCGGCGTTTCTTCAGGTTCAGGAAAACTATCGTCCATAATACAGGCCAGGCAGGCGCTTTCCCGGGGGAGAACGGTAATGAGTTCCCCACTGAAATCCTGGGCAAAACCGTGGGAGGCCGGCAGGTTTAGTTTTACACACGTACTGTTTACTGCAAGACGGACACAATTTGTATCTAAACAGTCAAGCACAAAGTGGGAATACTTTAAAAGAGACAATAGGTTAGATTGATTAACCTCTTCATGGACAGCTTCAATATCAATGCTTGCATTGAGAGCTTTTAGTCGTTCTTGAGCTGCCCGTGCTTTTGGCCGCATAAGATCGGAGCCATTAAAAAGAATTTGCCTGTTTAAATTGCTTACTTCCACCAGATCACGATCAACCAAAAGCAGTTGACCTACCCCGGCAGCAGCAAGGTAAAGGGCGGCGGTGCCGCCTATACCGCCTACCCCTAATAACGCCACCCTGCTTTCCTTCAGCTTTGCTTGTACTTCTTCCCCGAACTGGGGAATGCTCAACTGCCGTTTATATCTGTCCCTTTCTTTATCTGTTAACATTAAATCTCTCACCTCATGCGGCCCCGCCGACAGGGCCGAAGGATACGGTATCTCCATCACTCAAAGATGTATCCAACCCGTCGGGAAACTTACGCCGATCATTTAAATCCAAAGTATTAATACAAATGTTAATATAATCTTTTTCACTGTAAATGGGGCGGATAAAACAGAGATCCCTAAATTTAAAGCCATATCGCCGGACCTGCCTTTCAATTAAATCCCGCACCGTTACCTTTCCCTTCCCATCAACCTGCTCAGATAGCTTACCCGTAACAGTGGAGAAGAAATTGTAATAGCGTGCGGTCACTCGCAACTTTTACCCACCCTTACTTTTTCCCTGTACTGCCGGCGGTATGGCTCCAGTTCCTCCATTAGGTTATCCAGCTGATATTCCTGCAAGGTTTCGGGCAGCGGGAACCCAGTTTCTTCATCCCATCCCCTTACCTGGTAATAGCGAGGAAGCAGTTCGTCCTCGGGAAATACCGTTCCCTTATTGGGACCACCGGGCATGGGCTCTTGGGTAAAGCGCTTGGGATTTTTGTCCTCCATACGACCCACCAGCAGGCGATTCCAGTATGCCCTTTCCAGGTGCACAATGCGCCCGCCTGTTTTTAAAAGTTCACCGGGATCATAATCAATCCCCGTGGCAGCGGAAAGCTGTTCTGCCATGTCTTTTAGCAGCACGGCAAAGGACCAGCTGTGAGTAAAGGAACACTGGGTCAAACTGTCTCCCACCGCCTTTAAGTCCTCGTGGAACATTTCCATCTCCGGTTTTTTAATAGTACTTAACCGGTCTCCAGCTTCACTGGTGCCCAGAATATCTTTAACCAGCCCGGGATAAAGACCACCAGTGAGTTCAAGGCAGGGCAGTCCCTGCAGGTGATCGCCGCCGCGGCGCCCGGTGGCAAATCCGATGCCAAAGGCAAAACCAAGCCCGCGGGGATCGTCCTGGGACATATCGTGACCCTTTACGGTCATGGTATAGTCCTCTCCCCGACCAAAATGCTCTGCCGCACGGAAAGATCCTTCCGCCAATACTTCACCGAAGCCCTTCCGGTAAGCAATCATTTCTATCAACTCTTCAATTAAATCCTGGTTCCCCCATTCCAACTCCAGCCCGCCGGTATCTTCCGGGCCCAGTAAACCTTTTTCCCAGCATTCCATAGCCCAGGCAATGGCACCACCGCAGGAACAAGAATCCAAACCAAGCTCATTAACCAGCTTGTTATTGTGAATTACAGCACCGGGATCCAGAATTCCCATCCGAGGTCCAATGGCGGTCAGGGTTTCATACTCCGGTCCCCCGGTTATTTCACCCGCATATTTTCCCTTGGCAATTTTGCTGAAGCGCCCGCAAGAAATGGAGCAGGCAAAACAACCTTCACGGTGGGCAAGGAAGTTATCCCTGTGGTTTTCGCCGCTTAAGAGTTTGGCGTCAGGATGATATCCCTGCTGGAAATTCTGCCAGCAGAACCAGCCTTGTTCATAATTGGCCGGCATGGTAAGCATCCAGGTACCCTGGTCATGTAACATTTGCGCCATAATATCCTGTTTTAGCCTTTCCCGGGCTCGAGCGCAGACCTCAAAAAATTCATCCGGCCTAGCCAGCTGAACCGGGTTAGTTCCTCTTACAGCGATAGCTTTCAAGTTTTTTGAGCCCATTACCGCTCCCATACCGCTCCTACCGGCAGCGCGATATACATCATTCATAATACAGGCATACCGTACCAGGTTTTCCCCGGCCGGGCCGATTACCGCAGCGTGAATTTCGGCATTATTAAGTTCTTCCTTTAGCAATGCATCTGCTTCAGGCACCTGCTTGCCCCATAAGTGGCCGGCATCACGAATCTCTACCCGATCATTATGAATCCACAGGTAAACCGGCTGGGCCGCTTTCCCCTCAATAACTAACTGGTCGAAACCTGCATACTTTAGTTCCGGGCCCCAGTGCCCTCCCATGTTGGAGTCTCCAAATCCCGGGGGAGAGCCCATGGGAGACTTGGCGGTAACGGTGGTCCTACCGCTGGAAGGAGCAAAAGTACCCGTAAGGGGACCCACTCCGAATATAAGACGATTGTCTGCATCAAAAGGCCCTGTCTCCGGACCCACTTCATCGTAAAGCAGGGCTGAATTAAAACCCCTACCTCCCAGCCATTTTTTCCGGTAAGCAGGGTCAATGGATTCTATCTTAATTTCCCCGGAACTAAGGTTGACCCTCAATCTTTTACCTGTCCATCCGTATGTCATTTGTAAAATCTCCTCTCTTAACGTTAAGAAACATGCTTTTGTCTGGCAGAAAATTCCCGGCGTTTGGCCATTATAAATTCATCCATGTCAGCATACTTGACTGCGCCCGTAGGGCAGAACCTGGCACATGCGGGGTCACCACCACACAAATCACATTTAAAGGAAACGTCCCTTTCCGGATGCATAGCTATCTGCCCCTGCGGGCAGGCTGCAATACACAGGCGACAGCCGATGCATAATTCTTCATTGATAACAACTGCCCCGGTAACGCTGTTTAATTGGATCGCCCCCTGGGGACAGGCCGAAACGCACTGCGGCTTGGTACAGTGAGAACATACATTGGGGTAATTCTCTCCCCGTGCTTCAAACTTGATAATTCTAATCCGAGAAAGTAGGGGGCTACATTTCTTTTCATGGTGTAAAGAACAGGCCATTTCACATGTCCTACACCCCGTGCATTTAGATTGATCTACTATTAGCGATTTTTGCATTTCCATCTCCTCCTAACTGGCAAGTGGGGACGGTTCTTGCTTGCCCCAAAAACCATGTATTGCTTTTAAAATAAAAAAAACCGGGCTCTATGAACCCAGTTTTTAGCATACGAAAAAAGACAGACCTTTTGCTCTGCTCTACATACTCTCAACTCGGCTCGACTCAACTAATCTAATCTCATATTAATTTGAACAATTATAACACTTAGTAGTTGGTTTGTAAATATTTTAAAGTTTTGTACTTTTACATTCTTGGAGAAGTTCCTCCGCCTCTTTTACCTCCAAATCCTTATGGACAATTCCGTCAACCGCGGCCAGAAGGGCTTCCGGATGGGGGCTTTGCCATATATTACGGCCCATGACAATTCCCCGCGCGCCCCCTTGAATGGCGCCGTGAATCATTTTTAGGGTATCCGTATCGGTTTCACACTTGGGTCCCCCGGCAATCAAAACAGGGGCGGGGCAGCCCGCCGTAACACGGTCAAAATCCTTTTCGGTATAGTATGTTTTTACTAAATCCGCCCCGTGCTCTGCGGCCACCCGGGCGCCCAGGGCTATAAAACGGGGATCCTGTTTTTTATCTTCATTAATTTTACCAACCCCAACCACACCCAGCAGCGGCATATTCCAGCGCCTGCAGTCTCCTGCTACCCGGGCCAGTCCGGTGAGGGTCTCATGTTCGTATGGGGAACCTATAAAGGCTGATACCGCCACCCCGTCAGCACCGGCTGCCAGTCCTTCCTCAACCGTTCCCGTTAAGGCCTCCCGGGTCAGTTCCGGCCCGGCTATGGTGGCCCCGCCGCTAATGCGGAGAATGATTCCGGGGCATCCCCGGGTGGGAAAAGCATAGCGCAATATTCCCTTGGTTAAAAGCCAGGTATCCACCATGCCGGTGGCATCCAGCCTGGCAACGGTTTCCTTTATGTTGGTCAGCCCGCTCATGGGCCCCAGCGCCATCCCATGGTCCACGGCCACCACCAGCGCGCGCCCGGATTCCCGGCGAAAGATTCTGCTTAATCTAATATCCAGTCCTTCCAATAAAAAAAACCCCCTCTTACAGTTTAATTCATTATTACAACACCTTTGGTCATACACTGATTACGCACGTGTTCCACGGCCTCAGTCATATTCTCCAAATTAAAACGGTGAGAAATAAGGTCCCGAACTTCAATTTCCCCGCTGGTAATAAGTTCCACGGCGCGCCGGAAATCAGCCGGTGTGGCCGCGAAAGTGCCGGTAATATTAACTTCACCGTAATGTAACCAGCGCGGGTCAACGGAAATCAATTCCCCGGCAGGAGGCCCGCCGAAGATGTTAAAAATACCCCCGTTCCTAACTGCAGGCAGGTACTGCTCTACTACCTTTGGCATACCTACGGCGGCGATTACCAGGTCTGCTCCCCGCCCTCCGCTTAAACGCCTGACCGTTTCCACGCAATCTTCCTGTTCGGTATTGATACAGTGAGCGGCACCCATTTGCCGTGCTGTTTCCAACCGCTGATCCAGCACATCAGCCATAATAACTTCAGCACCTGCCTGGCAGGCTACCTTTAAGTGAAATAAACCCATGGGCCCGGCCCCTATTATGGCAACTGTATCATCCTTTTTTACATTTGCCTGCCTGGCGGCGGCCAGGCAGCAAGAAAGGGGTTCCGCCATGGATGCCTGCTCAAAGGAAACACCTGCAGGCAGATGGCAGACGCCTCCAATGTCCACGATTTGCCGTGGGATTCGTACGTATTCGGCAAATCCCCCGTCTATGCCATGGCCCAGCCCAAACTCCTTTTCACAAAGATTATGCCGGTCCCGGCTGCAGAAATAGCACTGGCCGCAAACTGCAATGGGGTATACAGCCACTGCCTGACCCGGTGAAAGTCCTTTTACTCCTGCCCCCGTTGCAAAGATCTCTCCGGCAACTTCATGTCCCAGAACAGCGGGTAGATTTTTAGGTAACCCCTGCCCGGCCAGCATTTTTATATCCGTTGAACAGATTCCTGAAGCACGCACCTTTACTACAACTTCCCCCGGGGCGGGCTCGGGGCGCTCTATATCCTGAATGCGAATATCATTTATTTCATGTACTACTGCTGCTTTCAAATGCTGCACCCCTTTCCCTTTACCGCTTGCATGAGCGCCCGTATTTTTTCAGCATTCTTCTTGCCGGGACGGGCCTCTACACCGGAACAAAGATCTATGCCGGCGGGACTAACCACATCAATGGCTTCCCGTACATTGGCCGGATTAATACCCCCTGCAACATACACCGGCACCCGGCAATCCTGCACCAGCTCGCTCACCAACTGCCAGTTGCTCGTGCGCCCTGTTCCGCCAAACCTTGTTTCACCGGCAATGACAGCAGCCGTATCAAATACAATTACACCGGCGCCTGCCGCACAACTTTCCTCCACCAGCTGCTGAGTAGCATCCCTGTCCGCTGGACTACCCGCAGGAGGGAGATGAATGGATTGCCATAACTCCACGTTAGGAAACTGTTCTTTACACCTTGTCAACATTTTTCCTGCCGGGCTCAAAAACTGCACTGCCACCGGTTTTAGCTCATTAATTAATAAACATAAACGCGAGAAGGGCATTTGGTAGACCAGAGCTACCCCGGGTAGGGGTAGCTTTGGAAACATTTCCTTTGCTTTTTCAAGCGACACTGAACGGGGAGAGAATGGAACCTCAACTACCACGCCCAGGTAATTCGCGCCCACTGCAGCTGCAATGCCGGCATCCTCTAAATTGGTGATGCCGCAAATTTTAACCTGACAATTGGGCTTCATGTCTAACAGTCCTTTCCTCCCCCTGTTCCACAATACGCGCACCGGTGTTATCTATAAATGTATCCATGATCCTGTTTTCCGGTACCTTTTCCGCCGCCAAAAACTTCATCACACGCCGGTGTACTTCCGAGCTCCGGGTTAAGGCGAAGATGGTGGGGCCCACAGAACTCATGCCCGCAACATCGGCCCCTATTTCTTTAAGACAGCTTACCAATCTGTATATAGGAGCACCAAACATGCCGTGCTGCTCACATTCGGCCCGCTTTGACCCCAGGAAAGAAAGATCAAAAATGGCATCACCGATACCTTTCAGGTCTCCCCTTACCATGGCCGGGAGTAGATCAAGCAGTATTATTTGCGACTTCACTCCTGCCTGTAAAGAATCCAAATGACGCGCCCGCCGCATTAAAAGTTCCACTTCTGACTGAGCTGCAGTATCTTTACCGGTAAACTCATCCTCCAGGCTGGGCACATCAGGAACAATGATAACCGCCCTAGTATCCGGCAAAGAAACACGGTGAATCAATTCCAGGTCATCGCTGGACAATACCATGCCGCCATTTACCCCCGCCATGGTACCTATTCCCGTTTCAAACCCCCGCATGAGGTAACTATTGTTAAGAGGGCTTTCTTCACAAGCATTAAATCCCAATACCCGCCGCAGTTCCCGTTCGTCATAGGGCCGACCCAAAACCGCATTAATTCCCAGACATGCAGCCGTCATAGTCCCGGTAGAAGAACCCATGCCTATATGACGCCGCCCGTGGTCAGTCAATTCTATGTCAAAACCACCGGGGAAACCCAATATTTCCTTAAAAACAGAGGCGAAGTGTTTTACGATTAAAGGGCGCTGACCCCGCACTATGATTTCCGGATTTTTAGTAGAGCGAACCCGGGCACGAAAGTAAATACCTACCGCAAAGCCAATTCCACCCCCACCGGGGCGATTTGTGTTGAACCTGTTCATATCCAGCACGGAAGCATGAAGGCGCGCCGGGACCGTCACCTCCACCTCCCTTTCCACCACTTGGTTGACGGTGCGTGCCTGCACGCCAAAGGTCTCCGGATTTACGATGAAGTCCTTCTGTCCCGGCTCAAACTCTTGTAGAAAAGTAGTCACGCGGTCAAATGGTCCACCAATAATACCAATCTCGATTGTCTGCTTTTGTTGCGGGTCGGGTGCTGCTTTTACTCCCATACTACCATCCTCCTATGCTTTTTTATATAAATACAAAAAACACCCTGGGTAGGGTGTTTTAGGCAGTAATTACCAACAATAAGTTAAGCTTTTATGCACAAATCCCTAAGAAGCCGGCGATTTGCCATAAAAACATCTTTTTTGCCCTTAGCCATCCTACCGTTCTACATTCTTCCATTCTAATTAGCCATTCTACAATTCCCATACTACATGCCTATTGTAGACTAACTGGCTAATTATTGCAATACCCTAAGGGTGAACAAACACCGGCGTCCCTCTGGGGACATTGTCATAAAACCACTTTGCATCCTCTTCGTCCAACCGTATACACCCGTGACTTGCGGGCAAGCCGAGCTTATCATGTTCATCCTTTTTTGTTACCCACCTGCTGTCTTTAGGTACGGAATGAATTAATATCTGCCCTACGAGACGCACCCAATATGTTGCTCCTTCCCCAAACCTTGGTGACCAGAAGCTGTAACCGCGATCTCCGGTATAAAAACAGCCCGTTGGAGTGGGACTGTCCGGGCGCCCGCCGGACGATTTCATATGGCGAACCCTATCCCGTCCCTTGTAGACTGTAACCGTATGCTTTTCCCCTAATTTAACATCCACCCATATTTTCCGGCCCATTTTTGCCGTAGAAAAAGACAATTCATACGTACCCAAACTCTCATTCATGTTTGATTGCCCGTTCAAAACAACCTTATATTCGTTGTTGGGAAGAAAAGCATATGAAGGTCTGAAAATTACTGCTTTATCCTTCAACTCTGTAGTGCCGGAAACACCCTTATTTGTCTCTAGATTCGTAACACTCACGGAAGCTGAATTCAATTTCTGATCAAGGGTAAACTCCAAGGTGCGATAAAGAATGACGTTCTTTTCACCGTCATGTGGTTTAGTTTCTTTTACACTGGGTTGGGGCACAGTGCTGAATGAAAACTCCTGGCGCTCACGCAGCTCATACCCGGCAATGCTGCAAAGTCCCGGTTTTATCGCTATCCTGTATGATGTTTCATTTTCAAAGCGGCTTTCAGGGGTATACTCCCAGCGACTGTAATCAGTATAACTCTTTCCATTGCTTTCTAAAGTTACAGGAACCAGATTGCCGGGTGCCGGAAGGACAATGGAATCTTTCAGGCTGTTAGGGTTAACCAGTGTATTAAATTGTATTAAAACCGGACCCCGGGAGGGTATATTCTTTAAATTATCCGTGGCCAGCAGTTTTAACGGTATTTGGGGCCTTATTTTCCTGCTGACACTCTTTTTAATAAAAGGGATAACAGTGGGAGCCCCGTCAATATTAATTGTTAACTCCTGCCCCTGCGGCATCCCCCTTTGCTCTATTTCAAGGATCATGGTGGTAGGACTTTGCCATTTAAGATCATAAGCAACCGGTGTACCAGGGTATTCGGGAGATATGATAATCATTGATTTTAAAGAATGGTGGCGCATGGGAAGCAAAAAGTTTGTTTGGATAATAATTTTTCCGTAAATATCAGTAGGCTTGATTTTTATTACGGAATAGCTTTTCAAGATGCATATAAACAGCATCGAGAAAATGACTATAAGACAAAGTGCCAATGGGCATTTATATCTTTTCAAGTATTCCCCCCCCAACCGTCTTTAAATATATTTATGTTGATGTTGGGGAATTAAGTAACTTGATGAAAGTAAAAAAGAAAATGTATAATTGCACTTAAGATGAGACTTAACATCATGATGGTAAACTCAAGGAGGTCTAACATTGGCCGAAATTATTGGCATAAGTGCAGGACGGAAAAACAAAGTTACAGAGTCAGTTGTAAAAGCGGTTCTTGAGGGTACAGGTAAAACTTACGAGCTGATTTCCCTATCCGGAAAGCTCATCAGACCTTGCGAAGCTTGTAACGGGTGCGTCAAAACTAACCGTTGTGTTATCCAGGATGATTTTGCGCCGATTTTGGAGAAACTGTACCAAGCAGATGGCATAGTTTTCGGAGCTCCCACATACTGGGATCATATGAATGCCAAAGGACAGGTTTTCTGGGAGCGGCTATGTTTTTCGGGTAGGCACAACGCAGTTTTTCCATTGCGAGGAAAACCAGGCATTATCGTTGCTGTTGACGGAAAGGGCGGCGGACAGCATGTAATCAGGGACTTGACTATATATTATAAAGATGCCGGTATTTATCCCGCCGGGCATATCACTGCCCAAGGGGAGTACGCCTGTTTTTCTTGTGGGTATGGTAATTACTGTCCGGTGGGAGGTTTTGCCGAACTATTCCCTTTGGGTACAGAAATAACAAAGGATATTTTACCCTCCATTTCTAACCAGCACCCGGAAGTCTGTAACTTAACGCCGGAGAAAAGAGATTTAACAAGTGAAGCAAAAAAAACCGGTGCCGTATTATCAAAAGTTGTTGATAATTTGACGGCAGCAAGTAGAGACAGTAGGAATGGTTCCGGTAAGAAAAGGGATGGCTCAAGGTTAACAGAGTAAAATGGTGATAAAACTACATTTTCGTGAAAGAAAGACTCCATAGTGCCAACACTAAAAAAGAAAGGGTAATTTTTTTACGAAAATAGATTACTTCAAATAACCAGGCTCCGTTAATTTAAGTAATAGGATGCCCGGAACTATATGGGATTTTTGCATGCGTTCTTTTAGTTTTAGTTTTTTGATATGAAAACATCTTTGGGTATTCCTTTTGGGAAAACATTTGGGGTATTTCTTTAGGGTCGTTTTCTGACAGGATTTGCAGGATTTGCAGGATTTTTTTTGAGCAGGATCATTACTTTGAGAGCGTAGATAATTCTATTCGTCATTGCAAATCTATCTCTAATAATGTTTTATTTATAAACACACTAAAAACTTATTCTTAAAGAAAAATTTCATTGCCAGATAAACTTCATTGCGCATCCTATTAATCCTGTAAATCCTGTAAAAAATTGGTTGGCAGCAAAGTACGACCCAAAATGTTTTTTTTACGGAAATAAATTTTCATTCTAGTTTGTGTATATGGTTCATGTGAGTTTTGACGGGATTGACGGGATTGACGGGATTCTCGGGATAGAGATTAAAAACAAAGAAAAAGGAAAAGGCAAACACCTAGATAGGATTACAGGATTCGCAGGATAAGGGATTTAAAGATAGTGTCTAGTTCTTCCAAACCGTCACGATCTCCCTCTAGCGAATCATAACCGCCTGCTTAAGCGGGGCCAACTACCGAGGACATATGACCACACCATTCTTCATTTTCCCGCATCACGTCTTCTAACAAAAACCTATAAACAGAACCGGCCAGAGCCTTAACCTCACCAACATCTGTTAATAAGCCATTGATCACATACGTCTGCCAATCAGGTACCTTGACTTTACCTTCTATTTTGCTTCCGAGGGTGAATGATAATTTATTTCCAATGATCATCTGAGGTTCGTACAAACCGGACAAATCCTTTGGCCAAGCAATACCCCGGCGACCTGTAATCACCAGCACTTTAGGCAACATTTTTTTGATAGACTTCCACACTTCATTGTCCTGCTTTGACCAACACCAAAAAAAAACATCCAGGTTTTGCCTCTCACTACCTAAATCTTTTCCACCAATTATCTTGAACCCCATATCTTCCCACACCCTTTTTTTCTCTTCCGAACATTTATAGGTAAATAAACTAAAAGTCTTCATTATAACCTCCCCGGAGTCATTTCCGCTTGTCTTTTCTTAGCCAACCTATAAGTTTAATACCCACGGATACGGGAATGTCAGCTAAACCAAAATGGGATTTGGAAGCCAGTTCAAGTGAAAAGCTAACCAAATCGGCCCTGCGTTGGAAAGGATTACTTCCCACAGCAAAAGACTGTATACTACCGCTGGGGACAATGACCGTGGTACGCGCAAAACTACGGCAGCGAAGCACCAACATATTCTCCTTTAAAATCCACCCTGCATCGTGAAATTTCCATAGTCCCCATAAGACACCCAAGAAAGGTAAAATAACAGCAAACTTTCCCCAGGGCAGCCAGATAAATACCGGCAGTGACACCAAAAACACCGGGAAAAAACTACGCAGGGCATAACGCCGCCGGGCAATTTGAGGCAACCGTTCTAATGAAGTGTGCAAGGTATTGTGCAATGTAGTTTCCAATGTAGTTTCCAATGACGCTTCCAGATTAAATTCCGGTAGAAACTCTTGAAGAATAAATATCAATTCCTTTGGCCGGGCCAAAGGCCAGAGAATTGCTTTTTCAGCGCTCTGCATGCCGTAACCGGCATTTTCCAGCTGAATGGTAAAATAGCCCAGGGGTTGACGTAATATACCCTCCACCATACGGACAGCCTGAATACGCCGGACCGGGATGGATACCTGAGTACGTTGTAGCAACCCGTATGTCATTTGAATCCTATTCCCGTGTCTGGAAACGGTAAACCTACCGTACTTAAAAATCACTCCCAAGGTGGCGAGTAACCAAAGGATAAAAATCACCAGAATAATCAAGAATACAGGATTTATTCGTTCCCCAACCCAACTAAAATATAGCAGCCAGTCGAGCTCCAGGCCCACATCGTCAAGCAATGCCCAGGCTCCCGAAAAGATGGAAAGCACCAGTCCCAAGGCACCCCCGGAAGTAGCCCCGAACATAAACAACTCTCTAAAAGAAAGTGTCTTAGAAACGCCCCTTGCTTCTTCATATTCTCCTTCTTTATGCTCGTATACCGTTAGCGCATGCCGTAGAGCATTAGCATCATGTCGGGAAACAGCAACCAATGTCGCTTCGGGCTTATTTCCTCCGGCCGTTTCCACCCGTACCGAAACAATATTAAAAAGGCGGTGTAAAATTCCCTGGTTTAAATCAATTGCCTGAATGCGTGTCCGGGGAATTATACTCCTTTTCTGAGCTAAAACCCCCTGCTCAACGATTAATGCCCCATCCTTCACATAATAAATAAAACGATACCAGGAAAGAAAGCCCCAGGTCAATAATAACAGACTCACTCCCACCCCGCCCGTTAGCAGCCAGAACGGGGAATAGCCCCTTTGAAACACTTGAGAAACTAAAAAAAGCAGTAGCGGCAGGAAAAGATCCTTTAAGGTTTTCAGGAATACCAGAGCTATTCCTAATAAGTGCAGGCGGCGGGACTCAAAGGACATCGTCTGACACCTGGGCCAGGCGGACAATGCTGTCCCGAAGCCCGCCGGCTATATCTTCTCGTAATGCCGGGATTTGGTGGGCACCCGCGGCCGTGGAAATAATGACGGTAGCCAATCCGTAGCGTCGCATTAATATACCCTGCCTGGTATCTACATGCTGGACACGGCCCATAGGAATGAGAGTACGCTTAATAAACCAAATACCCCTCTGCAAGTCAATTTCCTCCTGTTGAACCTGGTAACGCCAGCGCTCCCACCGCAATCGGGGTAACATCGCAACCTCTAAAATACCATATAAAATTACTACCACGGCCAGCAACACAGGTACCCACCGCGGCCAGCTAAACTCCCTAACAAGAAATACGGCCGGGACCAATGGAATTGCCATTATCAATGCCTTGAATACTCCCTGTATTTTCCACACTTCCACTGCCCGCCAATCAATTCTTTTGCTGGGTTGAGACTGCAATTTATAAAACCCTTTCCTTTTTAATATAGTTTTCAGGCAAGTGGGGACGGTTCTTGCTTGCTAGTAAATTAAGGGAAAAGAACACCATTAAATCACTAGAAGGGATATCTGCTGAAAATGAACAATAGTATATAAATACAAAATTTACGGAGGAAAAAAGCCTTGTATAGAATTATGATTGCCTTGCTAGTTATTGCTGGTATATTTATAGTGTTTCCGGGTTTGCAACTCACTCTGCCCGATAAAAGTGAGCAAACCAACCATGAATCACTCTATTCTAACACAAAAATTGATATTTCTCGGGAAAGCACCAGTGACTTTAATATCACAACCGGTGAACACATCGAAAAGGATTTTGAGTGGAACCACGGCTGGTTTGAATGGACTTGGAAATCGCGTATTGATAGGGGACATTACGATTATTTCAAGAATTTAAAACGCCCGCTTACTAGTGACTACTCCATATATATAACCAACCCCCTGGACGATAGCTATATCCAAAACCTGGCGAAAACATTGCGGGAGGGTGCACAGGAAAAGGGTTTCTCGGAACAGGAAACCATCAATTTTGTAGTAGCCTTTGTACAAAACCTGGAATACATACCCGATGATATATCCACCGGGTACGACGAATATCCCAAATACCCCCTAGAAACACTGGTAGACGGCGGGGGGGACTGTGAAGACACCAGTATTCTGATGGCTTCTTTGCTCCGTGAATTGGGTTACGGAGTTATACTGCTGGCCTTTTCCGACCATATGGCTGTGGGGGTTAAAGGGAAAAACACACTACCGGGGTCTTACTATAACTACCAGGGTGAGAAGTACTATTACCTCGAAACAACTGCTCAGAACCGGAGAATCGGGGAAATACCGGAAGAGCTTAAAAACCAGCAGGCAAAGATCTACCCCCTGGTGGCCAAACCCGTCATCACTCACACATGGACCGCAAAAACTACGGCAGGCAGGCTGACAAGAATTAAGGTGCAACTCAAGAACGAAGGTACAGCCACCGCCCGCAACACCACCGTCTATGCCGCCTTTGATGCCGGGGAGGGCCTTGTCTATGACCAAACCTCCTGCAAACCCTTTAATTTAGAACCGCAGGAAGAAGCCGGCGTTACATTAGACCTTAAATATACTGCCCAAGCGGACAGCCGATTAGTGGTAAAAATAATAAGTGACGGGGTTTTGATGGATGAAAGTTTTTCTGAGTAAACTTGTTCAGCTAAAGCCGAAACATGGGGGTAAAGTAAGCTAGTTGTTAACAATGTACCAAAGTAGTAGGTACCCAGTGGATATAAATATGGATAAAAACATTAGCGGGAGACCAATTTTCAGAAACTCTATAAAGCTAATATTAATCCCCCTTTTTTCAGCCATCCCAATAACTACAATATTAGCCGAAGCACCGATCAGCGTCCCGTTTCCGCCAAGGCAGGATCCAAGCGATAACGACCACCACAAAAAGGTCAAATCATTTATTCCACCTATCTGTCCCATATCCTTAATGAGGGGGATCATAGCCGCCACGAACGGTATGTTATCAATAAAGGCTGAAGCAATGGCAGATGTCCAAAGGATAATAAGGCCCGTCAATAAAACGTTACCACCAGTTGCTTCCAGACTGGTTGCGGCCAGTATATCCAAAATACCTGTTTTATCTAAAGCACCAACCATTATGAATAAGCCGACAAAAAATATAATTACCGACCATTCAACGGATTTCAAAGCGCCCACGACACTGTGGTTGCTTATTAATAGCAGGACAGCAGCCCCAACCATGGCAATAAATGCCGGTTCGAGTCTTATTTGTTGGTGTAGGACAAAGCCCAACATCGTTAACAGGATAATTACCATGCACTTGCACAGCAAGATGGGGTTCTTTAATTCAGCTGCCGCATTTAGTTTCATGACCCGTTCTTTAAGTACAGGTGAGGCTATTATATGCCGTTTAAAGATAGACTTCATAATCAGGATGGTAATAATATAGATAACGACCACAACCGGTGCCAGGTTATATATAAAATCCATGAAGCCAAGCCCGGTAAAGCCGCTGATCATTATATTCGGTGGGTCACCAACCAGTGTGGCCGTTCCGCCAATGTTTGAAGCTATGATAATAGCTACAAGGTAAGGACCGGGACTTATCTTAAGCTGACTAGCGATGGCAAAGGTAACAGGAATAATCAGCATCACTGTGGTCACATTATCCAGGAAAGCAGAAAGCGTCGCAGTAATCAAACACAGAGCGGCGAGTATTCTAACCGGCTCACCCTTCGAAATATTGGCAGCTTTAACGGCCAGGTATTCAAAGAGACCGGTTGTTCTGGTAATGCCTACAATAATCATCATACCAACTAACAAACCAACTGTATCAAAATCCATAGCATGAAATGCTTCTTCTAAATTAATGACCCCGATTAGAAGCATGGTTAATGCCCCTACCAAGGCGGCCAGCGTGCGGTGGACGATACCAGAAACAATAAAAAAATACGTACATATAAACACAGCCACGACAATATAAATGGAAATAATTGCATCCCCTTCCATACCATACTAAACATAACTATGTTTGAAATTATAATGATATTACTGCAGGCAAGTGGGGACGGTTCTTGCTTGCCCCTTTTCATATCATTTTAAACCCTCGTAAACTGGGATAAAAGAAATTTAGGAATAAAATAAAGTAAACGAAGGGAATAATTAGTAACAGTATTTTACTTGAATTGTTAGGAGACGCAATTATGAGGTTTACTACAAGCTTCTTGGCACGCCAATTAATAAAACGCTGCAAATATTTAGCTGCCATCCCCGGAGGTACAGTGACCCCGTGCGAATTAATCCCTCACGAATGGAAAGGAAAGCGGGCTGTTACAATCCGAGAGCGGCATGACGATACAATGCTCCTCGAATACGGTGAGCATAAATTTAAAATTCCCTCCCATGCATATAACTGGGTGAGCGTTTTTGTGGGTGAAATAATGCTGTCAGATATCTACCGGCTGTCACTGATCAAACCCAAACCGGGTAGCTTTATCTATGACTGCGGCGCTAACGTAGGGGTATACACCGTAGCAGCCGCTGCCGCTTTCCCGGAGTGCCGCATTTTGGCCATTGAGCCGGAGGAGCAAAATCGATGGTATTTGCAGCAGAATATTGAGCTAAATGGCCTGCAGGATCGCGTTTTTGTTCTTGATGCAGCCGTTCACAGATACGATGATGAACAAGCACTCTTAATTTTACACGAAAGCGGCGATCACTACCTTGCCGGGCATGCAAACGGGGAAAGTAACAAAGGGGTGCCTGTACGTACTGTTAGTCTGAACAGCCTGGCCCGGGAATTCCAACCGGTTGATTGCATCAAGATGGATATCCAGGGCGCAGAGTTGGAAACGGTACTGGGCGCGGATAAATTACTGCACCGCGACTTTCCCGCTTGGAGTATTGCAGCTTATCACGATAAAAATCAATTTAGCACACTAAAAAACCTCTTTAATTACTATGGTTATCACGTTCATACCCACCCCGGGGGTTACATATACTCCCTTGCAAACTAGCAAGTGGGAACCGTCCCCACTTGCTAGTACGATTTCGCTTCCCTCACGATGATATGGATAATGTAAGCTATTTCAGAAATCTTACAAATATATACTTTCTGGGCATCCGTTGAGATAAACCCTTTTTTATCTTCTTTATCACTTAATTGATAGATTGAGAGGTCTACTCCATTAAATATATTAGTTATTCGAAGTGCCTTACAGTCAGGCACAGAAAACTGCCCATTGTGTTCATAGCGAATGTCAGAACTATGAGTTTGTATTACTATATACGTAGGCTTTTCAAAATTCAGTTGATAAACAGGGTAAATACCATCGCCATATTCTGGTTTATAGTCGTAATATTGTTCCCATTTAATTTCAGTAGGAAGAATGTCTCCCAAATATTTTATATATTTTAGTAACCAATTATCGTCAAACTTCTCCAACACTAAGCAAGTAACTCGGTTAGGAGGAGTATACGTGTAATAACCATCTGGGAGGCTGGCATAACATGTGTACATGATTGCCTTATTGGCATCTTCCTTTTTATAATAGGTTTTTAAAACTCCTCCCTTAAAGGTATCATGTTTGTGTGATTCAATAAGCTGAATGATATTATCTTGCTTATAATCTGGCACGCAAAAGCTAAGAGCACTTTCGGTTTGCCCCTGTTCTATGGCATCAAAAAACATTTGCACTACATCCTTGGGGCCCTTGGGGTTCACTACTATTGAAGAGACTTTAACAAGACCTTTATCATTGGCGAAGCTAATATTCAAGTCGTACTTTCGCCCGATAAATGAAGTATTATAGAATGAAAGGTAAGGACCCACTTCAAGTAACCCAGTTTCCAAGTTCTTCATTAAAGCCGGTTTAATACTATGATCAACAAGCGCACGAAAGACCTCCATAGTATTTTGACCCAAGTTTTCTAATCCAAGAAAGGTGGGCAAATATACAAGCTTGTAAGCATTTTCATAGTCCTCTTTCCACAAACTAAGCAGGAACTTAACGGCAGTGTTGAATGATGCTGTGTCTTTAGTTTTTATCTGGTAGGGATTCCGGGAGTAAGTTTGGCCGTCCCACTTGAAAATATGCCCTACACACACATGGGGCAAATAGCCACCTGAAGAAATAATTTCTTGTTCTTCACCCAAAGTTTCCTCTACCAGGATAATTTCGTAGACACCGTCATTGTCTTCATCAATTACGTCAACCAGCCCATGATAGAATTCTTCTGTCACATAGGAAAATTTAGGTAAACCTTGGTCCCAATGGAAAATACAAAGGAATGTAGTTCTGGCCTTCCCGAAAACTAAAACAAGCTCCGGCCTTTTGTCTCCGGTTAGATCCACCGCGTAGGCATCAATTATGGTGTGGATATGGTAATCCTTCTGGGTTGTTTCAGAGATAAGCCAATGGTGTTTAAAACTGTTGTTTAACATTTCTGCATACAGTACATAGGTGTAAGTATGGCTTTTGACTGAATTAGAGTAGACAATTACTGCCTCGTCCTTTCCATCTCCGTTAAAGTCTTCATGGAAAACGAATTGAATCTGAGCACCCTCTGGAATAATATCCTTTATATAACCTAAAATATTAACATCCCGCACAGGCATCTTTCATCACAACTCCTTTTTCCTGCTTTAATTACTCAATAGCGTTAACAGATATTATTCCAAGTTATAAAGGGTTGTGCGGGGTACTCCTGATGATAATATAGAAACAAGAAGGAATCCTATTATTAGGATTCCTTCTTCACGAGTTAAGATAAGAAGTTTAAGGTCTTTTTACTCAAAATAGTAAACCTACCTGTCAGTAACAACAATTTTCTCTACATCGCCATTATCCAATTCTAATTCTACTTCCCAGCCTGTATCAATATCATTGAAATCCAGATCGTCTTCATCAGCCTCATCTTCTACAACAACATCCTCATCGACATCAAACGTAAACTCGTTGCCACTGTCCTGCTCAATGGTGATATACCACCGGTCACCATTTATGGCATCCACTTCACCCGGGACTGTGATATCGTCTTCGTCTTCAAGAACATCAATTTCTTCAACTTCACCGTCATAGACATAAATTTTTACTTCGCTGCCGATAATGTAATCTTCTATGTTAAAATCCTCAACTAAATCAAAGGTATCACCGTCAACGGTAATTTCATCTTCATCCAAGTCGTCAATTATACCTTCATAAACATCTGCCTCTTCGGCACCGTCAACAACAGTTATTTCTACTACTTCGCCGTCTTCAAGCTCTAATTCAACATCCCAGCCCTCTTTGGTGTCATTGAAATCCCAGCTGCGGCCATTTTCTTCGTCCACAATTTCTACATTTCCATCTACATCAAAGGTGAACCTATTTCCATTAACTTGTTCGATTTCTATTTCCAAATCTTCTTCATCCACGTCGTAGACTTCGCCGGACACAACTATGTCATCCTCATCTTCTACGACATCAATTTTCAGTACTTCATCATCGTGGACATATACATTTACTTCGCTACCAATCAAGTATTCTTCAATATCAAAATCGGAAGGCAAATCAAAGGTGTCTCCATCCACCGTTATCTCATCACTGTCCAATTCCTCAATGGTGCCTTCATAGGTTTTGGCAAGATAAATTTCCTCGACCATATCTTCATCATTCAGATAAAGAACGACTACCTCATCATTATCTTCGTCTAAATCCCAGTAATCTATCTCATCGCCATCTACATCATAGACTTTAACATCTTGGTCCACATCATATTCTTGTCCGTCTTTCAGCTCTATTGTCCAATCATCTTCATTATCTTCGTCATTGGTCAAATTATCTATAGTACCGGTTAACGTGTTTCCATCGTCTTCATCATCTTTATCCGGATCATTTTCTTTTAGATCGTCAGCTATTCTGGACAGAATAGCTGCAAATTCAGCCCGTGTTATACCGCTGTTGGGATTGAATTTACCGTTAGAAGCACCTCTGACATAACCTTCTTTGTAAAGGGCAAGTATATAACCTAAATCTTCCTTGTCAATCAATATCCCGTCTTTAAAAGGTATATCATCAGTATCTACCGGCTCTAAGTCCAGTGCCTTGGCCAGCATTACCGCCACTTGGGCCCTTGATGCCTGCACATGACTGTGGAAACGATTTAGATTAATCATATGCAAAGCATTAGCTTTCATTACTGCGCCCCGAGCCCAGTCGGGTACATCGTACATTTCATCAAAATCCTCTTCAATATCCAGATCACCATAAAGTCTATCTGCGAGCCTGATAGCTATGGCCACTGCTTCTGCGCTGGTGAGCGAGGAATTAGGCTTAAACGTTCCGTCAGGATAGCCGCTTATGAAACCTAGATCCTGCACCCTTTGAATATCATTCATTGCCCAGTGTTTTTGAATATCTTTAAACATGGACTTAGCAGCCTTTTTCTGCTGCTTTTGCATCTGTTTTAAAAATTTCTGCCCGTGTTTACCCTGCATCATTTCAAAGTCATCACCGCTTTGATACATCTGCCATTCCCAATTTTTAAACTTGCCGGATTCGTCCTTCCACGAGTCGGCAAAGGCCGGTGCCGCGAACATTGATAACGCAATGGCAAGGGACAATAATAGTAAGCTTATTTCCCGCACTACTTTTTTCCTCCTTAGTGTCTAATTAACTGGTTGCTACGGTTATTGTCGTGCAATAAAAAGGGGGTTACCACCTCCCTGGTTACCTTTATATTTAACTTCGTTAACTATATAAAAATTGATGGGTACGCCATCGGTATTAATTAATAACTTGATGAAAGTAAAAAGGAAAATGTATAATTACACTTAAGCTCAAACTATAAAATAATGGGAAACATTTCGAGGCAGGCACAAAAATGAAGGGGTAATAATAAATGACGGAAAAAAGCGAACTATTAATTCACAGTGACTCACAGGTATGCACGCTAGTGTTAAACCGCCCTTCCAGGCGGAACAGCTTAAGCAACGCCTTGCTTGGGCTTCTTTCTAAAACTCTGGAGAAATTGGAAAAAGACGTAAATGTACGGGTCGTAATCATACGTGGAACCGGAGACCAGGCTTTCTGTGCCGGATTTGATATTAATGAAATTAGCACCGGCAACGACAGTAAGACACCCGGCGGGGAACATCAACTGCTGGAGGAAACCTTCCAACGTCTGCGTAATTTAAGTAAACCCGTGATCGCAATGATTAATGGCGTATGTATCGGAGGAGGACTGGATCTAGCCCTAAATTGCGACTTTCGTGTGGCCATGGAAGGTGCTCGACTGGGTATGACACCGGCCAAATTGGGGGTTACTTATCACCCGGCCGGACTTAACCGGTTTATTCAACTGGTTGGAGTTAACGCTACAAAAGAATTATTTTTTACAGGAAAATTAATTCCGGCGGAAAAGGCACTAAAATTAGGCCTTATTAACCAAGTAGCAACCGCAGAGGAATTGGGAAAAAATGTGTATGCCCTAGCCCGTGAAATAGCAGGTAACGCCCCCTTATCCCTGGAGAGCATAAAATATACAATTAATAAGTTAACTGATAAAATATGGTTGAGTCTGGAAGAAGAAGAGATCATAAGAAAAATGACTCTTGGAGCATTTAGCAGCGAGGACTTTGCCGAGGGAAAAGAAGCTTTTTTACAAAGACGCAAACCCCGGTTTAAAGGCAAGTAAGCTCGTTCAGGTATGAAGTAGTTAAAAATTTTTCACCCGAACCCAAAGGAGGACAAATTCTTGCATAAATGGGCCTACCTGCTTATAGCTGTGGGAGCAGCCATGTGGGGCATAATTGGCATTTTTGTTCAAGCACTTTATTCTTTCGGCTTTTCGCCCGGGCAAGTTGTAGCTATCCGGGCCATTAGCGCCGCAAGTATTTTGCTTATCTACACAGCCACGGTAAACCGTCATTCGCTAAAAATTAGACCCCTGGACTTAAAATATTTTATTGGGACGGGAATCTTTAGCATCGTTTTTTTTAATTGGTGTTATTTTACAGTCATAAAAGAAGCTTCTCTCTCGGTGGCGGCTATTCTTCTTTATACCGCGCCGGCCTTTGTAACGGTTATATCTCGTTTTGTATTTAAAGAGTGGCTAACCCCCAGAAAAATTGCAGCTTTGATTGCTACCATTTTGGGTTGTGCACTGGTAGTGGGCTTTTTACCATCTATGCAGGTATCCGTTTCCACGCTGGGGATAATTGTGGGGCTCGGGTCGGGACTGGGCTATGCACTATACAGCATCTTCGGTAAACTAGCCAGCTCCAAGTATTCATCCTTAACCATTACCACATATACTTTTATCATTGCCGGCACTTTTATGCTTCCGGTAAGCAGGATCTGGGAGGCCAGAAATTTATTTGCCCAAACCGAAGTATGGATTTATGCTCTAGGTCTGGGTTTGATTCCTACCGTTTTAGCCTACACGCTATATACCCTGGGACTTAGCCAGATTGAATCCAGCCGGGCCTCCATTACGGCTACTATAGAGCCCATAGTTGCCGCAATGGTTGGGACCGCTTTATTTGGAGACATTCTCACTGGGTGGCAAGCACTGGGAATTATATTAGTTTTATCTGCTGTATTTTTGGTGCAGGAAGCCTCCCGGACCAAGTCCTCTAATCATTAATGTAATAGCGACTGCTGCAGCCGGGACATTCCATAAATTCACCTTTTGCATCCTTCTTCACACAACCTTCACCAATACACTCAACTTCTTGCCCCTGCTCGTTTTTACACGTTCCGTTCATTTCCGGGGTGTAAACCCACTCACCACATTCACGGCAATATAAATTCTCCTTTAGCACTGCTTTAAGCTCTACCGTAAATTCAGCCATTCTTAAGCCCCCTTTCACGCCAAATACAAGCCCTGATTCCGTCACTTATATGTCTAGAATTACCTCGTCCAGGGGGCGTTTAGGGACGTGATGCACCCCTTTATCATCCCGCCAATACTTAATATCACCTTTTGCCGCTTCAATGGTCACAGGCTCTTTAGGCTTACCCAGTGCAATCACCACTTTTATTTCCAACCCTTCGGGAATATTCAGACTGTTTTTCAGCTTCTCCCTATTTACAAAAGCTAAAATACACCCTCCAAGCCCCATATCTGAAGCCCCCAGGAGAATGCTTTGACATGCTATGCCAACATCTATGTCACTATAATTATTGCTTATTTGGTTATCGTTAAGCACAACAATGTAGGCGGACGGTCTCTCACCCTCAACGGGCCCGTTCCAATCCTTTAGATATGCCGCCCAGGCCAAAGTATTGAAAATAGAGTTGTTTTTTTCCGGGTCATAAGATAAGACATATTTAAGGGGCTGTTTATTCCCTGCTGATGCGGACAGCCGCGCCAGATTAACCAAGTCCTTCAGTGTATTCTTTTCTATTTTGGTATCCTGGTAAAAGCGGCGGTAGCTCCTATTTTTTGAAACCAGTTCCAGCATTGCACACACTCCTTTTAATTCAAAATAATTCTATTGCAGTATAAACAACTACGGGTTAACTTTCAAATCACGGACAGGGTTAACCAGCTTTTCAAAACCGTCAATAACACATTCAACCACGTCCCCGTCCTTGATCACCGCTGCGCCCGGAGTGCCGGTGGAAATAATATCCCCTGGCAACATAGTCATCACTTTAGAGTGAAAAGAAACCAAAAAGTGCGGTGGGAAAGTCATATTGGAGACCGTATTCTCCCGGTGGACCAGGCCATTTAAAACGGTGGCTACTTTCAGCTCCAGAATATCTTCCACCTCGTCGGGAGTAACCAGAACAGGGCCATAGCTGAAGAAAGTATCAAAACTTTTGGAACGGGTAAGATACCTGGGGTTTTTTTGCAAGATATCTTCAGCCGTCATATCAATTACGGTGGTGTAGCCGGCTATGTAGTCCGTTACATTTTCTTCTTCTACATCTTTACACCTTTTTCCTATAATAACAGCTAACTCTCCTTCCGCTGTTGTCCTCTGAGACTGAAGCGGAATTTCTATGGTATCGTCGGGCCCAATGATACTAGTGTCGGGCTTCATGAAACTGGCCGGCTCGGTGTTGGGCGCCTTTGCCGACAGGTCAGCGGCATGTTCCACATAATTTAAGCCGATACCCCAAATTTTCCGCGGGTACCTGTACAAAGGTGCGAAACGGGCCTGTTCTTTAGGGATAACACCTTCATTCATGGAGGATAGCATTTCCTTACCCTGCTTATTATACCAACTCTTTAATGCTTCTAACTTCCCTAAATTAATTAATTCAAAAAGGCCGGTGGGAAAATCCTGTTTTAAATCCTCGTTTACTGCTTGTAAGGGGTATAACTTTTCTGCCATCAAAATAGATACTTGCTCAATGCCGTTGACATTAATGGTTGCCAAACGCATATATATCTCCTCCCCGTATAAGGATCTCATCTAAATATAGGACACAAGATTATCATTGTCAAAAATTTTCTTCTAAAAAAATCCAACATAATAAAAATACTGGCGAGCAGAATACAAAAGAGGTGATAAAAATTGAAAGAAGATCAAAAAAACAAAGACAAGACATTCGGAGTTATGGGTGATTATATGACAGCGGGAGTAGATTATTTGGACGGCAGCGCGAAGCATTTTAATGAAACCAGATCTCCACAAGTTATACCGGCGCGGGATAACCCCCCGGCACCGTGGGACGACCAGGAAGAACAAGGTATGAGTTTAGGTGAGATGCTTAAGGAACAATTGGGAGACATGGGAGAAGAAAAGGGAGATAAAAAGTAAGTGAACTCGTTCAGCTAAAGCTGAACATCGGGTCTTAAGAGGAAAGGGGACACACCTCCTGCGGAGGAATGTCCCCAACTGGTGGGATTCAACCCCACCTGAAGAAAAAAAGTGCAAACTCCCACTTATAGAAGTGGGAGTCTTAGAAATCAGATCAAGGAAAGCGCGAATGGCAAGGTATACAATCCTAAAGTGTAAGAAAATCTCAAAGGCCCTGCTGCTGCAGGGCCTTTGACACGGTGTTAAAAAATTAGTCCTAATGGGCATCACGAAGACGGGCCTGACACGCCTCCAGCTCTTCAGCAGTATTACATACGTAAATAGTTTCTGAAGCGTCTGCGGCCACGTGTTTTTCCGGGTGCTTGTTTTTTACCGACGTCAGAGCATCATCTAGGCTGTTGGCATTGATTTCATCACACTGGTCTACAGGCCCCTTTACAGAATAGAGCAAATGCAATCACCTCCGCATATTAGCTTTTCCAAGCCTGCCTGTTTAATTCCGGCCAAAACAAGATTTTGAAACCATTTTCCGGGACAAAGGGAGAAATACCATGTGGATGGATTTCGTTTTGACGTCACCCACAGCTTTTTCTTGAACCATAAACTTTTGCATCGCTTAGCTCATGAAATCAAAGATTTAGGAACTACCTTCTATTTCAGCAAAGACAGTTACGCTGCCCACACCAAATAACGTTATTAATTATTGTTGAGAGCCACGATGAAAACTGTGTACAGAGACCCCGGGATCAAAGCCAGGAAGGAAGCAAATAATAGCAACAGGCAAGGAGATGAAATGCTGGTCATGCTTAACTTCGAAGATCATGATGTGTCTTTAGATGTAGGTTTCGGTGAGGGACGTTGGATTAAGCTGGCCGACATAGATAACGTTAACGACCTATCTGCGGGGAACCAGGAAGACCTGCCGATTTGGACAGTATTACAGTAAAAAATAGAACGCAGCAAGATTTTGTGCTGCCACCTTACAGTGGCTTCATTTACAAGTACGAACCAAAACCAGCGGTCATTCCCCATTAAAGTGAACTCGTCCAGCTAAAGCTGAACATGGGACTTCAGAAGGAAAAGGCAAACACATTAGACAGGATTACAGGATTCGTAGGATAAGGGATTAATAGATAGCGTTTAAAATTGGTTATAAGGTTAAGCTTAAAAGAGTTAACTAAGAGTTAATGTGAATTATTAAAAATATAACAAAACCGCCAAGACAAATTAATGCTAATAAATATTGTATGCAAAGAAATAATGAAGGGAAACAAGCAAAGCTAAAAATCCTGTTGATCCTGTCTAAGAAAATACCCCAAAGAAATACCCCAAAATGTTTATAAAAAAAGAAAATCCCACTGTCGATGTGGGAATCTTAGAATCAAGTAATTCTCATTACTTAAAACAGAATTGAAGTCTTACTTCACGCCAAAAACGCTAATGGTATGTCTAATTTTCTCGGAAAGAACAGGTAATTCCTGGACTACTGCCGTTGTCTCCTCAGTGGAAGCTGCTGCTTCTTCACTAACTGCAGCTATAGCTTGTGCACCCTCAACCAAGTTCTCACTTGTAACCACCTGATTACGGGCAGAATCGGTTACATCCCTGATGGTAACCACAGTTTCAGCAACCTGTTCCTGAATTGCTTTGAAGGAATCACCGGCTTCGCCAGTGGTTTCAATGCCGCTTTGGACAACCTCAACAGCATCGTTAATTCCATCCTGTATATTATTAATTAAAAGGCTTATTTCCTTAGTGGCATTGCTGGATCTTTCCGCCAACCCTCGCACTTCTTCAGCCACTACCGCAAAGCCCCGCCCGTATTCTCCTGCCCGGGCCGCCTCAATGGCTGCATTTAAGGCCAAAAGATTAGTTTGCGCAGCAATATCCTCAATTACAAGTATTATTTGCCCGATTTCGTTTGATTTATCACCTAATTCATTGATCCTTTGGTGAATTACATTCATTCCTTCGACAACTTTTTCCAGTATTTCTCCACCTAATTGTGCCGCCTGTTCAGTATTGGCAGCTACTTCCGCGGCATCTTCGGCCTCTTTGGCTGCATGCCTGGCAGCTGTTGCAAATTCTTCCACCGAGCTTAACAATTTCTGAATCTGGTTAGCCTGTTCCTGGGCACCTTCGCTAATTTTCTCGGTACCGGCTAAGATGGTATCACCCGAACGATCCAGAATTTCAATATTATCTCTGGAACGGGTGAAATAAGCCAGCATACCTTTACATATTCTTTCTAAATTCAGCCCCAGTTTATTAAATTCACCCGTAGTCTTAAAATCCTTGGATGATAATGTTAAATCACCGGCTACAATTTTATCAGAATAATTAATAAGACCTTGAATGGACCTGGATAAGAAACCCAATGCAAAATAAGATAACAAAGTGGCCACCAAAAGACCAATTGCAGCTCCTGCCATCATAGGGTATATCAATTCTCCAATCAGATAATAGGCCAGCAGCAAGCCCAGCCCGGTAGCCAGACCAGCCCCAATTCCCAGAGCGGTTAACCTTATTTTCAATGAAATCATTCTGTTACCCCCTAATTTGCGCCTGATTGAAACGACTTTTTAACCAATTCGGCATCGTTTTTTAACTTATCGGCAATAGCTGCCAGTTCCTGTGAAGAACTTGCGCTCTCCTCTGTACTTGCCACAGCCTCCTGGGTAACAGCAGCAATGGACTCTGCAATTTGCACTTTTTCTTTGCTGGATTCCACCTCTTGCCTGAATTTTTCCGAGTTCCTACCCATTACATCAAGGGTCTCTTGAATTAAATCGATGATTACTTTAAATTGGTCTCCAGCTTCATCCTTGAACGAGATTCCCTGTTCAACAGCCTTTTGTGCAGCTGAAATACCTTCTTCAATTACAGATAACAGCTCAGCAATTCTTTTAGTATCATTACCCGCTGTTTCTGCCAGTGCTTCTACTTCATTAGCAACAACTGCAAATCCCTTTCCGTGCTCTCCTGCCCTTGCCGCCTCAATATCGGCATTTAGAGCTAAAAGCTTTGTCTGGCCTGCAATGCCATCAATTACTTCTACAAATTGTTTAATTTTTAGGGAAAGTTGCTTTAACTCATTAATTTTTTGTTCGATTGCTTCCATATCACCGGCTACTTTTTCAATAACATCCGCACCAAGAGAAGCATTATCCATAGAGCTACGGGCCAACTTAGCTGAGCTTTCCGCTTTTTCAGCAGAATTATTGGCCCCGGCAGCTAACTCTTCCAGTGATTCAAGTGCATTTTGAACTTGTTGTGCTTGATCCTGGCTGCCTGAACTAATTTGATCGGTATTGCTGGAAATACTTTGAGACACATCTGCTATCTGCTGGGCATTTTTTTGCAAACCCATCACATATTTTTCAACACCTTTATTCATTTTCATAACGTTGCCAAACAGCTTTATTAAATCCTTTTCTTTTCGCTTGTAATCAAATTGGTAATCGAATTCTCCCGCTGCCATTCCTACCGACCACTCCAGAAACTGAGCCAAAACCTTTTCAAAAGAAGAACTAAAAGAATATACCAGTGCCGCCATAATTAAAATTCCTACAGCCATACCAATGAATAGACCGGTTAAAGATTGACTGGTCGTATACCCGGCAAAGGATAAAACAATCATAAAAAGTCCTGTCCCGAATATTAATGCAGTAAATTTTGCCCTTAGAGTCAGTATGTACCCCTCCCTTTTAAGTTGATTTATCATGCAACGCTACTAAAAGTATTTACTGTAAATATTCTGCAAAATTACTCCATATTCCTCCAGGTTTGCAGTTAAAAAGTGGTTAACTGTCATAATTTTAACTAATTAAAATATCAACCATGGATCGAATGTGACGGTTATCTGTGCCACAACACCCGCCAAGAATCTTGAGGCCGAATCTATGGTATAGGCGAGCCATTAATTGGGCTGTAACTGAAGGCTCTTCTGTATGAAGTTCCGCACTGCCATCCAGTTCTTCGGGGCTTTTGGAGGATGTGTTAGCCTGAAGCCCTAGAACCCTTTTCCTAACAAAGGAAGAGGAATTAATTTCACTGGTTATAGCACTTTCGAAAATAGTAGGATGAACGCAATTAATCATATAACCAAGCGGATTAGGGGAAACTTCGGAGTCGATTAGAGCTATTGCTTCCTTAAGAGCTGTTCCGTCTAATAAAGTTCCCTCCGGCCGGACTACAAAACTTAAAATATAAGGAGTGTCGCAAGTTGACATTGCTTTAGCCATTCCCAGTGCTTCGGACACCGCTGGAAGAGTATAACCAATAAGGAAATCAACACCTGCCCTGGTTAACTCCTCAACCTGGGAAAGGTGGAATGACAGAGCCTCATCCCCCGGTAAGGCTTCTTTAGGCTTGTACGAATCACCCTTGCTTGCCATCGACCCGCCGACAAATACTTTATTAGAATACTCTCCGTAAGTCTGGCGAAGGGCATCCATAAATTGAAAACAGTCCCTGTTAACATTTTTTGCAGCAAAACCGGATTTTTTTATTCGTTCCGGGTTAGCTCGCGCTGTGGGCGTGGCCAGAAACATAGGCAAGTTGTAATCTCTGCCGATATCGGCATATTGCTTAAATATTTTTGTCAGCACAGCCTGTCCTTCACTGTCGTATATTAACCCTGCACCGTGGATATAGGGGTTTAATTTAATATTAAATTCCCTGTGAATTCTTTCATCAGTGCCACCTTCGGTGATAATAAAAGGGCTTTTTTGCAAAGTTGTTTTAAAATCCATGTAATTATTTCCTCCTTACGCTTTGTTGTATGAAAATAATTAAGCCGGCGCCGCCGGCTTAGTACTCTCCTCACCTAAATTTGCCCAACAACCGCCTATGCAAGTTCTGCTTCCCGCTGAGCTGCCTTTTTAAGCGTTGCGTTTCTCTAAGGTCAACTACTTGTGCTATTTGCCGTTTAATACGGTTAATTTCCTCTTCTATGCGAGCAACAGCTTCCTGGCGTTGGTGTTCCGATATGGTCATAAAGTGTTCACCTCTTAAAATGAATTCGAGCTACAAAATATTTTTTCCTGCCCGGCAGGAACTTACCCTGTACACCAAAAGTAAAAGCCCCACTCATTAAATAATAAGTGGGGCTTTTTTTTAACATACTATTTGTTACCTTGGGCTTTTTGGATCTTAGCCCATGTATCTTTTAGGGAGACAATACGATTAAAGACAAGCTGATCACTGGAATCAAGATCCACACAAAAATAGCCTTGGCGTAAAAATTGATATCTACTGCCCGGCTTAGCACCTTCCAGATGGGGCTCAACCAGGCAGGAATCTAATGTCTCCAGTGAATTTGTATTAATGTTAGCCTTAAAATCATGGGCTTCATCTGGATTTTCCTTGGTAAACAAATGATCGTAAATACGCACATCAGCCCTAAGGGCGTGTTCCGCAGAGACCCAGTGCAGTGTCCCTTTCACCTTGCGCCCCACCGGGGAATCACCACTGCGTGTTTCCGGGTCATAAGTGCAGCGCAGCTCAACTACCTCACCCGTTGACTCATCCTTGACTACCTTTTCACACTTGATAATATAGGCATGTTTTAAGCGCACCTCACGGCCGGGCGCTAAACGGAAGAATTTTTTCGGCGGATCTTCAAGAAAATCGTCCTGTTCAATATATACCACACGGGAAAAGGGCATTTTTCTCGAACCCATTTCCGGGCTTTCAGGGTTATTTTCAGCATCCAGTATTTCCACTTTGTCTTCCGGGTAATTTTCTATGACCACTTTAAGCGGTCGTAAAACTGCCATCACACGGGGGGCCCGCTTGTTCAAATCCTCCCGCACACAGTGTTCCAGGAAAGCAATGTTAACCATGCTATTGGCTTTTGCCACCCCGATACGTTCGCAAAAGTCACGGATAGATTCCGGTGTATAACCACGTCTCCGCAGCCCGGATATGGTGGGCATGCGCGGGTCATTCCACCCGTCAACATAACCTTCTTCCACCAACTGCCTGAGCTTGCGCTTACTCATGACTGTATGGCTAAGATTGAGCCGGGCAAATTCAATCTGCTGCGGCGGACCTTCAACATTTACAGAATTGACCAGCCATTCGTACAGCGGGCGATGGTCTTCAAACTCAAGCGTACAAATAGAATGAGTTATCCCTTCAATGGCATCCGAAAGAGGATGGGCAAAATCATACATGGGATAAATACACCATTTATTACCGGTTCTGTGATGTGTTGACCTCTGAATACGGTAAAGTACCGGGTCACGCATATTCAAGTTTCCGGATGACATATCGATTTTCGCCCGCAACACCTTGGAGCCGTCTGCAAACTCACCCTGGCGCATCCGCTCAAACAAGTCTAGATTTTCTTCCACGGAACGATTACGATAGGGACTCTCTTTTCCCGGTTCGGTTAATGTACCACGGTATTCTTTAACTTTTTCCTGGTTAAGTTCACAAACATAAGCTTTTCCGGCCTCTATTAATTGAACACCAAACTGGTACAACTGTTCAAAATAATCTGATGCATAATATAAGCGGTCCTCCCAATCAAAGCCAAGCCACTTAACATCTTCTTTAATTGATTCTATAAATTCCACATCTTCTTTGATGGGATTAGTATCATCAAAACGAAGATTACAAAGACCTTTATATTCTTCAGCAATACCGAAGTTTATGTAGATGGATTTGGCGTGACCGATATGGAGGTAGCCGTTGGGCTCGGGTGGAAACCTGGTATGAACCCGGCCACCGTATTTACCGGTTTCCATGTGTTCGTTAATAATATTCTTAATGAAATTGTTGGATGTAGTTTTTGTCGTGGACATATCTCTGACTCCCTCTTTACTTTTCTCTGGTGCTGATTTGCTCATATTTCCATATTTTATCCTAAAATCCTTCTTATTATGTTAATTTTAATAAAGAACCTCCCCTCGCGGCAAGGTTTACAAAACTAGTGTTCGTGGAATACTGGGACGGAAAGTGCTTTAGTCGAGGTGAAGGTTAGTGCATAAAAAATTGAAATATACCTTGATACTTGCTTCTCTGGCTATTGCCGGCTTGTGGGCAGGCTGGCAACTGGAAGATGAGCAATCAGTGTTGGCGTATAACAAGGACAATTTAATAAGATTTCATGTTATAGCCAATAGTAACACGGCAGAAGATCAAGCTCTAAAATACCAGGTCCGGGATGTTATTATAAAAGCCATGTCCGAGAGGTTCGAAAAAGTTAAGAACGTTGACAGGGCCAGAGAAATAACTAAGGAAAGTTTAGGTGATATAGAAGGTCTGGCCACTGATTATGTTAGGAGTGCAGGCTATAATTATCCCATCAAGGTATCCCTGGGGGATTATCCTTTCCCGGCGAAATCTTACAATCTTGGGCGCTCTGAGGGAGAAACTGAGTACCTCACTTTACCGGCGGATACATATGAGGCGGTAAGGGTGGTGATTGGAGAAGGAAACGGTGCCAACTGGTGGTGCATACTCTTCCCTCCCCTTTGCTTTGTTGATTTTACCAAGTCCGAAGTACCACCGGCAATGACTAAATCTATTTCCGCAACTTCTAAGCCCGATGCTAAAAAGATTGATAATCAAAACAGTAGTGACCAGCAATCAGGGCACAAGGACATAATGGAAAGTGATGCAGGTGATGACGACACTGTGCAGGCTTTTAAGCTTTCCGGTATCGATGAAATGGATTTTCAGAAGGATTTTGCAGTGGATAAGCAGGTAACGAAATCTGGTGTGGAGCTCCGGTTTAGATGTGTAGAGGTGTACCAAAATACGGTTACTTGGTTTTCTAAAATGGTAGGTAATGATAAGGCATAACAGATATAAAGTCAAGAAAAGCGCGCTAAATCAGTTCCCTTAGCGCGCGCTTTTCAGTACTTTTTTCCTGTGTCCTTGCCATTTATATGGCAAGGTATACTTTCCTAAAGTATAAAAAAGCAGCCGGTGATAAGCCGGGTGCTTTTTGATGATGTGTGTCAGAAGCTCTAATGCACTTCCGCCTGCTTATCCTCGTCATATTTCAAAAGCCTTCGTTCCCCCTGCAAACTCCTGGCCCTTGTTATATCCTGGCTAACCTCCATAGCCCCCTTATAATTACCATCATGGTCCCGCAGGGCAAAGTATTGGATATATATAAAGCGGCCGTTAAGTTCAAGCCAGAATTCATTATGGTGGTGTTTACCGCTCTTAAAATCATTGACAATCTGTTCTACAACATGAACGCTTTCCGGGGGATGACAGTTTTGCACTTTACGCCCTATGATAGCTTTTGTTCTGGTAAACACTCTATCCTTTGTGTCTGAAAAATAACAAACCTCATCGTTTTCATCGACAAAGGTTATATCCACCGGTAGGTTGGTTAAAATTGTATTTACCTGTTCATGTGTTAATATACCTGTATCAAGTTCAATGTAATCATTACCCCCTGATGCTTCCCATTTAAGTTTGCCCGGTGTCTTTGGCTGCCAGGTACCCTGCGGCGGTTCGGAGAATACCACCCCGAAGTCCAGCTCCTGCTCTTTTATCTCTGCCCATTCCTCTTCCGTTACTGCATCTCTAAGCATAGGAGTTAAAATATCTTCTTCCTTAAAAAACATTTCCTCAACTTTTTCCTTTAATTTAACAAAGTTATCCTTAATTTGGCCGGCGGCATCATTTTCAAATTCTTTTAGCATGTGGCGTATTTCATCGTCCACCGACCACATTACTGATGGCGGCCCTGTAATGTCATGCTTTTCAAGGTAAGGAAATAGTATATTTTCCTTTTTGCTATAATGCTTGGCCAGATTCTTATGGAAAAACTTAAACTTGTCCTGTAGTGACTTTAAAAGATGTTTTTGTTCTGCGGCTTGTGCCATTGACAACTGTTCAACCTGCTCCTCTATTTCCTGCAGCAACTTCCTGGCCTCATCATTTTCATGTTTAATTGAATATAGAGGATGTCCGGACACTAACTCGGGCGCTTCATTTTTCTCCAGGGCATCTCTAAATACAGCCGCGTGTACGTCACACAGCTTTTTAATTTCCTCGGGCTGCATCCCTTCATTGATTAGCTGCTGTTCCATACTTGCTATTTCTGTGGCATCTACGTGTTCTAAAAGTTTATTAAACTCGCCCTTAACCTCTTCAAAGTCCCTACCCCTGTGTAAATCTGTAATTAATCCTTTTAAGATTTGCTGCTTATGTTCCTGGTTTTGAAGATATTCACTCATCGTTTTCCTCCGTATATGTTTGGGTTCCTTTTATCATGGCCGATCCTTGGGTGTAAAATGCAAGAATGAATATTAAACTCCGGGGAAAATATAAAGGAGTATTAGATACAGCCAGTTTCGATAGACAAAGGGGGATCTTACCAATGCGCGACACAGTGCTGGCCGGTACATTTGCCGGTATTGCCGGGGGATTATTCTACCAGGTTTTCGTATGGGTTCTTTTGTTGTCAGGTATTGCCCAAACAACACCATTCCGGTTGGGGGCTTATGTCCTGGTCAGACCGGGGGTAAATTTAAGTTCTCTACCGGCTCAAGGTCTGGGCGCAGCCCAGCACTTTGCCCTGGCATCTCTTTTTGGTATTATTATTGTTTACTTATTGCGTTTAGTGGGCACCGATTTCCTGGCTGTTAAAGGCTTGGTGTACGGCGGCATAATATACTTTTTAATTTACGGTGTGTTAGCTAAAGCAGTAATACCCGTGCATATTCTTCAACCCGACCTGACAACTAGTATTGTCCACCTTTTTGGCAACCTTTTTTTCGGCCTTACTACAACTTATATAGCCGGGTATTTGGTACGGGCAGCGGGAGCCAGAAACTGATAAAAAAAGAACCCCGTATCAGGGGCTGAAAGGTAATTCACCAAGGTATAGTTATTATATTTTTTTCCACTAATTCTTATGCCACCTAAAGATAAATAATGGTATTTTTAAAATTAGACTTAAAAATTATAAAATAAAACAAAAACACTTGACGAAGCCATTTGTAATGTAATAAATTAAGAGTGAGTACGGTAGCATGGTTTTTTGATGACAACCAGTTTTATTAACTGGTATAAAAAGGTAGTACGGTGATACGGTAGGTATAAGAGTACGGTACAAAGAGCGTCCGGTTTTTTTAAAGTTTATCTCCGGGCAGTTCTTTTATTGCTCGTGGAAACCAAAGGGCAATTAATGAACCGTTATACTTAACACTCCTACAAGGAGTTTTTTTTATTTACATAAGCAGATAAAAGGAGGAAATAATGTGAAGCTAGTTAGTAAGAAAATTGTAATGTTGTTTGTACTGGTGCTTTTGGTTGCTGCTACCGGGTGTTCCTCAAATGATTCAACCGGCCAAAGCGGCGCTGAAACAATTGAACTGAAATTGGCCCATTTCTTCCCCAGCACCCACCCCGCGGAAACAGAACTGGTTCAACCCTGGGCGCAAGCCATCGAGGAAGCAACTAACGGTAAGGTAAAAATTACCAGCTATCCCGGTCAAACACTGCTTAAAGCAGACGCTGTTTATGACGGGGTGATGGACGGTGTGGCGGATATGGGTCTTTCCTGTTTTGCTTATACCAGGGGACAGTTCCCGGCGCTGGAAGCCTTTGAACTGCCCGGTATCACTTATAAAAATTCCAAGGTAGCCAGTAAAGTTGCCTGGGAAGGTGTGAAACAGTTAAACCCGGATGAGGTCCAAAATACAAAACTGATGATGATACTTACCACCGGCCCGGGAGACCTGTTCACAAAAGTTCCCGTACGCAATTTGGAAGATGTACAAGGACTTACTATTAGGGCTACCGGTCTCAGTGCCAACACCCTTGAGCAAATCGGGGCAACTCCAGTGGCGATGCCCCAGTCCGAAGCATACGAAGCCCTCTCCAAAGGAGTTGTGCAGGGAAATTTAGGCCCGGTGGAAGTTTTGAAGGGTTGGAAAAACGCCGAAGTTACCGATTACGTTACCAGGACACCCTTCCTTTATAATACATTGTTTTTTGTCACCATGAACCTTGACCGTTGGAATTCCTTATCTCCGGATATCCAGCAAGCCATTGAAGAAGTAAACAAAGAGTATTTTGAAAAAGTGGCTATGGGTTTATGGGATAAACAAAACGAAGAAGCATTAAAATACGCAGTTGAAGAAGAAGGCATGGAAGTAATTACACTCCCTAAAGAGGAAGCAGAACAATGGATAGAACTTGTAGAGCCCATTCAACAGGACTTCGTAGCCAGGATGAACGAAAAAGGTCTAGAGGGAGAAAAGATTTTAAGTACAGTTAAACAGCTAGCTGAAAAATACAACCAAGAATATTAATTGACTTAATAAGCGGGGGTAAGAGGTATGAAACAAATGGTACAAAAAGCCGTTTGCAAATTTCCGGCCGGTTTTCAGACCCAGTCCGGCACCAAACAACTTAGCGGTTTTGTTATCACACTGAGCCGGGTGCTTGATATGTTTGCCGGTCTATGCATGGTAGCCATTATGACACTAGTGGTATCAAACATAATATTACGTGCCGTCTTTAACCAGCCTATATTAGGCACGTACGAGTATGTGGGTTTTTTGACCGCCCTGGTAATCGGCCTGGCTCTGGCTAATTGTGCTGTTCAAAATGGCCATATAGCAGTTGACTTCGTGGTGGAACGTTTTCCGGCTAAAGCACAGGCAATTACTGATATTGTGATTAACAGTGTCTCGCTGGGCTTTTGGTGTCTTGCATCCTGGCAACTCTGGGTCTATGCTGCCAGTACCGTAGATAAAGGGCTGGTCTCTCAGACTACACAAACACCTCTTTATCCCTTTATATATCTGGTATCCTTGGGTTTTTTTGCACTTTGCTTGGTAATACTGGTTAAATTATTTGATTCTATTAAAAGGGCGGTCAGCTAGTAAATGAGTGAATTTGCAGTAGGAGTTATTGGCATAATATCTTTTTTTACTCTCCTGGCTTTGCGCATGCCCATTGCTTTTGCCATGGCGCTGGTGGGTTTTGCCGGGTTCAGCTACCTGGTATCTCCCCCGGCCGCTTTTAGCATGCTCGCTCAGGAAATATATTCAACCTTTGCCTCACCTTCACTCAGCGTTATAGCCATGTTTGTCTGGATGGGTTTTTTGGCCTTTTACTCGGGCATTGGCACTAAATTATATGTCTTTGCTTACAAACTTATAGGCCACTACCCCGGGGGACTAGCCATTGCCACCCAGGTAGCATGCGGCATATTTGGAGCCATCTGCGGATCCAATACAGCTACGGCAGCCACAATGGGAGCAATTGCCCTGCCGGAAATGCGAAAATACAAATATGATACCTCACTGGCCACAGCGGGTATCGCCGCAGGGGGCGTGCTGGGAGTTTTAATTCCACCCAGCGTAATCCTCATTGTTTACGGCATGTCCACAGAACAGTCGGTAGGAGAACTTTTTATGGCCGGCATAATACCAGCCATAATCTTGATGCTCTTCTACATGGCTGCCATATACATTCTGGCATCACGCAACCCTGAAATTGCTCCCGCCGGACCAAAAGCCGGTTGGAAAGAGCGATTCACCGCTTTGCGCGGCGGATTAGGTGAAGTGCTGATTGTTTTTTCTGTTTCTATAGGAGGTCTTTTTGCAGGCTGGTTTACCCCTACCGAGGCCGGGGCTGTAGGTGCCGGCGGTGTTTTAGGGGTAGCCCTGTTGGGACGCCGCCTAAGCTGGGAAAACTTTAAAAGCTCGCTTTTAGATGCCACACGTACTTCGGCAATGATCATGCTTATGGTGGCCGGAGCAATCGTTTTTGGCCGTTTCATGGCCGTGAGTAGATTGCCTTTCGAATTTGCTAACTGGGCGGGTTCTCTGCCGCTGCCACCCTTTGCTGTAATGGCAATAATTTTATTTATATACCTAATTCTTGGCTGCTTTATCGATGCACTGGCCCTAATTCTTCTAACCATACCCATATTTTACCCTATAGTCGTTACCACTTTGGGGTACGACCCCATTTGGTTCGGGGTAATTATCGTCATGGTGGTGGCCATGGGAGTGATTACACCACCGGTGGGAATGAATGTGTATATTATTAAAGGCGTTGCACCCGACATACCATTGGAAAAAATATTTAAAGGTATTTGGCCATTCCTGATCGCGCTGGCACTTTGCCTGGTATTACTGGTAGCCTTCCCGCAAATTGCCACCTTCCTGCCCGACTTACTCTCCAAATAAGTTAACGATTGGTGCCTGGCACTAATCGTTAACTTATTTACGGCCGGTCACCCTTTCTGATAATCAAATCGGCAAATTTCTCTTGTGACTTAGATGCCGCAATCCCTATATCTCCGACGAGTTTACGCAAATCAGAATCAACAATTTCCGTTTTGATCAAATTATAGGCTATAACAGCCATTCTGGCATCCTTTTCATAATCCTGCAGCATATCCATATCAGTAAACTTCATTTAGAATCACTCCGTAGTTATGGATTCGTAATACTGCTGTAAAACTCCCGCACTTTTTCGCAGTAGCTTAGCTTCATCCTCAAAGTACTTTTTGACCTCCTGGTCAAAAGCATTTCCGGCAAAAAAGTCACACTTGCGAGCTGCAACTTGAGCTTCACTGGTTAATTTGGTCAGATAAGCCCCTTCCTTTATTCTTTGTATGCTAACAGGGTCAAACTCTCGTATTTTCTTCTTATTATCATTCAAGGCCTTAAATATCTGTAACAAAAAACCTCCCCCTTTTTTCTTAAATTATTATTTCTAGGTTAACAATCAATTATGTGAGGCAGCTTTTGTATGTTAAAATACAAAACCCGTTAGCCTCTATTAAAAGGCTAACGGGCAAAAGACAGGCAGGATAGACTATCTTTCCACTAAGGTTTCAACGGAAACCTCTGTGACAGCACTTGCTTCGTCCAGCGGAGTTACCTTTGCCGTCTTGTCTTTCTGGCTTATACTCTCGATCCATACGGGAGAACCATTTAGCAATACATCAATTTTTTCCTCTGCCTCAATTATTTGCTGCGCTCTTTCAAGATCCATAATTTTTCTCACTGCTCCTTTATAGATTGGTACAGTATTAAGTTTTCCCAGACCGGCAGCAATCTAAAACATTTAACCCGGCCTATGTAAAGTGCTTCCTTGCTCAGCCATGAATTTACCCATTTCATACTCTCGCTGTCGGTCAACTCTCCCCTTACTCAGGAAAAACATTAAAGGCAGGACGATTACGGTCATCATAGCAGCTATTATAAAGTCATCACTGATCGCTTTAACCATTGCCAGGCGTTGAAGCTGAAGATTAGTAATTGCTGCTGCAACCGGCGTATCACCAACTATGCCGGCCAACCTTTCCAAAATACCGTTTGCTACCGGTGACATCCAGTTAACTTCGTCCCGCATCCAAGAAAAATGAATTTTTTGCCGAGAAACCATAATATAGGTCAAAAAAGCAACTCCAAAAGAAGCAGAAATCTGTCGTGCCAAATTATTCAAAGCCGACGCACGGCCCGTAAGGGCCGGGGGCACCGTGTTCATCCCGGCGGTGGTCAGAGGCATCATGATCATACCCAGGCCTACCGCCCTAACAGCCAGCATTACCTGTAACCAGCGAAAGCTTGTATCCAGGGAAATAGTATGTAAATGATAAGTGGTCACCACTAATATGGAAACTCCCACTAGACCCAGGGGCATGGCCCCTATCTTATCAAACAGCCGCCCGCTTAAGGGCATCATAATTCCACTGACAATGGCCATAGGCATCATCATCAAACCAGTCTCCATGGGAGTCAGACCCATCAAATTCTGGGCATAAATGGGCACTAGAAATATGGCGGCGAATAACCCTACCGTCATTATGCTGGTACTGATCAGACTGACCGCTAAAACGGGGTTTTTTAACAACCGCATATCCAGCATCGGTTCTGAAAAATTTAGTTCCCAAATAATAAACATAATAAAGAGAAAACAAGCAGTAATTAGAAGGCTTACAATGTAATAAGAACTCCACCCCCAATCCTGCCCTTTGCTAAGGGCCAGGAGCAGAAAAAAGCAACCTGTAGTAGATAAAAGAAAGCCTAACAGGTCAAACTTCAATTTAGGGTTAGGTGAGGTTTCCTGCAAGGCCATCATGGACAAGAAAACGGCAACGGCACCCACCGGCAGATTAATGGTAAAAACAGTGCGCCAGCTAAATGCATCTACCAGGTATCCGCCCAGAGTGGGGCCCACTGCCGGAGCAGCCATGGCAGCAATGCCCCACATACCCATGGCCATACCCATACGCTCCCGCGGGATTATTCTAAACAGCATAGCCATACTTATAGGCATCATCATACCGCCGCCTATGGCTTGTATAACCCTGGCAAACACCAGAGAATTATTACTCCAGGCAGCAGCACACAATCCCGAACCAACAGTAAATATTGTCAATGTAATCAGGTATACCCTTTTAAAGCCAAAGCGGTCCCCCAGATAGCCCGTAACCGGCACAACCACTCCCGATACCAGCAAATAAGCCGTAAGCACCCACTGAATGTCCTCTGTCCCTACGTTAAAAATTGCCATCATCCGGGGCAAGGCCACATTTACAATGCTCCCGTCCAGGATACCCATAAACGGACCAAGCACCAGTATAAATAATGCAGCCCAGGGAAATGGTTTCTCCGGCTCATTTTCTTGCGCCCCCGGTGCTGGGGACGAATTCTGCCTTGTCTTTTCCACTTGGGGTTCATCTTGCCGGCTCATATTATCACTTCCTTGATTTTAGTGTTCTCTAATTGACGCGGTATCTCCTTCTGTAGGCACATACCGTTTTCTCTGTCTAAACTCCCATGAACCTTATAAACAAACTAGTATGGAAAAACTACATTTTCGTAAAAGAAAGACTCCATAGTGCCAACACTAAAAAAGAAAGGGCAATTGTTGGCGGGATTGACGTGATTCTCGGGATAGAGATTAAAAACAAAGAGAAAGGAAAAGGCAAACACATTAGACAGGATTACAGGATTCGCAGGATAAGGGATTTAAAGATATCGGTTAAAAATATAACAAAACCGCCGAAATAAATTAATGCTAATAAATATTGTATGCAAAGAAATAATGAGGAAAACAAGCAAAGCTAAAAATCCTGTTGATCCTGTTAATCCTGTCAAAGAAAATACCCCAAAATGTTTTCCTATCAAACCCACAGGACCCTTATACACAAACTAGTACGAAAAACTACATTGTCGCGAGAAAAACGCGCTAAATCAGTTCCCTTAGCGCGCGCTTTTTAGTACTTTTTTCCTTTGTCCTTGCCATTTATATGGCAAGGCATACTTTCCTAAAGTGTAAAAAAAACAGTAACCCTCTTACGAGGGTTATGTTGCTTATAAAGTAACGTTTACTATCCTGTCTTTTACGCCCGCTTATTCATTTCATCTCGCAGGCCAGGCTAACGATCAGTCACATATACTTACCTTAACAATTATCCAGCCAGCCTTCTGGTTTTGAGTTTACCTCCGGGGATAACTCTTAATTTAACTTTCTTCTTAAGCTTACTGACCAAAAAGCTGAACAACGCCCCGGCCAAAGACACAGCACCCCATAATAGTAAACTTTTAAAGCTCGTAGCGGTGCCCAATGCCAAACAAAAAATCGCTGCGAGACCAAAAACTTTAGCCGAAACAGAAGGATTGAGAAAAGAATATACGCCACAGATAAGAAACAAAGGTGTTATCATCATTCCCATTACCCCGGTGCGGTAAAAACCAGTATCGTTCAACTGAGAGCCTTCCACGCAAACGGTAAAGGACTGCATTCCAACCAGATATAATAGTCCTAAACTTATTAACACTACAACGATTCTGAAAGTTATCCTGAAAAAATCACGCACGATATTTTCCTCCCCCGGAAATATTATCATGAACCGCAGTGTAGATAATGCAATTTTATTAAATTTATTATCTCTTAATAACCAAATTTTATATCATTGTGCGTGATATTTGCAACAAGTTTATGTATAAGCACTGGAGTAATTTTCTGGGGAAGGATATTGTAAAAAATCAGAGTTTAGGAAAAAATAGTGCTGAGGGAATATTTCGTGCCTCATTCATTATTAATGCCAAATTAACTTGTTTAACAGGTGATGGGAGTGAATAAATAATATATGAGTTTAAAGATAGTAACTTTTACTGACAGTTATTTACCGTATAACAGTGGGGTTGTACACTCTATTGAAACTCTCATGGAAGAATTATCTTCCTGGGGGCACAAAATTTTGGTTTGTGCCCCCAGGTACCCTAATTGCATTGAAAACTCTAATATTTTCCGCATCACCTCGGTGCCTTCCCCGACCGACCGCGACTATTATTTAGCCCTTCCATTCTCAGGACGTGTAAACGCTATATTAAAGACAATAAATCCGGACATTATCCATGTCCATCACCCCTTTGGCTTAGGGTGGATGGGCAAGAAAATTGCCCGGCGCCTAGGTATCCCCGTGGTTTATACCTGCCATACTTTTTATGAATTCTATAACCATTATGTACCCATAAATGCTTCCCTTGCCAATTTAATAATTAGGAAAGTTTATAAGAATTTCTGCAACCAGTGTGATACAGTAATAGCCCCCACAGCAATCACCCGTGATTACTTAAGACATTTAGGTGTTATAACACCCGTTAGTGTAATTCCCACCGGTATAAAAACTGAAAAGTTCATATTCGGCGAAAAAGGGTGGCTGCGAAAAAGATACGGTATAGCTCCGGAAGAAAAAATATTACTCTGTGTAGGAAGGCTCGGGAAAGAAAAAAATATGAGCTTTATCATTGAATGTTTTGCCGCTGTCAATAAAGAATTCCCGGAAACAAAATTAGTTATGGTCGGCAAGGGACCCCAAAAGGATGAATTGGAATGTTTGGCCCAGGATTTAGGCGTAAGGGAAAAAGTCATTTTTACCGGCCTTTTATCCAAAGAAGAGGTTATAAAGTGCTACCGTGACTCCCACCTTTTTGTATTCGCATCAGTATCGGAAACACAGGGACTGGTAGTATCCGAAGCAAAATCGGCCGGGCTACCGATTATCGCAGTGAAAGCAAACGGAGTGTCAGAGATGGTTCACGATGGGGTTGATGGCTTTTTAACTAAGCCGTCGCAGGAAGCGTTCCTGGAAAAAATAATGCTGCTGCTAGAGAATGATGACTTAAGGCAGCAAATGTCCAGAAAAGCCCGTGAAAATTCAAAAATGTTATCCTCTAAAAACTACGCTTATAAAGTGTTAAAAGTATATTTAGCTTTAGTCGATGGTACAAAGACAGGTACTGCCCAGTCAAATTAAGCTGGACAAAAGCTAAAGTTGAACAGCGGGACTAAAGAGGAAAGGGGACACACCTCCTGCAGAGGAATGTCCCCGACAAGTGGGGATTCCTCCCCACCTGAAACTCCCACTTACCGTCCCATCATTCCATAGCCGTGGCCGTTTCCTCTTTGCCCTCCGCCACTATATTGTGAATCTCCCATCATATAGTTGGAATCCATTTGATAATTATATTGCTGCATATAATTGAAATGATCTGACCATGTTTGGTTTTGATCGAAGTCCACATCAGTGTCTATTTCAGTTTCACTGGCACGGTACTCTCCCCAGTTGAACATGTGGTTATCATATGCACCAGAATCTCCTCGTCCTACATACATGTCTTCGGATGTCACGGCAGTATTTTGATGATTAGAAGACTGCATCATTGGTATACCCCATGAAGCAAAAGCTGCCGGAGCCATAACACTAACAATTAACAGGGCACCTAAAGTCAAAGTTAATACTTTTCTTTTCATTTAAAATACCTCCTGAATTTAAATTTTAAGGTCAATAATATTAGGGGTTCCACGGCAATTATTCTTTTTTAGACCCCAGTTGTTATGTTATCTTCATCCTATAAAATAAAAATAACAGCTAAAGTACGAAAGTATAACAATTTCTTCACAACTATGGGGACAGGCACCTTTCCTAGACAACAAGAAAAGCGCGCTAAATCAGTTCCCTTAGCGCGCGCTTTTCAGTACTTTTTTCCTTTGTCCTTGCCATTTATATGGCAAGGTATACTTTCCTAAAGTGTAAAAAAAACCGCCATTTCAGGCGGAAAGTACTTCATATGAAATCTACCCGCCAAAAACAATGCCAACGGGAAGAGGTACTAAAAATGCATAGTTGAAGACACCGTAGAAAACTGCGGTTATCAGTGAAGCAATGACCACCGACTTTACAGGAGATACCTTTTTTGTGTTATCTAAAAGTTTAAAGAATACAGCCAGGAATAACAGGCTGGCTAAAGCAAAGCCGATGAGGATAATGGCGCCAACGTAGCCTATTACACCTATTATCATCGGTATTAGCCTTTTTGCTTCTACGCCGGCGAAGGCCGGTTCAATGTTTTTCTTGATTAAGCTTTGAATTAATTGGATACCGCTAAAAAGTGCGAGAACAATTATGATTATTCTGGGGAAAAAGCCACCCATTTCACTGAGCCCGGACCCTTCACTCCAAAATATCCCACTGATGATCAAGATAATTGCTGCTGATATAATGTCTTTATTAAGCATTAGCATCTGCCTCCTTGTCAGGAGTTTTGTTACGTAGGTTGGAGATTAACGGCCAGCCGGCAGATACCAGACAAAGTATAATCAATATGATAGAAAGTGGGCGTGTGAAGAATACTTCAAACATGCTGCCTGCTGATTTACCCATTAACATGGACTGTACTAGTCCATTTTCCGCTATGGGGCCTAGAATCAGGCCTAATACTATGGGCCCGGGGTGAAAACCGGCTTTTTTAGTTACATAACCAACTAAGCCGAATAGGATCATGATTATTACGTCTGTGATGTTGTTTCTGATGGCATAGGAGCCTATAACTGTCATAAATACAACCATGGGGGCTAAGTAGCTGACGGGCAGGTTAATTAGTTTGGCTACATGACGTGCCCCGTAGAAAGCCATCACTCCCATGACTATATTGGCTACAATGAGTGAAAACAGGAAGGTGTAGGTTATGTCGCCATAGTTTATATATAGTTCCGGACCGGGTCTCATACCCTGGAGCATCAATGCACCCAGTAAAATGGCTGCCGGGGCCGCTCCCGGTATGCCCAGTGTCATTAACGGTACTAGTGAGCCGCCCACTTCTGCGTTGTTGGCTGCTTCTGAGGCTGCTACTCCGTCAATGTTGCCTTTGCCAAATTCTTTGGGCTTTTTGGACCAGCGGACTGCTTCGTTGTAAGATACCAGGCCGGCAATATTGCCACCGGCACCGGGAACTATGCCTACAAAGGCTCCGATTACAGCTGATCTTAAAAGTAATATTGGTTTTTTAATTAAATCTGAAATTATTCCTTTGGCTATACCTTTTTGTGGTTTGTAGTTGATGCTGTCATGCTGGCTAAATTTCTTTTCTATCATGCTTAAGACTTCGGGAATACAGAAAAATCCTATTAATACTACAATCAATGATAAGCCGGCCTGCAGTTGGTAAAGGCCAAAGGTGAAGCGCATTTCTCCGCCCAGGGGAGCTATACCGATTTGACTTAGTAAAAGACCTATCCCCCCACCTATCAAGCCTTTTAACATTGAACCGGAGGCTAAGGTGGCAATAATGGTCAGCCCGAAGATGGATAGCCAGAAGTATTCCGGCGGGCCGAATTTTAATGCAATTGATGCTAGAGGCGGGGATAGCAGCAGGAGTACAACTGCTCCGATCACACCTCCCACAGCGGAGCTGAAGGCCGCGGTTACCAGGGCATGCTCTGCTTTTCCCTTTTTAGTTAACGGGAATCCGTCAAAGGTGGTGGCAATGGCTGATGGTGTCCCCGGTGTGTTGACCAGGATGGCTGCAATGCAGCCGCCATATATTGCTCCTACGTAAATGCCGCCCAAGGTCATTAGTGCCGGTACTGCGTCCATGGTGAAGGTAAAGGGTACTAAAAGGGCCATGGCCATGGTGGCGGTTAACCCGGGTAAGGCACCTACTATTATTCCAAAGCCTACACCTATTGCCATGATTAAAAAGTTGGTTGGTTGAGCTATATTGCTGAGTGCTGCTATAAAGTCGGCTGGCATGGCAAGTCTCCTTTCCAGGATACATGGTGGTTCCCGGGAGACTTAGCCCGGGAACCTTTAATGTTATTTTTTATTTTGCCTCTGCTTGTACTTTTTCTAATATTGCACTGTACTTGTCTTTCATTTCATTTATATATTGCTTCGATTCTTCTGCACCCATGGCCAGTGGCAGGAAGCCTTCTTCTTTCATTTGGGCGCGGATTTCTTCATCTTTGGCAATTTCTAAAAATGCTTTTTCCAGTTTTTCTATGATTCTCTTGTCTGTTTCCGGCGGAACTGCAACACCGCGGTCAATACTAGCTGTCATGTCTATATCTTGTTCCATAAAGGTTTTTACATCCGGCAGGGACTCAAATCTTTCTTTGGAACCAATGGCCAGTATCTTCATGTTTTCTTCTTGCTGCACAAGGTCGTTGGAGTTGGCCAGCAGTGCGTCTACGTGCCCGCCTAAAAAGCTCTGCAAGGACGGTGCCGCTCCCTGGGAGGGTACGTATTGGAATTCAGCACCGGTTTTGTCTTGCAGCTGCATTAAGGTGATGTGGTGTCCGGAATAGGTGCCGGAACCACCTACTATGATTTGACCGGGCTTGGCCTTGGCTGCCTCAATAAATTCATCCAGTGTGTTATAGGGTGAGTCCGGCTGTACTGCCAAGCCGATGGGTGTTCCCTGAAATAGTGCCACCGGGTTTACCTGGTCTGTTTCGTAGCCGGCATTTTCTCTGGCCAGCGGCTGCAGTATAATGTGTGGTATATTCATCCCGGTCAGGTAATAGCCGTCGGGATCTTTCCTTACCAGCTCTGACCAGCCTACTGCTCCGCCACCACCGGGTTTGTTTTCGATTACTACATTGACTCCCAGCTTTTCTTCCAGTGGTTTTTGCTGCCTGCGGGCTTCTAGGTCTGACTGACCGCCTGGATTAAACGGCACTACATATTTTATTGTCTTGGTGGGGTAGTTAAATTCGTCTTTTCCTTCTTCCCCGTTCTGTGCGCATCCCGCAAAGACACCGACCATCAACAGCAGTGACAGGATTGAGGCAAATACCTTAACTTTTTTCATTCTACTTGACCCTCCTGTAATTTAATGTTAAAATTAAGTGTTGGCAAGACTTACTAAACTCGTCCAAATAAAAATAAAAAAGTGATTAATTGTTTTTAAATACAAAAATTTTAAAAATTTTACCAAAATGGTTTATAGGTAACGGGAGAAGTTTCACCCTTCCCCCGTTACCCGTTTTTTTTTTATTCACTTAAGCAGAACGATAAAGCTTTGTTAATACATACTCAACGTGTCCCAATACTTCAGCCCTGGTCATACGCCCGTTAACCGTGCGCATCATCATTTCCATCAGGGCATCCCCAGCCTGTTCCAAATTCATTTCCATGCGCAACATGCCGCTGAGATCAACATCTATATGTTCACCCATAGTTTCTGCTGTTAACGGATTAGCCGTTAACTTAATCACCGGAACCACAGGGTTACCTACAATATTGCCCTGACCGGTGGGGAAAAAGTGCAACACCGAACCGGCGGCACCCCACAATGTAACAGCCTCGGCGGCAGCAGAAGAAGTATCCATGTACCATAAGCCTTTTCCGGTGGGAGCTTCAGCAGGTTTCAGGACACCTACATACTTGCATTTTCCGATTTTCTGGATGTTACCCATAGCTTTTTCTTCAATGGTAGTTAGGCCACCGGTAATATTCCCCTTTGTAGGCTGAGAACCGGAAAGGTCCACTCCCTGATCCAAAATAAATTGGTTATATTCACTCCAGGTTTTATAGAATTGTTCACCGACTTCCGGAGTTGCACCCCGGCTCTTTACAATATCTTCCCCGCCGGTAATTTCTGAAGTTTCACCGAACATAACAGTGGCGTTCATTTCCACCAAGCGTTCCACCGCCTTACCGACGGAAGGATTGGAAGCCAGTCCGGAAGTGGTATCAGACTCTCCACACTTGACAGATACCACCAGTTCGTCCACGCTACACTCTTCGCGCATCAGTTCAGTGGCCCATTGCACATATTCCATTGCTTTACGTGAAGCAGCTTCCACGGTTTTAAATTCCCCGCTCCGTTCAATGGCAAAACCGATAACCGGCTTTCCGGTCTTGGCAATACCTTCAACAATGACATTTGTCCATTCAGGCTCAATGCCTATTACCACAACAGCTGCAATGTTTGGGTTACTACCGGTTCCAATCAAGGTCCGGAAATATAAGTCCAGGTCCTCACCAAACTGCAGTCTTCCATAACCATGAGGAATAACCATGGTTCCCTTAACATTGTTGGCAACCTTTTCACTGGCTGAGTTTGACAAATCATCCAAAGGCAATATCAAAACGTTATTTCTAATCCCTACTCGACCGTTTTCCCGCCTGTAACCCCAAAACTTAGGAACATTCATCATTTACCACCTCGCAGTTTTCAAATTATGAGTGTGCACATGTTCACCTACGGCAATATCGTGAGTCGTAACACCAATGGGGAAACCGTATTTTATAATCTGGTTACCCTTAGTTACATCCACCAGAGCAATTTTATGACCCAATAGAATATCGCTATTGGAAACTACTTCAATTTCGTTTCCTTCTTCCATAAAATACCCTTTCACCGTTTCCCCGGCCTTAATATCGGTAACGGCTACCCCAACAGAATCATTTTTGTCGTGGACAAGAAACTTAACCATAATAATCCTCCTCTCTAAGATATAAGTAGTTTATGTTTTATAATTTACCCTCGCGGGGCAAAATGAAATAACCAGTTAGTTAACAAAATCTTTTACAACTTTTTACTATAACGGGGCTACGCTGAATTGGAGAGCCAGTTCATTTAGCTCATCCAATACCGGCTGGGAAACAGGAATTCCCTCCCGTTTGCGCTCAAGAAACTTATTAGTGCGGCGCTCCCCGGGAATGAAGATTTCTTCTACTCCTGTGGCCTTGGGTGAACCCTTAACTTCATTGACCATATGATCCAGGCGACTAATAAACATGTCCAGAGGCATCAATTTATTTATATCCAAGGTTATAAAAAAATGACCTATATCCACTGGCTCGGTACTGTCATCGTAAATCCAACCCACCCTGGGCCCATAAGCCGACCCGCTCAATATACCGGACATAATTTCTACAGCGAGCGCCAAGGCATAACCTTTCGGGCCGGCCATGGGGAGAACAGCCCCTTCCAGGGCTGCCTGGGCATCTGTAGTGGCCCTGCCTTCAGCATCTATGGCCCAGCCCTTCGGGATAGACCTTCCTTCCTTGGCGGCCGTAATAATGTTGCCCCGGGCCACCATGCTAGAGGACATATCAATTACTACCGGCTGATTTCTACCAGGAAAAGCGAAGGCAATAGGGTTTGTGCCAAAATAGGCCTTTTTCCCACCCCATGGGGTGATACCCGCAGGAGTATTGGTAAATGCCATACCCAACATATCGCTGGAAGCAGCCATTTTGCAATAATATGAAGATGCACCGTAATGGTTGCTGTGTTTAGCAGCTACCGCTCCCATACCTGTTTCCCCGGCCAGCTCAATTGCCACCTGCATAGAACGCACACCCACCAGCTGTCCCAACCCGTTGTCGCCATCTACTGTGGCCAGGCCGGGAGCGGTACGCTCAACCTTCATGTCCGCCTGAGGATTAATACGACCGTTTTGTATCCTGGACAAGTATATTGGCAGACGACTAATACCGTGGGTGTCCAGACCTTCCAGACTGGTGTCAACCAGCACATCAGCCACTACAGCAGCATCTTCTTCCGGTACACCGGCACCCTTAATAAGGTTCTTACAAAATTCAACAAGCTTATCAGCTGAAAATTGGGGCATTAGGGTCTCCTCCAAATTTTAATAATCTATTTTTCTTTAGCTCACGCAACAATGGGAAGCTTGTCCAGCCAGCACTTTGGAAACCTCTCGCGCCACCAGTACCGAGGTGCGAACCTGTGCTTCTTCGGTCAGGCCGGCAATATGCGGGCTGAGAATTATATTATCCAATTCTTTAAGGGGTGATTCCCCGGGGGGCTCCTGGGCTAACACATCCAGAGCCGCACCGGCAATTTGCTTGGATTTTAGCGCGTTAAACAGAGCATCTTCATTTATAATGCCACCGCGCGAAGTATTTATGATACAGGCAGTTGATTTCATGACAGCCAGGCTGTCTTTATTTATAATATTCCGCGTTTTTTTATTCAGTGGTACATGCAAACTTATAAAGTCGGAATCGGAAAGTACCTGCTCCAAATTGGTAAGGCACACACCAAATTCCGTGCAAGCCACCTCGTAAGGAGGCAAAAATGGATCAAAACCTATTACATTCATACCAAACGCCCTTGCCCGGGCCGCCAGACGGCTACCTATTTCTCCAACCCCCACAAGACCTAGCGTTTTACCATATAACTCGGACAATGTGAATGCTCGGCGATTCCAATTACCTGATTTCACATCACTGGTTGCCCGGGACAGCTGTCTCGAAAAAGTAAACATTGACGCAAAAACATATTCAACCACCGAAATTGCATTGGCGTTGCGGGCCACCACCACGTCAACATTTGAATCTTTACAGGCACTTAGATCAATATTATCCAGACCCACACCAAGACGTCCTAACACTTTTAATTTTGGTGCCGCCATGAGGAACTCTTTGTCAACCTTGGTCTGGTTCCTTACTATGACTGCGTCACTATCCGCTATTTCCGGCAATAATTTATCACTCTGCCAGAGGTTCGGGTCATAAACAACTTGGCCCAATTCCCTTAGAATTTCCAATCCTTCTTCCCATATTAATTCCGTTACAACAATTTTCATACTATCGCTCCTATAACTATGTAAATTTAAACCAGTTGCAGTCATACTAGGTCATTTTTCATAGGTATGTGGTAGTACCATTGGTTACGGTAATTGTATGTATTAAACAGGATTATGTCAACAGTTTTTATAAATTTATTTCGCGAGTGAAAAATATTAGACAATAAGCTATTGTTTTATTAATACACTACTGGTATATTGGTATTACCTCATACGAGTAACCACAAAAACTCCCACTTATCGAAGTGGGATAAAATATGGAGAGGAAGAATAAGATGTTTGAGAAAATTGGACGCAATGCCAGTCTAAAAAATCAAGTGGCAGAATACATAAAGAACCTCATCAAGAACGGCAAGCTTAAACCTGGTGACCGCTTGCCAACCGAAAGAGAAATGGCTGAAAAATTCGGAGTTAGCCGTACCGTGATCAGGGATGCGGTTAAAACTTTATCCGGTGTGGGCATCTTAAAGGTAAAGCACGGCCTTGGTATTTTTGTGGCTAAAGTAGATGTGGATATTATTGCGCGCCAGTTATCCAGTTTATTATTTAACGAAAGTGATACCGTGGATAACTTATTTGAGGTGCGAATGGAATTGGAGACTGTCGCAGCAGGCTGGGCTGCCGAACGTTGTACTGAAGAAGCCCGGGCTAAAATTTCGCAATTTACTAAGGAAAGTCAAGGTTTATTAAATTCGAACGGTGAAAGTGATTGTTTCCAGCAATATGATCAGGAGTTCCACTTATTGGTTTCGGAAATGACCGGTAACCCGGTTGTAGTTCGTTTAATGCGCAGCATGCTTGATCTTTTGGAGGAAGCCCGCTCCCACACATTACATATCCCCGGGAGGTTTGATTTGTCGGTGCAGGAACATATAAAGGTTTTAGAGGCAATATATAAGGGTAACACTGATCAGGCTAAAAGCGCTATGCATGATCACTTGTTAAGTGTACTAAATTCCATTAAGGAAAGCAGAGATCACCAGGAGATATGATCTCAAAAAAAAGGGATTTTACCCATAGAGGATAAAATCCCTTTTTTTGTGTTTTAATTAATTAGCCGCCAAAAACAATGCCAACGGGAAGAGGTACTAAAAATGCATAGTTGAAGACACCGTAGAAAACTGCGGTTATCAGTGAAGCAATGACCACCGACTTTACAGGAGATACCTTTTTTGTGTTATCTAAAAGTTTAAAGAATACAGCCAGGAATAACAGGCTGGCTAAAGCAAAGCCGATGAGGATAATGGCGCCAACGTAGCCTATTACACCTATTATCATCGGTATTAGCCTTTTTGCTTCTACGCCGGCGAAGGCCGGTTCAATGTTTTTCTTGATTAAGCTTTGAATTAATTGGATACCGCTAAAAAGTGCGAGAACAATTATGATTATTCTGGGGAAAAAGCCACCCATTTCACTGAGCCCGGACCCTTCACTCCAAAATATCCCACTGATGATCAAGATAATTGCTGCTGATATAATGTCTTTATTAAGCATTAGCATCTGCCTCCTTGTCAGGAGTTTTGTTACGTAGGTTGGAGATTAACGGCCAGCCGGCAGATACCAGACAAAGTATAATCAATATGATAGAAAGTGGGCGTGTGAAGAATACTTCAAACATGCTGCCTGCTGATTTACCCATTAACATGGACTGTACTAGTCCATTTTCCGCTATGGGGCCTAGAATCAGGCCTAATACTATGGGCCCGGGGTGAAAACCGGCTTTTTTAGTTACATAACCAACTAAGCCGAATAGGATCATGATTATTACGTCTGTGATGTTGTTTCTGATGGCATAGGAGCCTATAACTGTCATAAATACAACCATGGGGGCTAAGTAGCTGACGGGCAGGTTAATTAGTTTGGCTACATGACGTGCCCCGTAGAAAGCCATCACTCCCATGACTATATTGGCTACAATGAGTGAAAACAGGAAGGTGTAGGTTATGTCGCCATAGTTTATATATAGTTCCGGACCGGGTCTCATACCCTGGAGCATCAATGCACCCAGTAAAATGGCTGCCGGGGCCGCTCCCGGTATGCCCAGTGTCATTAACGGTACTAGTGAGCCGCCCACTTCTGCGTTGTTGGCTGCTTCTGAGGCTGCTACTCCGTCAATGTTGCCTTTGCCAAATTCTTTGGGCTTTTTGGACCAGCGGACTGCTTCGTTGTAAGATACCAGGCCGGCAATATTGCCACCGGCACCGGGAACTATGCCTACAAAGGCTCCGATTACAGCTGATCTTAAAAGTAATATTGGTTTTTTAATTAAATCTGAAATTATTCCTTTGGCTATACCTTTTTGTGGTTTGTAGTTGATGCTGTCATGCTGGCTAAATTTCTTTTCTATCATGCTTAAGACTTCGGGAATACAGAAAAATCCTATTAATACTACAATCAATGATAAGCCGGCCTGCAGTTGGTAAAGGCCAAAGGTGAAGCGCATTTCTCCGCCCAGGGGAGCTATACCGATTTGACTTAGTAAAAGACCTATCCCCCCACCTATCAAGCCTTTTAACATTGAACCGGAGGCTAAGGTGGCAATAATGGTCAGCCCGAAGATGGATAGCCAGAAGTATTCCGGCGGGCCGAATTTTAATGCAATTGATGCTAGAGGCGGGGATAGCAGCAGGAGTACAACTGCTCCGATCACACCTCCCACAGCGGAGCTGAAGGCCGCGGTTACCAGGGCATGCTCTGCTTTTCCCTTTTTAGTTAACGGGAATCCGTCAAAGGTGGTGGCAATGGCTGATGGTGTCCCCGGTGTGTTGACCAGGATGGCTGCAATGCAGCCGCCATATATTGCTCCTACGTAAATGCCGCCCAAGGTCATTAGTGCCGGTACTGCGTCCATGGTGAAGGTAAAGGGTACTAAAAGGGCCATGGCCATGGTGGCGGTTAACCCGGGTAAGGCACCTACTATTATTCCAAAGCCTACACCTATTGCCATGATTAAAAAGTTGGTTGGTTGAGCTATATTGCTGAGTGCTGCTATAAAGTCGGCTGGCATGGCAAGTCTCCTTTCCAGGATACATGGTGGTTCCCGGGAGACTTAGCCCGGGAACCTTTAATGTTATTTTTTATTTTGCCTCTGCTTGTACTTTTTCTAATATTGCACTGTACTTGTCTTTCATTTCATTTATATATTGCTTCGATTCTTCTGCACCCATGGCCAGTGGCAGGAAGCCTTCTTCTTTCATTTGGGCGCGGATTTCTTCATCTTTGGCAATTTCTAAAAATGCTTTTTCCAGTTTTTCTATGATTCTCTTGTCTGTTTCCGGCGGAACTGCAACACCGCGGTCAATACTAGCTGTCATGTCTATATCTTGTTCCATAAAGGTTTTTACATCCGGCAGGGACTCAAATCTTTCTTTGGAACCAATGGCCAGTATCTTCATGTTTTCTTCTTGCTGCACAAGGTCGTTGGAGTTGGCCAGCAGTGCGTCTACGTGCCCGCCTAAAAAGCTCTGCAAGGACGGTGCCGCTCCCTGGGAGGGTACGTATTGGAATTCAGCACCGGTTTTGTCTTGCAGCTGCATTAAGGTGATGTGGTGTCCGGAATAGGTGCCGGAACCACCTACTATGATTTGACCGGGCTTGGCCTTGGCTGCCTCAATAAATTCATCCAGTGTGTTATAGGGTGAGTCCGGCTGTACTGCCAAGCCGATGGGTGTTCCCTGAAATAGTGCCACCGGGTTTACCTGGTCTGTTTCGTAGCCGGCATTTTCTCTGGCCAGCGGCTGCAGTATAATGTGTGGTATATTCATCCCGGTCAGGTAATAGCCGTCGGGATCTTTCCTTACCAGCTCTGACCAGCCTACTGCTCCGCCACCACCGGGTTTGTTTTCGATTACTACATTGACTCCCAGCTTTTCTTCCAGTGGTTTTTGCTGCCTGCGGGCTTCTAGGTCTGACTGACCGCCTGGATTAAACGGCACTACATATTTTATTGTCTTGGTGGGGTAGTTAAATTCACCTTCTCCTTCTTCCCCATTTTGTGCGCATCCCACTATAACTGATATTGCCAATATTAATACTAAAACCAATGGGCAAAATCGTTTCAAGGATACCCCCCCTAGTGTATAAATCTAAGATACTTAAAGTGTTCTATTTCACTAGTCATCAATATTAACTCATATACATAGATGGTTGTCCACCTGAACTTAATTCCATGAAAAATACTTCATTTATTTACATTGAATTCCTAAGCGCTGGGATACAATTTAGTCATGATGAACTCTTTATGCCCAAGAATCTCCGCACTCATCATACGGCCGTTACATGCCCTTAACATCATATCCATCAATTTATCTCCCGCGCCCTCTAAATCCATTTCACGGCGCAATAAACCGGTAAGGTCTACATCGATATGTTCGGACATGGTGGCGACTGTAATTGGATTGGCACACAATTTAACCACCGGGAGTACCGGGTTACCTACAATATTTCCTTGCCCGGTGGGGAATAAATGCACCACCGCTCCTCCTGCGGCACACAGTGTAACCATTTCTGCCGCGGCAGAAGATGAATTCATAAAATGCAGCCCCGTGCCTTTGGGTGCCTCTGCCTCTTTTAGGGCACTTTTTACCATCGCTTTTCTGCCTATTTTTTGGATATTGCCTAACGCTTTTTCTTCAATAGTAGTTAAACCACCGGCAATATTACCCTGTGTTGGCTGGGATCCTAAAAGGTCAACTCCTTGACCCTCAATCAGTTTCATGTAATCAGTATGCATTTTCAAAAATGCTTCTTTTACTTCCGGAGTAGCACATCTTTCAGCAACAATGTCTTCTCCACCTGTTATCTCTGAGGTTTCACCAAAGATTGCCGTACCACCCCATTCCACTACCCGGTCAACCACTACACCTACAGTGGGATTTGACGCTAAGCCGGAAGTTGTATCCGACTCACCACATTTAACACTAACAGTGAGCTCCGAACCCCTGCATTCCACACGCTTTAGCTCGGTAGCATACTGCACGAATTCATGAGCCTTGCGTGCAGCTGTTTCAATTGTTTTATACTGGCCATTACGCTCAATGGCAAAACCAGCTACCGGCTTCCCGGTCTTAGCTATTCCATCCACTATTTTGTTTGTCCAATTAGGCTCAATACCTATAACTACACAAGCAGCAATGTTTGGATTGCACCCGGTTCCAATCATGGTACGGAAAAATAGGTCTAAATCTTCACCAAACTGCAAACGCCCATATGCGTGGGGCAAAGGTAATGTGCCTTGCACTATGCTGGCAACACCCTCAACAGCAGCGTTTGAAATGTCATCTAAAGCTAAAATTGCCACATGGTTCCTTACTCCTACACGCCCATTTTCACGCTTATAACCGTAAAATATTGGTTCAGTCATTTTTACCACCTCAATGTCCTAAGATTGTGGGTATGCATATGCTCTCCTTTTTTGACAGCTTGGCTGGCTTTGCCGATTACCACGTTATATTTCAATACTTTGGCACCTTGATCAAGATCATAAAGAGCAATCTTATGACCTAAAGGGATATCATTTTGCGACTTTACGGTAACCGTTGAATTATCTTCCATCACCCAGCCACTAACATCTTCACCGGCTTTGATATCTGTAACGGCCACCCCCACGTGATCTTGTTTATCGTGGACAAAAAAATTCGTTTGCGCCATATATTATTGGCCTCCTCTCGAATATTTTTCTACAAATAATATTATTATGTTACAATTCAACCTTTATTCATAAGCACCATGGTATTTTATTCCTAAATAAATTCCCTAACTTCTCCGTATAGTAATTCGTATCAGAGAAAAACTTGTTTAAAGATATATAAATTATAAGGAGGAAGTAATCCTGATGAAAACAAAGCAAAAGGATAAACAAACCCTTTTGAAAAAACCCCAACAGATAAAACAAGAGATGGAGGCCGGGGCAGAATTAAGTCCTGCCCCGGTTCAGGATGCCGTTCAAAGCATGAAAACAAAACCCCGTGTGCAAAAAGCGAAACCGGAAGGTCCTACACAGAATTTTGGCGGCGGCTGGGGAGTTGACGGGGCATTCTACCACGTTGATAAGGAAACATTACAACAAACTTCGGAAACTGGACCTGCTTCGCTGGAAACTGACCTAATTACCAATCAAGTAAAAGATAAGTGATACTCAAGGGTAAATAAAAAATTCCGATTACAAAATCGGGATTTTTTATTTACCAAACTTCTAAATACCTACGGTTTCATTCACAGCTTTTCATGCTTCTATTGATTTTGTAACAAATTATTTAGATCCTGTTTTATGGTTTGTAATATCTGTTTGTTATTATTGCGTTAACTCCTCCTAAAGTATTACCTCCTCTTTTCTTTTATTAAGAAATCCCGATTTTCTAATCGGGATTTCTTAATGACATTATTTAATCATTTGAGGTGAAATTAATGAACAGTGCCAAAAACACCTTCCCGGTTTTAAGCAGTGTATTTGTAGTTTCTACATCTCTCATTATGTATGAAATCATTTTAACCAGGTTGTATTCTGCCGTAATGTGGTATCACTTTGTATCCCTGGCCGTTTCCATTGCCTTGTTTTCCCTTGCACTTGGAGGAATTCTAGTCTACCGGTATCCTTTAAAAGAAAAAAAGAAACGGCAAAATCTTAAGCTGAAAACTTGGGAGCGATCAAGTCTGACCGGGCTGGCTGTTTCCATTTTAATACTTACTCTGGTTTTTTATCGCGTGCCTTATCACAATGATTTATATCTGATTTATATTCTGGCGGGCGGAATACCCTTTGTTTTCGGAGGAATATACCTGTCCATATCGTTTTTTAATTTTCCGTCCCAAAGCTCTTACATCTATTTCGCTGACTTGATTGGCTCGGCAGCAGGCGGCGCTCTGATTATGAAACTATTAAATGACTACAGTATCATGCGTACTGTTGTCATTATAAGTTTGGTTTTGCTTGTGGTGATGGCAATAAGATTTTTGCCGGGTAAAAAGAGGTTGTTGGGATCAGTACTAACGTCTTTTGTGTTTATAATAGCGGTCTTTTTCGGCGGTATTATAGATGAGTGGTCCGTAAACTTTAAAGCCTACCAGGGTGACCCTAAAATGTTAGGAATGCTATCAGGAAACCCGCAAAGCATATTTACCACGTGGGATTCCCTGGCCAAGACCGATGTGATAGAAACAGATAAAGATAACAATAAAATTGTGTTGGTAGACGGGGCTGCAAGTTCATACATGCTGCCTTTTAACGGGAACTACCAGGAAATGAGTTATTTAAAAAAAGAAACAGGTTATCTTCCTTTTGCCGTGGGCAAACAGGACAATGCACTAATAATCGGTCCCGGGGGAGGAAAAGATATTCTCCTTGCCCACCTCGCCGGTGTACATGACATCACTGCAGTGGAGATTAACCCCGGTACCGTCCGGGCTGCCAGAAAATTTAAAGATTTTAACGGTAATATATACGACCGCCCGGGAACCAAAACCCATGTTATTGATGGTCGAACGTTTATCAGCCAGGATAAAAATAAATATGACATAATTTACTTATCCCTTGTTATGACAAAAGCTTCGGAGATGCAAGAGAACTATATTTATACAGCTGAAGCCTTCGAGGAGTATTTGAACCATTTAACTGAAGAAGGTAAACTAGCATTTTTACTTCACGGTGAATCGGATTTCTCCAAAGCACTGGCTACGGCAATTAACGTGCTGGATAAGCGTGGCATATCCCGTGCTGAAATAGCTAATCACATTGCCATCGTGAACACTCAGAAGGATAATGACAAAGAATTGGAAGCCGCCGGCCAACATGGCGAAAAACTATACTATCCCTTATTAATTGTCAAGAATACTCCTTTTAAACAAACTGAAGCTAATGCCCTGCTTGCCCTCTCACAGCAAGGCTCAAGCAATCCTGTATACTTACCGCAAAAAGGGACAGAGCTCAAATTGCCTTCCAATGATGATTTAGAGAGTTGGGTAGTTAATGATAATAAACCGTTTTTCTACAATAGTTCAAACGGTGCACCTAAAAGCGTTTGGGCCATATTGATTGTCATGACATTGGGCGGGCTAATCTTTATTTATCCTCCCCTCAGACACAGAAGCAAAGAGGTTAAGCATTATGGCTCATATTTTGCGCTGCTAGGTATTTCTTTTATGCTTATAGAGATACCTCTGCTCCAAAATTTCATACTTTTTCTGGGTCATCCCACTCTAACATTCTCCACGGTAATTGCTTCGCTGCTTTTTGCCGGTGGACTGGGCAGTTTCGCCACCTCATTTTTTAAAAGGGATAATACACCTGTGCTTGCCGGAATTGGCATTGCCCTTATGGTACTGATTATGAATCTAAAACTCGATGATTTCCTGGCAAGCTACCAGGGCGTACCCATTTTAAATAAAATCATGATCGTTTTCCTTGTCTTACTTCCACTGGGCTTTCTAATGGGAATTCCCTTTCCCGTCGGCATTAAGAGAATGCAAGAAAAAAACCGAAACTTTGTTCCGGTAATGTGGGGAATAAACGGGTGGATGTCCGTAGTAGGATCTGTGGGTGCATTGGTTTTAGCCATGCATTTTGGGTTTACTCAGACACTTTACATGGGAGCAATAGGATATTTATTGTTTTCTGTATTTACCTTAAAAGTCATGACAAAAAAAGCGCGCTAAATTAGTTCCCTTACTTGCCATATAAGAAAGGATCCCGTTAACCGGGATCCTTTCTTATTGGAGCTGACCAGTCTACGCTGTCTGTAAGACTCTCATTATCATAACATATCCGGTTTCATTTATTGCTACCTGATCTCCTACTTTCAATTCATCAATAAATATACGGTTGCCGTCAGTGTCATACAAGTTGGAAGGTATGATATCAACATTCCTTACCTGGCCTGAAGCATCATTTAAGCCTACTTGACCATTTTCAATGTCTACAGAAGCTATAGTTCCGGTGGAAACTCTGACTTTCTTTTTAATACTCATGGCTACCTCCCTCAAACAAATTTTTAATTAAACTTAATTATATAATTATTGTAAAGTAGAGAGATAAAGAATATTTTTCAAATATTTAACATTTATATAACACTTGCGGTAAGTTAAAAAAAAGGCTTGCAGCATGCACAAGCCTTTTTCAATCAATTACATTCCCATATTCCCAGAGCCCATGCCCCCACTGTGACCTGAACCCATACTATTGCTATTGCCGCCCATCATACCCCCAGCATTACCTTGAACCTGTTTATTGTTGAACTGAGTTCCATGGGTATCGTTCATGTAATCATTCATTGCATCATGGTTTTGCTGCATTGTATTATAGTCCATTTGCGCATCCATTTGAAACTGCCTCTGGCTATCAGTAGCTGCAGCGTCTTTTTGCTTTTGCACCCCGGTCTCTTTTTCTTTAGTCAACTGATCCATATAAGCACCGGGCTGCATTTTTATTTGTTGGGAATCCTGCTTGGTTACGGTATCACTTGACTGCTGAACTTGTGCCTGTGGTGCCTTGGCGCTCGGCTCGAACTGCATGGTACCGGCATACGAGACTCCTACCAAAGCCAAACCCATTGTCATCACTGAAACACCCGTTAATAATTTTTTTCCTATCATCTAATTATGACCTCCTATTTTTTGTGTTTTGCGGTTAGTTATTCGAAGCGTGTATTATTTTTGGGGAGGTCTTATGAATTTTATCCGCCTTGGACAGAGAAAAATAGAAGCACTGATAATATCATTCCAATAGCAGTTATAACTATTGTTGTCACCATTCCGGACTTCTTTTGCATCACCGGAGGTAATGGGTATCTTGTTTTAAGCGCCAGGCTCAAAAAGAAACCTGCTGCTATGGTGATCAAGCTTAAGAGGTGAGACACGGAGAAGGGATCTATAATAACGGGATTGGTACGCAAGAATTCTACTGCTCCCCTGATTAAAGCATACCCAATAAGATAATGCACAAATATTTGCCCCTGATATTTTGCCCGGTCTCTTTTTAGCCAAAGGTAGGCAAATAATGAATAGTCCAAGAGCACCTCATAAATCTGTACAGGATGGACTAATGTGCCTCCAACCCATACGCCCCATGGATAAACTCCCTCCATAGGAATACCAAAGACATCACATCCAATTCTGCCTATGGCCTGCCCTAAAATCAAAGAAGGAGCCAGAATATCAGCGAACTGCCACAAAGGTAATTTATTTCGCTTAATGTAGTATATTGCTACCAATGAACCGCCTAGAATACCCCCGTGTATAGAGAGTCCCCCGTTCTGAATCATCACTATATCCAACGGGTTTTGGACATAGTACATAGGGCTATAAAAAAGAATATAGCCAAGCCTGGCACCAACAATACCACCCAGTAAAGTCCATACTGTAAGATCCAAGGCCTTATCTGGAGGTAACCCTTTCCTGCGTGCCTGCCAAACTGTAAGCAAGATTCCAGCCAACCCTCCCAGGGCAACCATCGCGCCAAAGAAATATATTTCAAAAAACCCAAAGTCAAATAGTAATTTCAACCTAACCTACCTCCAAATATTTAGTCCAAGAATATAAACGGAAAAAGGGAGGATTCCAATTTCATCCTCCCCGCCAGGAACCGGACTGAAAACCTTAGGGTTCCATTTACTCACTGAATAATACTTTTAGCCGGAAACGTAAAATAGGTAAAGATTTAACAAACTAAAGACTACGGAAAACGTTATAACCATAACCCCCAGATGGGTTAGCAAGGCCTTTTTTGTGCTGATATTATGTTTTTTAACGCTTCGCCTAAAGGCCCAGCCCATGTAAATCATTCCTGCTCCCAGGAAATACAGCCTGTAGTCCACCATCCATTGGCTAAAAAGTGTTGCCCCGGCACTAAAACCTATAGCAAGAGCAACAGCGTGTAATATGCAGCACAGCCCTCCGAGCAATCCTCCTTTTGTCCCCTCACTGATACTGTTGCTTTTAAGTTTAGCCAATAACTTTCCCATCATATGACCTCCTTTTCTAACATTTACTTGGTTATATTTTAATGGTTATAAATCACGAATTGTTTAAGCAAACCACAACTTTATTTAAAGATATAGTTTAAAAATTTTACATACACTTGTAATATAATTGGGATATTTTTGTTTTATAATTTCTGTTAATTGAGGTAATGAGGTAAGGAGGTAAAGATGGCTGTGAATAAAATCATCATTGGAGCATTTATAATTTTGGCACTATTTGTCACGGTTAGATTGGTTTGGTTTTCGCCTGAAGACATAAGCAATAAAAACAACCAAGAGACTAACCAATCGTTTGATCCTTTTGATCATGACGCGCATCATTAATAGATAACATGTAATCATTAATATTCCTTAATAAGGAGAATCAAAATGATATATTACCTTTTTAGTATTATGTTTTTAGCACTATTTGTCATATGGATTCCCTGGGTTGGCCTTTAAACAATAGTAGGTAACGATCAAAGGAGGCAGCAGAAAATTGATATCAAGGACATCCGAACTACTCGTAGATATAGAACACGAGCGTCACAAGCTACATGAGAAGGCAAAAAAAAATCCCCGTGACATAGGAATACTGCTGGAAACAAGCAAGAGACTGGATAAATTAATTATAGAATATCAAAAGATAACCAGTTATTCTCATAGACAGGAGGAATAAATCTTGATGTTAATCTGGTTTGCACTATTGATTATTATTTTTTACTTTGCTTCCCCCGGCACCAAAAGGCATAACATTCGAAACGGATCAAATCAATACCGTCATAATTCTAGTCCCGAACCGGATTCGGCCTTGGAAATACTTAAGAAGCGCTATGCTACAGGAGAATTAACCTTAGAAGATTATCGAGCAATGGCGGAGGAAATACGAGGCGGGTAAAAAAAGGCATCCTTGGGGATGTCTTTTTTTTACAGCAAGATATAATGGAGAAACCAGTTCCCAATTATACCGAGATAAGGTAAAATAATGTTTGGATACCCGGTACTTAAGTTATTAAGTCATTGATTCGTGGAGCAAATGCTGGCCAATTTTAAAAAATTGGCTAGCATTTTTTGTTTTTCCATTTACAACTTTGCATAATTAGTGTAAAAATACACTAAAGGAGTTATTGTACCCCATGACAAGAGATGAGTTCATAAAAAAAGCCGATAAAAAATTGAAGCTGATCCGTATCGAAGGCAACTATACCCAGGATAAAATGGCACATATTCTAGGTATCTCTAAAAAAACTCTGGTTCAGATTGAAAAGGGCAGATCCAGTCTTGGCTGGGCAGGAGCTGTAACACTGTGTACAATTTTAAGAAATAGTGAAGTGCTTGAGATGACCTTCGGGGGCCAACCCCAGGACCTTATCCTCTCCCTGGCATTTGTAGGTTATGAAAGCAATTATGAAAAAACTCTGGGCGGAAAAGTTTGGTGGGTAAATACTGAAAGCGAAGGGGAGTTTAGAATTCAGCAGAATATAATCTCCCAGCACTATAGGATTTTAGATGGTTACAACAGAAGAATCTGCTCGTCTTTTGATTATGAATACATAAAAAAGAGGCTGCAGGAGCTCTGTTCTGGTAGTGGGGGTAAATAAAATTGCTGGCTTTTATTAAGGCATATATTAAATCCATGAGGCTTTATTACGCTTTTGTTACAGGGATTTCAGGCTGGATAGGCATAGCATTTTACGAGTATATTGCTAAATCCCCCTTCCAAACAATTGAACTGGTCCCTTCAACAGAAAAAAAGGCAGTAATACTGGCAATGCTGTTTTTAAGCTGGGGTATTAACCAGATAATTAATGATTACCTGGGGCTAAAGGAAGACAGGATTAATGCGCCTCACCGCCCCATGGTTACCGGTGAACTGGACCCTTCCAAAGCTCTGACGTTATCCGGCCTGCTGTTAACATTGACTTTATTGATCACATACTTTTATCTGGAGCCCATTGCCCTCATCCCTGCAATCCTGGGTATAGTATTAAACATCCTATATCAAAATGCCAAAGGTTACGGTATTTGGGGCAATATTGTATTTGGACTCATGATTTCCATGTGTACTGCCTTCGGATTTCTGGCAGCGGGTCCAACTGAGTCGCCTTATTTTACATCCAGCCGTATTTCAGTGCTGATATTAGTAACAGTAATGAACGGCCTGATGACCTTTTATACATATTTCAAAGATTACACCGGTGACAAAGCTGCAAATAAAAGGACCATTGTTGTACAGCTTGGCATTGATAAATCAAGGTATATTGCAGCTGTCTCAGCTTTTCTCCCTGCCGTAATCTTTTCGTTGCTTTATTTCAATAACTTCATTGAAGCCAGGGTAAACAATATGTTCCTCATCCTGGCCGGATTAACGTTTTTTCTTGAACTGTGGACCGGCTATCTCTACTTTAAAAATCCCAAAGGTAAGAGAACTTATTATTCCCTGGCTACCAATTTCAGAGCCTGCACCTGCGGCCAGGCAACCCTGATCGCTTTATTCAATACCGAACTGGCAATGCTGCTATTTTTAGTTTCATATATGTTTGTAGGTTTATTATTTGATTTACATACCGATCACAAATCTTAAGTTAGTTAACTGGAGGACATTGATTTGATGCTGTTTGAACCGGCCCCAATAGGTCCCTGCCAGATGAAAAATAGAATATTCCGGTCTGCTACTTTCGAAGGGATGTGTGATGCCCAGGGATACCCATCGCTTGAATATAGACAGTTATACAGGGAGTTGGCCTCCGGTGGGGTAGGGGGTATTTGTACAGGTTTCGCTTACATTTCACCGGAGGGAAAAGCTATGCAGCCAGGCCAGGCCGGCATTGACAGTGAGGCCAAAAGTAAATACTTTTTACCGGTTACAGATGATGTACATCAATACGGCTGCAAGATTTTCATGCAGTTGGCTCACACCGGCAGGCAGACCAGGAAAAAAGAAACGGGGCAGGATGTTTGGGGAGTATCTAAAAAAAGGTCTTTATATTTTGGGGGTTCTCCCAAGGAATTGTCCACGGAACAGGTATATTCACTGGTAGGCAAATTTGCACAGTCCGCCCTATTTGCCAAGCAGGCTGGATTCGACGGTGTCTAGTTACACTGTGCACACGGTTACCTGATTCACCAGTTTATTTTACCTTCCATTAATAATAGAAAAGATGAGTTTGGAATCGATGCTCATATCAACATAGGCACCAAGTTTTTAGATTTAGTTATTGATGAGATTAGAGCTAGGTGTGGCAGTGAGTTTGCTTTACTGGTCAAAGTAAGCGGTAGCGACGACTATTTGCACAGATTTTCCACCGCACAATTTGCCAATCTGATTCGGTTTCTTGATGCAAAAAAAGTGGATGGGATTGAAATCAGCTACGGGACTATGGATTATGCGCTAAATATTTTTAGAGGGGATATACCCCTTAAGGTAATTTTAAAGCACAACCCTGCGTTCAGAAAAAACAACAGTATTATGACACATGTCCTTAATTCACTTATTTATCCATTAATGAGGTTGAACACAAAGCCCTTTTCACCCATTTATAATATCGAATATGCCAAAATGGCCAAGGAACTGACCGGCATTCCAGTTATTAGTGTAGGGGGTATTAGAACCGGGGAGGAAATGAAACAGTGTCTGGAAAAAGGTTTTACTGATTTCGTCAGTATATGCCGGCCCTTTATTTGTGAGCCGGACATTGTAAAAAAGTTAAAGACAGACGGAAACTATATTTCAAAGTGTACTAATTGCAATACCTGCGCTATAATGTGCGATTCCGACCAACCAACCCGGTGCTACAGGAGGCCTTGCCATGAATTTGGAGGATAGGGTTATTGCCGCAATAAAGAATAATTTGGAAAGGGCACCTGAGATTAATCTTGCAAGTCGATTAGTTGATGATTTAATGATTGATTCACTGGATAGATTGATGATTATTTCAGCCCTGGAGGATGAATTCTCGCTTACCATTGATGATGAAGACTTCGCAGATATAGTTACTGTAAATGATATTGCAAAGAAACTTAAAGCTCAGTATTTATCTTCGCACAGCCTGTAAGCTCGAAATAAGTAAGACTAAGGAGAAAACAGTATGTATCTGGAGGATTTTTATAACAGAGTCAACTTGGATGAAAGCCTTGTCCGGAACGCAGTCTTTAACCCGTATTACATAGATATAGAATCCGGGTTGGATGAAAAGGTTGTCATTAACGGCAAAAAAATGATCAATCTTGCTTCCAACAACTATCTTGGTCTGGCAGCGGACAGCAGAGTTAAAGAGGCTGCTATCAGAGCGGTTCAAAAGTATGGGACCTCCCTTTGCGGCACTCCTATAGCCACAGGATACATCGAACTATATAAACGTATGGAAGCCAAGCTATCAAACTTTATCGGCCTGGAGGAGACAATTATTCTACCCTCCTGTTACCAGGCCAATAATGGCTTATTCAGTTCTATTGCCGGACGGGAAGACTTGATTATCATAGACCGGTTTGCCCATTCTTCATTGATTCAAGGTATTAAAGCTGTAGGCTGTAAGATAAGACCTTTTTTGCATAATAACCTGGAGCATCTTGCAGGTATTTTGCAGCGTTCCTCAGGTTACAGGCAGCTTTTTGTTGTTACAGAGTCTGTTTTTTCCACCGATGGCAGTATTGCACCCTTTAAGGAAATAGTTGCTTTGTGTGAAGAATATAATGCGATGCCGGTAATAGATGACTCCCATGGCCTGGGAGTATTGGGTGCATCGGGGAAAGGAATTTTAGAAGCACAGAAAATAGATTACTACCAGGGCCTTTATACTGCGTCCCTGGGCAAGGGCCTGGCTAATTCAGGCGGAATAATCAGCGGTGACAGAAGAGTTATAAACTATCTTAAATATTACTGCCCGCACCTGGTTTATTCCACCGCCCTTACACCACCGGTGCTGGCCGGCATCGAGGCTGTGCTGGAAATTATTCATTTGGAATTTAAAACTCTAAGAAAGCGCCTGGATTTATATAAGCAAGAGATTTTTGCCGGCCTGCTGAAAACAGGGTTAGCAGTGGTATCAAATGATACCCCCATTAACTCTATTAAAACAGGCAGTAAGGAAAATACCTTTGCCACTGCTAAAAAGCTTTTTGACAATGGTATTCTGGCAACGCCTTTTATTGAGCCCTCTGTCCCTGTAAATGAAGGACGGGTAAGGTTAATTGCCGGAGCCAACCTGTCACAAGCCACTATCCAGGAAGCAGTTGCAGCTATTAAAAGGATAGGCTGCTGATGAGATATTTCTTTATTCTAAATCCCGGTTCCGGGGGCGGAAAAAGCAGGCACAAGTTGAAAAGGATTTTTGATATTCTTGACCGTAAAAACATCAATTACGAATATAAATTAACCTCCTCGCTGGAAGATGCATATATACTTTCCCTGCAGGCCAACCAAAAGGGATATGATGTTATCGTTGCTGTCGGGGGAGACGGAACCATTAACAGAGTCCTGAACGGGTTTTATAATGCTTGCGGCAGCAGGATTTCCAGTGCAAAGTTTGCTGTTATACATACCGGTACAAGTCCTGACTTTTGTAAGAGCTATAATATCCCGCTAAAAATTGACCGGGCTGTTAATATGCTGTTAACGGGTAACAGTAAAAGAATTCAGATTGGCAAAGTAACTCATACTTGCTTAGAAAACCAAAATATTAAAACAAGCTATTTTGCCTGCTGCGCCAATATTGGCCTGGGGGCCTCCCTGGCCAGGAATGCAAACAGCGGCATTAGAAAATATATGGGAGATTATGCTGGAACCTTTCTCGCACTTATTAAAACCCTGCTCAATTATAAGACCTGTAAGTTAACAGTGAGTTTTGACGGCCAAAAGCAGTTTATGGAACGAGTTTATAATATAGCCGTGGGGAGAAGCACTTATATTGCTTCGGGAATTAAGGTTAAAAATAATTTATCCTCCGGAGACAGCCGTTTTTACACCCTTATTGTTAAGAATATGCGCTTTACAAATTGGCCGCGTGTGATTGGAAAAGTATACAGCGGTAAGGAGTTTGTTAATAACGATATTATCTCGCTGCAATACGCCAAAGTCATAGAAGTTTGCGGCAGTGGTAAGCATCCTGAATTGGAGTTCGACGGTGATCCCGCCGGGTATCTTCCCTGTTTGATTGAAGTTGCTCAAGACCCGCTGGATCTGATATGTGAGGTTTGAAATGAGTAAAGAAAAAGAGATGATAGAAACAATCAACAAACATATGCCCAGGAGTTCAAACCAGCTAAATGATTTGTTTGAAGCGGACGCTGAAATAATAAATTTCACCTCTAGAAGGCTGGTTTACAATATAGATGAATTTTCCGAAGATGATCTGCTAAGAGATGAAGATCCCTATGTGCTGGGCTGGAATATGGCAGTGGGCAGTATCAGCGATATCCTGGCGTCCGGGGGAAGGCCAATGTATTATGCCCACAGCCTGGTTATTCGTAATTCGTGGACCAAGGAATACGTTGCCAAACTATCCCTGGGCATTGCAGATGTACTCAAGGAAGCAGGAGCATCGTTTATAGGCGGGGATTTTGGCATATCTGAAACCTGGAGATATACCGGCTCGGTAATTGGCCACCTGGAGGATCAGCCAATGTTAAGGAGCGGGGCAAAGGCCGGGGATCTTATTTTTATTTCCGGCCCCATCGGTCTAGGCAACGTAGAAGCAGCTTTCCTGCTCTATTCCGCAAACCCTTTAATCAAAAACTTAACCGGGAAATGGAAAAATTACTTCCGGCTTAGAAGCAGAGAAGCCCACTTTATAAAAAGATACAGCAGCTGCTGCATTGACACCAGCGACGGAGTGTTAAACGCGCTCAATGCTGTCTCTGAGATGAGCCGGACGGGCTTTAAACTTGGCAACCTGCCCTACACTAAAAGTGGCTTGTTGTTAGCAAAAGTCCTGAACATGCCGAAAGAAGGGTTATTTTTAGGTGAATGTGGTGAGTACGAATTGCTTTTTACCATCAGAAAAGAGGTAGCTGAAGAATTTCTTGAGCAAGCAAAAGAGCTACAGCTAAAATTTTATCAAATTGGTGAAATAAAAGAACACGGCAGCAAAATGCTTTCTACAGCAAAAAAGAAAATTGACTTAACAACATACAACATAAGGGCTAGGGACTACCAATATACTAAAGAGTATTTGCGAGACATTAATAATTTCCTTACTTCTTTACTTTAAGGAGGCCAACTTGAAACGAAGAGTTGTAATTACAGGTATCGGTCCGGCAGCAGCCACCGGTCTGGGAAAAAAGGATTTTTTCCATAACCTCTATGCTCTAAACCCATGCATTTCAGAGATACCAAAGTGTTATGAGCAGAACTATAATTTCAAATCCCGTTATTTTGTGCCTAAGCCGGAATTCTCGTTAACTGACTGGGGAGTGCACAAATCCATTGAAGGCATGATGGAAGAGATATCAAGATTCTCGGTACTAGGCGCAAAGCTGGCTTTGGAGGATGCGGGATTTAATATCAATAAAAGGAACAAGTATTTTCAAGTGGACAGTCTTGACAACTGTGCCGTTATCATTGGAATTGGTATGAGCAGTTTGCAAACCGCCCTGGAATCTTACGCTGCCCACATTGCAGATACCTGTGACACAAAACACAGGTTTAACAGAATGGTAATTCCCATGCTGATGCCCAATTCAGCTGCTGCCTGGATCTCCATACTATTTGCGATTAAAGGTTTTAGTTATACCGTCAATGCCTCCTGTGCCTCCGGGAGTATAGCCATAGGTGAGGCTTATAGAAAGATTTTATCCGGCAGGTGTGATGCGGCACTAACCGGTGGCGTTGAAGTCCTGGCAGAAAGAAATGGTGCCATGATGAGAGGCTTTGACATGTTGACCACCCTAACAAGATCAGAGGACGGAAGGCCCTTGCCTTTTTCCAATAAGAGAAGCGGTTTTTTATTAAATGAAGGGGCCGGCTGCGTTTTGGTTCTGGAGGAACTGCAGACCGCTCTAAAAAGAGGAGCTCATATTTATGCGGAAATTGTTGGATATGAGTGCTCCAACGAGGCTTACAGCATTATGCAAATAGATCCGTCCGGCGAAAACATTACCGGGCTTTTGCAGAAGCTTACTAAGGGCATTAATGTCGATTATATCAATGCCCATGGAACAGCAACGGTGGCCAATGATGAAATTGAAGCCAAAGTAATACAAAATCTTTTCGGCGTCAAAAATAAACAACCCTATATTAACTCCACTAAAGGTATACTGGGACACAGCATTGGCGCCAGCGGAGCTATTGAGGCTGCTGTTACCGCAATGGCCATAAAAGATTCCAGGATACACGGGAACTTAACTACTGAACCCATGGATGAACTCAATCTACCCCTGGAATCAATTGATGCCCCAATTAATTACGCCATAACTGCTTCCTACGGCTTTGGAGGTCACAATGCATTAATACTTCTTAAGAGGTTTAATGAAAATGAGTAGTGTTATGATTACGGGAGCCACGGGATTCATCGGCAGTCACCTTACCAGGGCCTTTTGTGAAAATAAAGTCCGGGTTGGCTGTCTAATAAGAGAAAGCAGTGATATTTCGAGCATCAAGGATCTGCCGATTGAGTTTATGACTGGTGATATCAAGAACATTGATGATTTGACAGAAGCATTCACCGGATACCAGTGTGTTATTCATAACGCCGCCAGAGTAGGCGACTGGGGAGACTTTGCTGATTTTTATGACACAAATGTGACGGGTACAGTGAATGTGCTTACTGCTTGTGTTAATGCGGGTATCAAAGACATCATTATGACAGGTTCAAATTCTGCTTACGGAGAGGAACACAGCCCCCATGTAAAGGATGAAAATTCACCCTACAACTCCCATTATCCATACTTTGGAGACAGCCTTTTTCCCTGCAAATTAAACTTCTACCGTGATACTAAAGCTTTAGCCAAAAAAGAGGCCATTAAGTTTGCAAAGAAGCACGGACTAAACCTTACCGTTTTAGAACCTGTTTGGGTTTATGGAGAAAGGGAATTGAACACGGGGTTTTATGAGTACTTAAAAACCGCCGGGGCAGGGATTCCTTTCCTGCCCGGATCAAAGCAAAATAATTTTCACGTTGTATATGCCGGTGACCTGGCCAGGGCCTATGTGCTGGCCTTTACCAAACAGTTAACCGGCATCAATTGTATTCTAATCGGTAATCAAAAAGCGTCAAGCATGGACAATATTTATGAACTATTTTGCTCTGCAGCAGGCATAAAAAAGCCCTGCACCATTCCCAAGGCATTAATATACCCCGCAGCATTAATCATGGAACTCTTATACACCGTTTTCAATGCAAAAACACCCCCGCTTCTAACAAGGGGCAGGGTAAATATGTTCTATGACAATATGGAATTTTCCGTTGCAAAAGCGGAACGACTGCTTGGATTTAGAAACCTGTATAGCCTGGAAGAAGGTATTAAAAAAACTGTCTCATGGTATAAACAAAAAGGCCTGCTCTGAGGGGGGTGAACCACCATTCTAATCAACAATGTTACAGGATGGCATAAAATATTGTTTAATTTGAAGCTAAAGGTCACTATCTTTTTTCACTTTATCCCTGCGTTTTACAGAGGGGAGATTTCATTAAAAAAATTTATTCTATTGTTAAAAAGGCTTCTAATTTTTCTGTCCAGGATGCAGCACAACAAATTTGTAAAAATAGATGGTAAAACCAGGCTGGGTCTATATATACCCGGTTACCCTTCCCGGGCCTTTTACACTGCCTGTAATAAATTCACACAGTTCAATGAAAAAATGCCCTGTACAACTGTATTGCTATCTATTACTTCAGCCTGCCCATATAATTGCAGTTACTGTTACCAGAAACTTGACCGGGGCAGGGATATGAATATTGACATTCTAATCAAGACAGTAAGAAAACTTCAGGATATGGGTATCGCCTTTTTTAATATTGAGGGTGGAGAGCCTTTTTTAGTCTATGACAGGCTGAAGAAGATTTGCTCATCCATTGATGACAGATCTGAAATTTGGCTAAACTCCACCGGCGTTGGTATGACCAAGGATAATCTCACGGAGCTTAAACACATGAATGTGACGGCCATAATGTTTTCTCTGCACAGCCCTGATGCAGATGTTTTCAATCAGTTTATGGGCAAGGACAATGCCTGGAACAACCTTCAAGCCGGGGTTGAGCTTTGTCATGAAGCTGGACTGGCGGTTGCTTTTAATACATGTCTTATGAAAGATGACTTTTACAACGGTACTTTGGAAAGAATTATGGATGTAGCCAGGGACTTCAAGGCCTGCTTAGTCCAAATTATCAAGCCCAAACCTTCGGGAGGGTGGCTGGCCCAAGAAGATATTGATTTCACACCGGAGGATTTAGCTTATATTAAAGCCAAGGTAAATCAATACAACCTACATAAAGAATTTTCCCCATACCCGTCCATTTCTGCCCAGATAATTGAAGAAGATAAAGCTGTTTTCGGTTGTACTGCTGGCGGTACAGACAGGTTCTATATAAATGCCAAGGGAGATATACAACCATGCGAGTTTCTGAATATATCCTTTGGTAACATCAAAGAGAATCAATTCGAGGACATTTATCAAGCAATGCGAAGCTGCTTTGCCTGGGGCGGAGACTGTCTCCTTTGCGAAAAATACTCAAAAGAGATTCTTAAGCTTTATCAAGAAAACAATTTGAACTCCCTTCCCCTCACTCCTGAGCTGTCAAAAGAGATATATTGTGCATGGGACCGGGGGGAAAAAACTGAATTATACGAAAGGCTGGAAAGTCAATCTATTAACAAATAACACAAAGAAGGTTTTTACAGTGAATAATGAAGAGTTAAGAAAAAAAGTCAGAAGTGCCGCTGCTGAAATTTTGTATACAGAGGCTGTTATTTCCCCAGTCAATCTGTTAATGAAGATCGGATTACTGTCTAAGAAAGACTATGAGGATTGGAGAATGGGGAGAATCTCGAATCTAGAGAGGGTATGCCGGGCAAATCTGAGCAAGTTGTCGATAGCTATGAAAGAATTAAGGAAATTTGCACGGGAAAACAATCTGAAGCCCTCAAAAACGGTATACAAGAAGTGGGGCAAAGGGAAAAAGATCTTATTGCAGTTCAGTAAATATAATAAGCCTGCTATCGAGGAAGCTTATTCAACTCATTACATAGATTCGGGTAAAGATTCCGGGCGAAAACAAAGTGCGCGCTAATAATTTTAAAAACCCCCGTGACAAGATACGGGGGCTTTAATATTCCAATCATATATTAACCTTTATTAGTCTTAACCCTTGTGTTTTCCTTTAAATCCATGCTTCCGTCCCGCACAATTACTTCCCCTGCTGCCAGACCTTCTGTTATTTCAATGTTCTCCCTGTCCCCGATACCTGTTTGCACCGGCCTGCGTTCAACCCGGTTATCCGTCACCACCATCACTTCCTTGCCGCCACCTTGCAGGGTATGCACCGCTTCCCTGGGGATTACCGGTACATCCTTGTGGGTTAAGGTTTCAATGGCCACCTTTACATCATAGCCGGGCTTAAGATTGGCCGGGTCGGCCAAGGTGACGATGACGGGCACCCGTCTCTGGATAACCCCCAGGGCTGATTGTTTTTCTACGGCCAGGGGATATATTTCCCCCACTTCGCCGTATAAGACCTTCGATCCAAGAACCGGGGCGGTGATTTTTACCCTCTGGCCCAGTTTTACCTCACCCAGGTCGTCGCTGAGAATATCCGCCTTGATTTCAAGTTTGTCCTGCACTGCCACACTGGCCAGCACTCTACCCGGGGTCACCACCTGTTCCTGCTTGGCCGGTAAACTCAGGACTATACCGTCCACGGGGCTTTGCAGTGTCAATTGCCGCTCTTTGCGGTTAAGGTTCTGCAGCGACCGGTTCAAGCCCGCCTCCTGTGCCCGGGTACTCTCTAAAAGGGATTTCTGCTCCTGCAGGCTTTGCTCCAGGGTTTGCACCTTTAGTTCGGCTGCTTCAAATTCCACTGTGGAAATAGCTCCGGATTCATACAAATCCTGAAACCGCGCCAAGTTTTCCCCGGCATTTTTCAATTCCAATTCTATGCGCTGCACAGCCGCCTGGGTGGCAGCAATGGAAGCTGCGGTCTGGGATAACTGGGAGCGAGTATCTTCAACTTGTAATGACAGATCCAGATTTTCCAGTTCCAGCATGGTTTGCCCCTTGCTGACCTGTTGACCTGTCTCAACGGGGACTTGCACAACCCTGGCGTTCTGGGGGGCATGCAAATCGTAGCTGGTAGCGGGCTGAACATAACCGGTATCCTCAACGGCCCGAGTTATATCCCCGGTCCGGACCTGCACCGTTTCTGCCCCGGCTCCACCGGTGAAAACAGTGATTGCGGTTATTAACGCCAGTATCACCGCGATGCCCACCAGCAGGAATATTTTTTTTCTTTGTTTGACAACCGGCTTCATATAAAGACCTCCTGTTAATCTTTATTCTTCAATACTTCCACCAGTTGCAGCTGTCTGACACCCCTGACAGCCAGCAGGTGGGCCACCATGATAAAGAAAAAAGCACCCAGGGCGGAGTATATATAAGTAGTTGGATAGATTATTACCGGCATGGTAAACAAATCCGTGCTCAGCGCACTAATGTAGCCCTTAACCATCAGGTAGCCGAAGGGCAGGCCCAGAGCTACTCCCAGCAGGGACTGCAGCAGGTTTTCCTTCAGTAGTATGCCGGAGACTTCGCTTATCGTAAAACCCAGAACCCGCAGGGAGGCCAGTTCTCGCTGCCTTTCCGAGAAACTGATCACTGAAGAGTTGTATACTATGGCAAAGCCCAGCAGCAGCGAGAAGAAAACCAGAATAGAGATTGAATAGATCATGGCATCCATATTTTGATTGAAATTATCCAGTTCCTTCTGGCGGCTCAGGATGGATGACACTTCGGTCATGTCCTCCAGTTCCTCTTCCATATGTGCGGTAAAAGCCGGATCCACTTTCAGCATAACACCGGATGCCAGCTGCCGTTCTTGCAACATGAGGTTGGCCTGTTGCAGCGAAACGAAGGAACCTCCACCCACCAACTGCCTATTTATACCTACAATTTTAATTATGTCGTGCCTGGCAGGGCCAATACCCAGCAATGTTTCCACTTGCACCATATCGCCAACTTGGGCCCCCAGTTTATTTGCTGTCCTCCGGCTGATAAGCAGGCCTTTGGCGGGCACCGGGACGGGCTGTTCCCTGTGGTCTCTTAGCTTTTTCAAGGTGCTTCCAGGGTCTAAGCCGGTGATGGAATCATCTTCTTCTTTACCATTAAACTTTATTTTTGCCGGTATCTCCAGCAAAGGTTCTGATTTTTGTACTCCTTGAATACGGCTTATGTTTAGAATTTCGCTTTCTTTTACCGGTGTAGTGAATCGAATAAGGTAATCATAACGCTGGTTCTGGTGGAAATGAGATTCTATCATATAATCTACGGCGTCAATGGTGAATAAGGATACCACCAGCATGCCCACGGCAAAAACAACTCCCACCATAGTAATAGCAAAGCGACCGCGGTTCCGGGCGGCGGATCTAATGCTCATCTTCCAGGCGGTATTCAGACGGTGCCATAGCCATGACAGGTTCTCAACCAGTGTTTTGCCACCACCTTTGGGTGGCTCGGGACGCATGGCTTCCGCGGGGTTAATGGTGGTCACGCTGCGGCATGCAATGAAGCCGGCCAGAGTGCTTACCCCGAGGCTGAGGATAAAACCATACAGTATGGCCTGGGTGTTCACGGCACCAATGGTTGAGGGCAGGTTGAAATATACGGCATAGGCCTGGGACATCACCGAGGCCAGGGCAAGACCGAGCATAGTTCCCAACACTGCGCCAAATAAAGCCACCATAACGGAATAACCGGTATAGTGCAGTATTACTTGCCTGTTATTGTAGCCCAGCGCTTTCATGACCCCTATTTGCAGGCGCTGAGAGCGTACTATACGTCCCAGGATAACGAACTGGATGGCGGCGGCAATGCCCAAAAAAATAGCGGGCATAAAGCGTGAAGAAGCCTTCAGGCCGTCAAGTTCTCCCTCCAACATGGCGTTGCTGAGCTGTTGTTTGCGCGGGTATGCGGCCAGGTTGCCGTAAGGCTCCAGTATGCTTTTTACCTGCCGGGCCACCTTTTCAGCGTCGATACCCGGAGCCAGCGTAACCAGCACCTGATTAACCTGCCCTGGCAAGTTTAATAGCTGCTGGGCCCTTTCACGGGGTATGGCGATGATGCCGAAGGATCTGGGGTCGGGTAAAAGGGTTGCGGCGTCCTTCATCAGATAAATAAATTCCGGCCCGGTGGCGGTACCCACCATGGTCAAGGGCACCTTTTTTCCCTCCGCCACAATGGTGACGGTATCGTTGAAATCCAGGTGGTTGGCTTCGGCGTACTGGGGGTCTACCAGAATCTCGATATCCCCGGTACGAGTATGTTGTTCCCCGGGCCGGGCACTCACTGCCTCTGCAGCAAAAAACCGGCCGGTAAGCAACTGCAGGCTATTAATTTGGTATTCCATGGGCAGGGAATAGCTTGTCAAGCGGGCAGTGGCCCGCTTATTATATTCGTTTACCAGGGTCACATCCTTTTGTATGCGCCCGGTTACCCCGATTACCCCGGGTATGGTCTCAATCTGCTTGGTCACCTGTTGCGGGGCCTTAACCACATGGAAATAATAGTCCGCAAAGTTATGATCCCGGTAAAACTTCTCCTTTGATTCATTTAAATTAAAATACGCCGTGGTCATGGCTATGTAAACGGCTATACCTACCATAACCACCGCAGCCACGGCCAGAAACTGCCCCTTGGTTTTACCGATGGTGCGCCATAATTTTTTATGTAGGGCCCTCATCACCACTCAATCCTTTCCGGTGGCAGGGGAGAGGCATTCTCCCTGATCTCGGCTACAGTCCCATCTCTCATACGCACCACCCGGTGGGCCATGTTCCCGATGGGGGTATTGTGGGTAACAATGACCACGGTACTGCCCCGTTCCCGGTTTATTTTCACCAGCAAGGCCAGGATGAGTTTCCCGGTCTGGTAATCCAGAGCACCGGTGGGCTCGTCACAAAGTAACAGCCGGGGATTTTTCACCGTTGCCCGGGCGATGGATACCCGCTGCTGTTCACCGCCGCTCATCTGGGAGGGAAAATGGTCCATCCGGTCGGCCAGACCCACATCCCTCAGTACGTCGGTTACAGCCAAAGGCTCATCCACCAAGTCGGCGGCCAGTTCCACATTCTCTTTGGCCGTCAAGTCAGGTATCAGGTTATAAAACTGAAATACAAAACCAATTTCAGTTCTTCTGTAACTGGTTAACTGATCATCATTGGCCTGTCCAAGATTACTGTCTCCAAAATACACCTCTCCTTCGGTGGGCAGATCCATTCCCCCCATGATATTAAGCAGGGTGCTCTTCCCGGATCCGCTGGGACCCAGGATCACCAGTATCTCACCCTGGTACACGTCCAGTGTAGTTTCCTTAAGGGCATTAACCGTTACTTCTCCCATATGGTAAGTTCTGGTTAGGCGGTTTAAACACATCAATTTATTTTTGGTCATATCCGCACGCCTTTCAAGGTTTTTCCGAAGATTCGTCAATCTGGCCCTTCGTCCAGCGATCATATTGAATGGTTATATCTGATAAATACCAATTGATAAAATTAAAATAATCCTTTAACACCAGAAGGTTTTCCCTGGATTCCAAGTTTTGAGTTGGTACAGTACCGAGCCCCTGATCAATTACTTGCTCCCATACCTTCATGGTGCCGGCTTTTTCCATCGAGGCTTTAATCCATGAATGTGCATTGGCCCGGTAATAGCCTTTGCGCTCTCCAGGTATGCTTACCTTCTCAAATATACGCATAGCCAGTCCCTGCCGGATGGTAAGGGATGCAGTAGCCTTACTATACATTAAATTTTTTGCTATCTCGTCCAGGGTACTGGGGTGATCAGCCAGCAACAGGTAGCCAAAGGTGCGACCCAGGGTCTTGGATGCGCCGGAATTCTCCATTAACAGCCCCAGTTCTTCTATAAATTGAAGTTCCCGTTCCTTTATGTGACATCACGCTCCTTTTACGGCATCATAACATTTAATTTGTTTAGTTACAACTAAACAAATTAAATTCATTTTAAATCCTAAAGTTTAACAATCAAGCTTTTGTTGAAAAATGTTTAAGTTTTTATTTCCCTTTTGTGATACTTAATTAGTAAGGTTTATTAGTAAAGGAATACTTAAGAACTATTAGATAACAAATATCCAACACAGATCAGACATAAGTGGAGTGAATATTTAATGTCCAAAAGCATTGTAGTAAAACTATGGTTAACAATGACTGCTCTTGTCTTTTTAATACTGGTGACAGCATGGTTTGCCCACACCCGGATACAAACCGACAGGTACTTTCAACAGCAGGGTGAAGAGCTAATTCAGAAAGGTTTTAGACTCTCAGAAATATTACGAGATGAACATGATAATTTAAAGCAGGAGAAAATAATTCAGGCCTCAGCAAAAGTTTTAAACGCTAATATTATGTTCATGGATAAACAGGAATTCCTTGATGGATGTCAAAACGATGACAGTCACCATGACCCGTTAGTTGCCAGTGAAGTTAAAAGTTTGTTTGCAGGCAACCCGGTGTTTCACAGGGGACCGGGAAAGATTTACGATAATGAAGTAATCAGTGCCGGAGTGCCAATCATGTCCGGCGATATATTAAAAAAAATTATCATGCTTCATGCTCCCATTACTCCACTGAGCAGCCGAATAAATGACTTGAAACAAGTTACACTGACTGTGGGCCTGGGCGGGATAATCATGGCCACCATATTAAGCTTCTTTTTATCCAGACGGTTCTCCGGTCCGCTTCTGGAAATGAACAGAGTAGCTCAGGCCATGGCTCACGGTAACTATAAAAGGAAAGTTCGTGCTAACTCTCAAGATGAAATTGGACTACTGGCAAACTCCTTAAATACGCTGGCCTTAAAATTAGAGGAGAAAATCTCAGCTTTGGAAAGAATGGATAATACCCGCAGAGAGTTTGTCGCTAATGTTTCTCACGAACTTCGGACCCCATTGGCAATTGTTCAAGGTTATACAGAAGCGCTGTTGGACGGCATGGTTGATGACCCCGAGGAACAGCATCTATATTTAAGTCATATTTCCGACGAACTAAACCGCCTGCGCCGCCTGGTATCAGAATTGTTGGATTTAAAACGGATGGAATCCGGACGGCAAGACTTTAGCAAGGAAGTAATCGAGATTGATTCGATTATTGATAAGGTTACCAAAAAAATTGAACCAACGGCAAAAGAAAACAACGTTAAGATGGAATCAGATTATGATGCTGCATTAAAACCGATCATGGGAAATGCCGACCTCTTGGAACAAGTTTTTTTCAACCTGATTATTAATGGCATAAAGTTTTCCTTTGCCGGGGGTACGATTAAAATATCAGCTTCTTCAGGTGAGGGCTATACACACATTTCAGTGAGTGATGCTGGTTCAGGAATCCCACAGCAAGAGCTGCCGTTTATCTTTGAACGCTTTTACAAAGTGGATAAGTCCAGGACAAGAAGCGGGCAAAATATAGAAAACAGTGACGGAACAGGTCTCGGGCTGGCCATAGCGAACAGCATTGTACAAACCCATAACGGTATTATCAATGTTCAAAGCAGGCCAGGAGGGGGAAGCACATTCACTGTATCTATTCCCATCAAACCGGCCTAATCTAGTCTCTAATATTGTTAGAAAATCTAGATATGGGCGTAAATAATTTGACAAAAATGAATGATATATTGCTAGTAAGCAAACATTCTAACCTAAAATCACATTAAATAAGGAGGTATAAACGGCATGGGAAGTTTAGGTAAATTGTCTTCCATGGTTAAAATGCGGTTTTCCAGAATGGTAGACAAACTGGAAGATCCGCGGGACTCTTTAGAGTACTCTTTTGAGAAACAAAGAGAACTACTTATTCAAACCAAGAGAAGCATTGCGGAAGTTATAACATCTAAAAAACGTTTGGAAATGCAATTGCACCGCTTGGAGATATCTAGCAAGGAATATGAGGAAAAAGCTAAAAAACTGGTGGCGGAAGATAGAGATGAACTGGCCGAATCTATGCTGGAACGCAAACATGAGACTTTGGCTCAAATTGAAAATATGAAGCAGCGGATTGAAGAATTAGATGTGGACAAGGAACACTTGATGGGTGCGGAAGCTAAATTGACAAATAACCTGGAATTTTTAAGAGTTCAAAAGGAAGTCATCAAGGCTCAATATACGGCAGCACAGGCTCATGCAAAAATCGGTGAAGTAGCCACAGGACTGTCAGATGATAGCAATGACATTGGCAATGTAATAGAAAGGGCCCGTGAAAGAACCGACGAATTAAAAGCAAAGTCATCTGCAATTGAGGAACTTGTTGAACGCAATGTAGTGACTGACCATTTAAATGCAAAGACAGCTATCGGTATAGGAAATGATGAGATATCCTCTAAAGCTAAAGAGGATCTTCTCAGAATCAAAAAAACCGGTCAAGACATCATTTAAAAAATACTCCTCCTCTTCTCTTTTTTGAGATAAAGGGGTTTGGCATATGCCAAACCCCTTTTAATTTCAGATCAATGCCAAGCACCTGGACTTTATAAGAGGGAACTCCCAGTGTGACTCCTTGAATTTTTAAAAACCGTTGTTCATGGAAGAGTGTGCCCCCCTTGCTTTTTACAAAGTTATACCCTCAAATTTTTTTACAATCTCTTTTGTTTCCCGCACCATTTCAGGCTTAGAGTAAATGACTAGCATAGTATAGCCGCTAAAGTCCTGTGGCAATGGCCTGGACAAGGCATAAAGCCCTCCCAACAATCCGCCTGCGGCAAGCCCCATTCCGGCACCGGAAAACAATGTGGAGTAAATGGTGTTTGCTAAAAAAGGACTTAACACCTGGCCAAATTCCCTGTTGTTTAACAAGAAAGCCACCATCAACACCCCAGCCAGTGCACCTAAAAAGGCACTTAGTATGGTTATATGCCCCTCCCGGGACGTCAGCAAAATTTCTTGCCGAATCTGTTCCTCAAAATCACTGGACACATCAATGCTGTGAAAATTAGTAATGTCTCTGGTGGTAAGTTCATTATCTACTGCTGCAGCATCTGCATGTGCAGGAAAAAATGCAACTACTTTTCTCATGCATTATCCCCCTCGCTAGCTTGTGCAGGCATCTTTACACGTAAAAGTTTGTCGATGTCTTTTTGTATTTTGGAGCTGATAGTTTCCGACCCGCCGATTATCCACCCGTAATTGAATAATTGCTCCTGCTCACTAAGATAGGCAGGCTGTACTACTTTAAGATAACGTATTACCGGCTGGGGAATAGAATCTTCTTTTACCAGGAGCATAGGCCCGTGTTTCCCCCGGTGGGAAAGTATTCCTGCCGGAATAGCCATTTCAGGCTGATCAGGATTGACAAAAATAAAATTATGCCCTGCTTCGGATATTCCCCACCCAAACATACGAATAGTCTTGGCAATCCAATAACCAAAATTGGGTCCCAGGTCAGCGTAACCGGCAAAACCTGCTGACATATCAAAGGAGTCCTTACCTGGAATACGCTGTACATGACCATACCTGCCTAGCTCGGCGGCAATCTTTTGGGAAATAACTTTCTCATTACCCAGGAGATAAATAAAGGCGTCCTGAGGCCGGCGGGACAAGGCTTTCCTGGTAGCATCCGGTATTTCGTCTTTAGATACAAAAAATGTTGGGCTTCCGGCATGCGCAGTCCACGAAGCGCTAAAGATGGCATATTCGGGAGAGACATCAGATGCGATCATCACCATATCGTTATGATCAGAATTAATTGTAGCCCGGTACTGGTCGATTAACGCAGCCAAATCATAGACACTCTCCGCTTCAAACTGGCGAAACTTCATTTTAAGGCTATGCAGCTCATCTTTAACTTTTTGATCTACGGAACCCACAATGAAAGCCTTGACATTTCCGTCAACAAAAAGCCCTTCCGGGTCCAGGCGCTTTATTTCTTTCTTAACAATATCCGGTATGCTGTTATTTCCAATATACAAAATAGGAGCGTCAACCGGAAAGTGAATAACATTTGCTGCAACCAGTGAGCGGCGCCAGTCTCCCCGCGGTACTAAAATCACAGCTTTAGGTTTGTTATCAACAAAGGTGGCCGGGTATACAATTTGAGAAACTGAAACTGATACCTCAAATACATTTTTGCCCGGCAGGCGGGCTGTATTGGGTGTCAGCTGAACGGTGGAAGGCATAGGAACAGCACTGGCCCGGTAATAATCTGGCCGGTAAAAAAAAGCCATAAGAATCAATAATATTATTAATCCGGTAACCAGGGCTAATCCCCACCGGACGTGCCCCATACGCCTTGAGATGTTCAAAGGGATTCCCCTTCCTACATAGTACCTATTTTTCTGCCCCTTACCACCAGAGACCAGTTCCCAATATAACCGGTGACCAGTCCCACTATGTTAGCTGCCCACACGGTAGCCCACCAGATTAGATTTTCTTCCTCCGGCATTACGGTAAGGCCTCTCATTTGTAATAACCACATGGCTCCCATCATGCCTATGCTTATAGAGGTCATGCTGATAAACACTGTCAGAGCGTTATCCCGCACCGTGTCCCGGTAAGCAGAGGCTTCCTTGGACATTAACATCAAGGGAACGAAAACAAACATATTAACAACCAGAGCCGCCAAATAAGACCAAAAGATTGACTGGGTCATGGGGCTCCCCAACCAGAAAAAGAAGCCCGAAAATGTAAACAGCGGAAGTCCGAAATAGGCCAGCAAAAAAGCAACTGCTGTCATGGTGGACATACCGAAACCCACTGTGCCCAAAGTGGCTGACAGGACTTGAACCCACAGTGGCCTGGGAAATTCGCCCAAAGCAGCCTGGTGACCGTAGCCACGGTAGCATGTAAAATACGCCCACAGCCCCAACGGTCCCAGTACAAACATTATTAGTATCCATGAAATTTTCATGACGGGGGCTACCTGAGTAAGTCTCGTGGACAGGTGAAACCAGGTCCAGATGGCAGAGGCAAGGGACAGGGCAAACCATACCAGGGCAAGAGCCTCGATCCCGCTTATCCCCTGCGCACCCTGATCCAGGTAGTCACGCAACTCCTGGGTAAAATCCACACGTCCCTGAACAGCATAGGAAACCTGCTCTAATCCCCCCAACAGCCATACGTGATTAAACGGGCCCTCTGCAGGGGTCACCCACCAGTCCGGAGCTGCAGCCCAAAGAAATTTTTCCAGTACCGGCAGTAATTTGTCGGGTTTAGTGAGCAGCAGCGGGCCGAAATTGGGACCGGTAAAAAGCTGCACCCCGGCCAGTATAGTCCGCCAGTCATCACCTTCAGACCCCAGGAGAAAGTGCCGGGCGGCTTCAGCATTAACTTGTTTGGCCTGCCAGCCAAAACGGTTATTTGTATCGTAAAAAGTGGCAAAGGAAACAGCATTGGCATAAGGGTCGTCCTCTCCAATCCTCGTTGCTGTTCCCCGTCTACCGAGTTCATTGATAACGCCTTTCCCTATGTAACTTTCCGGACCCAGCACATAGAAGTGCCGCTCTTGATCACCTTTGCCTAATACCTGGCCGGTAGCCCGGGGAATACTGTCCTGGTTAACCAACAGTATTGGGGTCCCCCGTGCTGCCATCCAGGTGGAAGCGGGAAGAGCGTGGGCAACACTTTCACTTCCCACAATCAGCACGTCGGACACTGCTTTACCTGTAATTTTTTGATGCACTTCTGCAATGGCAGCTATGCTTGCAGGCTGATCGGAATTGGAAATTATATGGGCATTCAGCTCTAATTTATTTATTTTTTCTTTCAAAGCTGAGGCTTTGCCCACTAATATTACGTGAGTGTCATTAAGCTTATCCAAACCTGTGGGTGACCAGGCTGTAATTTTTTCAATTATTGCTTTTTCCAAATCACGATTATTTTCATATAACACTACCGGTAGGTTCAACGGCTCAGCGCTAAAACTCTGACAGGCCAGGGCCAAAGGCCAGGATGCAGCATCAACGACAACCACCGCGCCGGGGTTATTTGCAGTGGGCTTTACCTGCCAGATCAGCTCCTGCATAGACTCCCAATCCGTACCCCATAAACGGGTGGTGTTACCTGTGTTCCAGTGTTCCCTTTTTATCTCAGGCGGTAGCTTACCCAAGCTTATGGCCTCCTTTAGGGCGTAAAGAGGGCCGGCTACCATCAAAGCTATAAGCAAAATTGACAGATAAAGGGCAAAACGTTTCATAATAATCACCGTTTTTAACATTTCCCCCCAGCATGACTTACTATACTCTACTGGGTATGAATAAATGTTTTTAATGCCACACTAAACAAAAGAAAAAGGGGGTGTAAACTTTATGACCGTTGGGATGGAACTTCATAAAGCTCTGGGTATGATGAAAATGCTTAGCGGGCAGTTACAAACTTTTGCTAACGGTACCCAGGATCCCATGGCAAAGCAAATGTATCAGGACTTTAATAAAAAAATGGACCAAATGGTTACTGACCTTAATAACCGGGTCAATTATGTGGAAGGACAGGAACCTCAGTTCAAAATGGAAAATATGACTCAGCAGGCTTTTGACCAACAGCAAGCCGGTCAGCAATCCATGCGCAAAGAGTGAACTCGTTCAGCTAAAGCTGAACATCGGGGCTTCAGGTGGGGATTCAACCCCACCTGAAGAAAAAATTGCAAACTCCCACTTATAGAAGTGGGAGTCTTAGAAATCAGATAAATATTTTTATCTTTGTAATATTAGGTCAGGTAAGGAAAAGTGAACTACCCCTCCCTCCCTTCGCAAGCTCAGGAAGGGAGGGAGGGGTAGTTCACCACTGATAATTTATCTAGTTTCAGATTCCTTTAAGCCATATTTATAAACCATATATGTGATAATTATTCCCAGTACCAGATGGGTAACCAGGTTTACGACCAAACTACTTACGCCCATCCCCAGGTAGGGGTTATACCAAGGGCGATAAAGAAAATATTCATGGCTGCCCATAAAAACGCGCCCAGCAGCAAACCTGATGGAAGATAGGACACCATGTATGGTTTGTTCAACAACCGGGCCACCAACCAGCCGATTATACCGGTACCCACCAGGTAGATAATCCAGGTCAGGACCGGTGCGGCACCTGCCGCCGGGAACAGGATACGGGAAAAAACGCCTATTTCATTTGCAACAGAAATTCCAGAGGCAAATGGTACCTGGTCCAGCGCCAATTTTACCGCTCCTCCAATCACGCCGGCCAGCAAACCTATCCAGTCTTTGGTCATATTATGTTACCTCCTTGATATTCTTAACTACTCTGGAATCTTACTCTGGCAGTATTTCCATAACGTTTAAGACATATTCCCTGTTGATGTCCTAATAAATACAGGAAAATTGCAGTGGCGGCTCGAAAAATAGACATTAATGATGGAACATGTTGATAAGCTAGATAAACAAAAACGCGCCTTAAAATGGCGCGTTTTGTTTATTTCTATATATAAGCCATAGCCATTTATTTCTGTTGCAGTAATTATTTGATGCAGTTAGCAGGAAGCGTGCCCCTCACGCCGGCGGTATTTAGTAACCACCCATCATGCCATATCCATCGTTGCCGTTCCCGTAACCACCCATAATACTGCCCATCATATTATACATGCCCTCGGCACCAATATCATTCATAAAATCATTCATGTATTTAAAATGATCTTGATAGGCATTAGCTTGATCGGGGGTTATTGCACCGTTTTCCTGGGCATCTTGGGTCCATTGACTTCCCCAGTTCATCATTTGATCCTGGAATTGTTTAAAACTTTCCTCGTCAAAATTGGGGCTGGTAGGATCTTGGGAAGACTGGTTGGAGTTATTATTATCTTCTGTAGCATCATCACCCTGGATTGGATCTCCATTATCTTCAATAACATCTACTGCGGGCCGTACCATCATATCCTGGTAATTATTATTTCCTGTTACATCCTTATCATTACCGGGCCCCATTCCGTAACCTGTCAAATTCGCAAAGGCACTTGGCGCGGAAATAGCGGCAATTAAGAGTACACCCAAAGCTAAAACTAATAATTTACTTTTCCCTTTCATATCTACACCTCCATTATTATTTTAATATGCTGTAAAACTCATTATCTGGGGTAATAGGTATTAATTCATGTTCCAGTACCTCCCTTTCAAGTTGTTAGGTTAATTCTATAAACTGCAAGTTACATACTCATAACAAAGTTTTAACTTTTATTAAAACACGTTCAGAGATATTTATATCATTTCGTAATGATACTTTAAAATTAGAAATGCACAATAGTCCGCTTAGCACGGACTAAATGCATAACTATCTTTTTTCGAGCAAAATATAAAATGTATCAACCAAAATCTTATCCAGGAGGGATTAGCAGTCCAAAGTAATGAAATGCATGTGTGAGGAATGTCACTATAACAATAAGTCTGAGTGTCACGCTGACGGCATCGAAGTGTTGTCCAGCGGAAATAACAGGGTAGAATCATCGGATGGAACCTGCTGCAACACCTTCAGGCCCAAAGGGCGTTAATATCGGTTTGTTCTAATAGGGCAAAAAAGGATAGAAAAGGCTGTTTCCAGGTAGTTACGGGGAACAGCCGTAAAAAAGCATAATGCTCACGCCAAAATTTGCCGTAAATGCGCCAGGTCTACCGGAATATAGCTTCGATTTGATAGGTATTACCCACGCAGAATTGCAGGAATCCCTGGATTACCTGCAGCGGCAAGGCATTATTTTATATAAACCGGCATCAAAATAAAACAATTTTAAAATTGCCACTTTCTCGTGGCAATTTTTTTGTAGATGCTTGCAACTATATTTGATAATAAGACTTGCCCCCAATTCATATAGGACAAGTCTTATTTTTCTTTTCACAACCCACCTGTTAGGGTTCCAAGCGATTTAAAATGGAATCACGCTCGAAAATGATAAAATCAATATTGCAGGAAATAGTTGTTTCTTGCAGAAAATACTCAATTAAATGTAATATAAATGATTAACTAAAAATAATAGCCGACATTAAATTATGGAGGATCCTAAATGAAGTTTGAACAAAGGAATAAAGGTAAGTTGTACGGCACATTAATTGGATTAGCTTGGGCTGTTTTTTGCATCACTTACTGTTACCTATTGCCGCAAATGTGGCACATTTATATATTATCTTTGCTTTATATTCCAATTGGGCTATGGATTGGGTATACCTACGACCGCATTAACCACCTGGCCAGTTTTGATTCCTTGACCGGTGTAGCCAACCGTAGAATGCTGATTCAGATGCTGCACAAGCAAATAACGTGCGCCGATAGAAACGGTACAATTCTTTCCATAATATTTATCGATGTGGACAAATTCAAACACATTAATGACAGATACGGGCATGAGCAAGGGGACCTTGCTCTGCAGGTTATTGTTAAAACAATTAAAAATAATGTACGTTTTACAGACGTTGTTGGCCGTATTGGCGGTGATGAATTTGTTGTTCTGTGTCCAAATTTGTCTAAAGCTAAAAGTACCAGCCTGGTTCAGCGGATCAAAAAAACTGTTGCGCTTCAAGCCGGGGAATATCCTTTGAGTATTTCAGCAGGTATATCGGTTTATCCGGAAGATGGCCGGACAGCGAATGTGTTATTAAGTAGAGCCGACAAAACCATGTATTGTAATAAAGCTAAAAAAGTCATACATAGGTAAATATTCAATGTACAAGTTAAATAAGTGCACAGCCCACAATAAAAGGCCAGATTTATACCAAAGCAGTCCATCATTTGCTTGTTATACATGGACTGCAGCATCTATAGTATCCCCATTGAAAACACCGGAGGAAGTCATGCCAAGTTGTAATTAGTTGTAATTAGTTGTAATTAGTTGTAATTACTTATTGATACCAACCGGCCACTGATGATCAAGCAACTGGTAACCAGGCGGTGGTATAAAAAAGCTGGGCACTGCGTTATACAGCATTTAACAAACTGTATTCGACCTGCATTTTGACTCAAATTACATTAGCTGTAAAAGCATACCCCTTTCGTCGTCCTACCCGATATTACATTTTCACAAGCACAATAGTAAAATCGTTCAACTTTAGCTGAACGATTTTACTATTAAAGCTCCCATTCCTTTTCTTTAAACTGGCTAACCCAATTCTACCGGTATATAAACCTGGTCGTCATCCCTCCGAGAGTTTCTCCGCCATGGTGGATACAATGAGTTCACCGCAAATGCGTGAAGCCATGATTGAGACGATGCAGCAGCCCGAAATGAGGCAGTCCATGATCGACATGATGCGTGACACTAGGATGCAGCAAGCCATGTCACAAATAATGTCCGATTCCGAGGCGCGAGAAAACTTTGTGGAAATGATGTCCTTGCCCCAGATGCAGCCGGCAATAAAGGATATGGCCGGGGATGGAAGAAGCAATTAATGAAAAAAAGTAAAGGTTTCTCCGGCGTCCAGGACGTGGGTGGCGCAGGAGATACACGGGTCGTAGGAACGCACTATGCGGCCCCAAATGGTCACCAGCATCTCGGGCCGTGCTATGGGTTCTAGATAGTCACTTAGCCAATAAATATTTTATATATAGATATTTTTTGCAAAGGAGAAAAAAAAATGACTGCACGCAATAAAAATTTAGAAATACTGAAAAAATACCAAAAAGAAGTGGTGGATACACTTGGTAAGGACTTTTGGACGGACATGTCCGAGGTAATGTCAGATTCCCAGCCCCCTGCTGATGTTTATGATACCGGTGGTAAGGTGGTGGTGGTCTTGGAGCTACCGGGGCTAAAAGGGACCGAGGATGTACAGCTTGCTGTCAATAACAACACACTTTTGGTCAAAGGCCGAGTTGACCGGGATTACCAGCAGACTTATAATCTACTGCAGGATGAGCGGCTTACCGGTTCTTTCGAGCGCAAAATAATATTGCCGGTGGCGGTGAACCCCGCCGGGACCACGGCAGTATATAAACATGGGCTTTTGGAAATCGGTTTATATAAATCTCGCATACAAAACGAGCGGCAAATTAAAGTGCAATTCATGGAATAATTTTTAGCATGTTTCATTCATAAAAACTTACTTTAATTTCCTGTGGTTTTAACCGGCCTTCCCTGGCCAGCCGTATTTCCAACACACCATTTTGGTAAGTCGCCGACTTTTCCTTATAACTACCTTCCACCGGCAATAAAACCTGCCGCTGAAAAGGGACGGGTTTACCGTCCCGCTGTATTACACCTCGCAAGTACAGGATATGGCCCCCAAAAGTTACCCTGACTTCCCGGTTTTTATCCAATTCCGGTATTTCAGCCAATAATACCAGCTCGTCATTTAACTCGTGTAAAGAAACTTTAGGTTTAAAAGTACCCTTGCCCTTACGGGAGTTTAAAATACCTTGGCCCAGCACTTCCCGATAGATATCCAGCATTTCCCTCATATAAATCCGCGCGGTTTGCATATCCAGGTTATTAAAATTTCGGTTCACCGGCATTCTTCCCTTTCATATGGTGGATGAAGTATGAACAATGTATTTAAAAAGGCAGGAGTATTATGTGAAAAACAATAAATCCGCTGGCGGCCTCTGGTTGCGCCTGATTAAAAAATTAACCCGCATCTTCAAATGCCCCGGCCAGTCTAAAAATAACGCGGTATCAGGCTCTAGCTGTGATTACCCTTGCCAACCTATAACTAATTTACAGGCATCCCTGACCAGGCTGGAAAACGAGGTACAAATCATCAAGAAACAGGTACAAAATCTACAGTCGAATCAGGAAGCACCAAAGGATGGTAAAGATAGTAAGAATGGTATTGAAAATTTCACGGTGGAAAGGATGTATGTGGATAAATTTGAGCTAAATGTGGAATCCATTGACGTCGAAACAGTCAGCGGCGCCCTGAACGTGGGTATTATCCACAATAGTATGGTGGGTGCAGGCCAACCCGGAGGTATGGGTGCACCCGGGGCCGGATACGGGGTAAAAAATAACAATTTAAAGCAAATCATTAACGATCAAATGGATAGTACAGGTGAAAAAAAATATATCCGCACTTTTTACCCTAATCAGGATCAATCCAAAATCATTATTGACAATGTTAATTAAATAGTAACTAATTAGTTAGTTGCTATTAAAGAATTTCATTTTGAGGCATATCAATTACGTCGGGGTCAAATTGCGTGTTACCGTTAATATTCAGTGGATTGTTGATCATTTGAAAGTCGCCCATATTGAAAGAGCCTGCAGCCGCCTGCATTTTCATGGAACTTCTGGTACTGGTTATATTTACATCGGACTGCAGCACCTGGCCCCCTGATTGTACCGCCGTTACTTTTACCGGGCCCATTATGATCAATGCCTACACCTCCACAAATTGTTATATGTTATTATTATTTTTTACCGGTTTAATTATCAATAAAATCATCATCGGACATGTGGGAGATATTATAGGGATTGCTGATCCGATCATCGTCACCGTTATTCATGGAGCCGGGGCCCGCCTGCATTACCATTTCGCTGCTGGGCACATTAACGATGCGCTCGCCGATAATAAAAGAGGCCCCCGACTGGATACTATTTATTTTAATGTTGCCGATCTTAATAATGGCACAGCTCATTTTTACTCACACAACCTTATTCTTTAATTGGGGGCAACCCATTGGAAATGTTCTGATAAAATACATTATGCATTTAAACCGGTAATAGTTACTGTAACTATCTTGCCTACCAGCAGTCGGACAGGCAGTGGATATAGCAGCAGCCTCTAGCCATGCACTTTTCTGATTTTGGCAAATTTGTAAAGTACATAAGACACTATTAATCCATAAACAAAATAGCTGAGTATATGAAATAATACTCCTGCAGCATCCATTCGCATTTGGGGTGCCAGACGCATTATATCGACAACAAGCCCCATTCCCGTTAATAACATAAACCCGGCTAATGCTACCCCCTTTAGCCAGTAGAAATCATGACCGGAAAGCTTCATGAAATAGGCCAGCAGCACTCCCCCCGCGGCACCGATTACAAAATGAGCAAAAATACTTACCATAAACCCTGCAAAAGTATTTACTTGATTCTGGTTTAAGAAGATTTCCCCTGAAACCTGCATTGTTGTAATATCGATAAAACCTAAATATGACCAAAGCAGAGAGAGGGCGTGCAGGGCTACTGTGCCCAGTACCCCGGCTACGGTACCGGTTGTAAAAGTATCATAGGCCACTTTTTCCGCTATATTTTTTGTTGTGGTTGCTCTCGATATTGATTTTACAGCCGGGGCCAGTTCAGCAGCTTGTTCATAGTCATAGCGAACCCGGACACTTTCGATACTAGCATTTTTATTGTTTAAAATATTTTTTAAATCCTGGGGTTCTGAAACAACTTTATTCTTAACAACATTATTCTTAATAACTTTCTCTCGAATATTTTTACGGAATCTATTCTGCCGTAACCGAAGAACCATATTTACTGACCACCCTTCACCAAAGCGGTTTTTAGTAATTTAGCCAGATATACCTTATGTATATTAGTAAGTGATTTGGATATTGGACATAGAATCAAAATCATTATAATTATTGACGTGCCTACTAGAAATTAGCATTGTTTTATTAAATTACCCTTTGTAATGTGTTTTAAACAAGTAAGTTCTGGCATAAGCAGACGGGCCGAACTCCAACCACCAAAAAAAGGCCGGTTTCTCCGGCCAATTTTAAGTGGGTCTTTAGGCCTGTTGCATAACTACGTCCCCCTACCGCTTTAATTATTCCAGTCCTTCTTTATGTTTTTCCCCTAAAGTTTAAAAGAAACCCTCTTCCTAAATTTGGAAGAGGGTTCAATATAATAGAGGTTAAAACAATGAATCGTTGGGAGATGCAACTTTGCGTATAGGGCATTCTATCAATCTATTATCACGCATCGTTTACAAACGTTTAAACTTTTTGTGACATCCCACTACCTCTTTGTTGTTAACTAAAATGTTATATTTTTTTGCAGACAGCGAGATACATTTGTAAAATTTGCAAGATAAAATCAACAGTAATAATGATTATTAATGGAGGTGTTATGGCGTAGTGATTAAAAAATTTATCATTCTTTTTATTTTCCTACTAGTTCTATTCTTATTGGCCAAGCCTATGGTATTCTTTGCCTTTTCTCTGGTGAAATTTCTTACGGGCTTACTGATATTAGGACTCTTCCTTTACGGTATCCTGGTAATATTGCCTAAAATAGCAGCTCACTTCAATAAAAGAGCGCGCTAAATCAGTTCCCTTGGCGCGCTCTTTAATACTTTACACCTTACAAATAAAAACCTGATAGGAGTACTAAATGGGAAAAAGAAAACTTGCTATTTTAATTGCTATTTTAGGCCTGCTGCTATTATCCGTTTTCGTTGGGTGGATGTATCAGGCAAGACCGTATAAAGAAGTATTTGCAGTGAAAATTGACGGCGAACTAATTGGATATGTTGAAGAACCCGGCATGATAGAAAAAGAGATTAATTTTATTGAAAACGAACTTCATAATAAGGGATACCCCAAAATTAATATGAAGGAAAATGTTCAGACCACCCCGGAAAGAAAAAAGGATGCGGAACTTTTTGATAGCCAGGAGTTACGGTCAATTTTGGAGGACAAGCTTACCTTTAACGCAAAGGCAACAGCGATAATTATTGACGGCAAAGAAATTATGGCAGTCCAAAACCAGGCTGCTGCCCGTTCAGTTTTGGAAGTATTGAAGGACAGATATTCCACACAGGACACCCAAAAAGTATCGTTTAAGGAAGAAATCAGTTATTCTGACCGGCAATTTTCCGTAAAATTAATCCGCACTAAGCTTGAAGCAGCAAACTATCTCCTTGACTTACAAAGATCTGTTTCATATGATGTAAAGAAAGGCGATACTATATGGAGTATAGCTAACAAGAATAGCTTGAGTGAGAAAGATATTATTAACGTGAACCCTTCCATTAATCCTGAATTAATAAAACCGGGTGAGAGAATTATTTTACCAGGGAAAAAAGCTTTAACGGTAATTACCACAGAAAAGAACAGTTCCAAGGAAAAGGTTCCATTCAAGACAGAATCTCAATGGAATTCTTCAATGCCATACGGAAAAACAAAAGTTGTCAGAAACGGCAGTCCGGGGCTGAAACAGGTAGTATACGAAGTCACTTTTTATAACGGTATCAAAGCAAAAACAAATAAGCTTTCAGAAAAAATAATTGAAGAGCCGGTAAACAGAATAATAGAAAAAGGCTCTCAGCGACAAGTCTCCCGCAGCGGGCGATTCATTCGCCCCACAACCGGTCCCATTTCTTCTTATTTTGGGCCAAGATGGGGAACAACTCACAGGGGAATTGATTATGCCGCACCCTATGGGCAAGCCGCTAAAGCATCTGCTTCAGGTACTGTAATCTATGCCGGCTGGGCAAAGGGCTATGGGCAGGTAGTTTATATTCAACACCGAAACGGCCTAACAACAAGATATGCACATCTTTCCAAGGTAGCTGTGTCTAGCGGGCAGCAAGTTGCCGGCGGACAGGTAATTGGCCAAGTTGGGGCAACCGGGAATGCTACAGGTCCCAACCTTCATTTTGAAGTAAGAAAAAACGGGATACCACAGAACCCGTTAAATTATCTCTAGCTATTAAGATTAGTCCATTTCGCTTCCAAAGGCAATTGTTACAGATTAGTTAAATTGTCTTATACGGATTGTAACATTTATTTGTTAGTATTTCATTAACGCCTCTTACAAAATAATACCTCCATCATTTTTAAGTTCTTCTTTGCAAAAAATCCCGATTCCAACAATCGGGATTTTTTGTGCGCCCCAAAAGTCCATGGATAGTGAATGAAATTTGGATTTATAGGCATAATAACCTAGGAATAAATTTCGAGGAGGCATATAAAAATGGGAGTTCTACCAAATTCGCCTAAATCTATGGACAACTGCATTGATGAGTGCGTAAAATGTGCAAGAGCCTGTGATGAGTGTTTCACGGCTTGCATGGGTGAACCTGATGTGAAAGATAGAGTTCAATGTATTAAAACTCTTAATGACTGTGCCGAAATCTGTGTGCAAGCCGTTCAATATATGTCCAGGAACAGCCTTCATTCTAAGTCTTTATGTGAGGTATGTGCTGAAATTTGCGAGGCTTGTGCTAAAGAATGCGATAAATTTCATGATGAACACTGTAAGGAATGTGCAAGAATCTGTCGGGAATGTGCACAGGCTTGTAGGGAAATGGCCGTTTAGGAAATCAATCGGAAGTTAGTAGGTGGGGGGTAAATCCCCATCAGAAGTAATAAATAAGCCTCTTCTATACGAAGAGGCTTATTTAAAAGTAGGTTAATTGGAATTGTAATTTCCGTTCATTCCGTAGCCGTAACCGCCCATCATGCCACCCATCATGCCCATCATACCGTTATAACCCATCTGGTTATGGAAGTCATTCATGTAAGCAAAGTGGTCCTGCCATGCTTGGGCTTGATCCGGGCTTAATTGTCCGTTTTGCTGGCTTTGTTCAGCCCAATTCTCTCCCCAATCAAACATTTGATCATGAAACTCGTTAAAGGTTTCTTCATCGAAGTCTGGATAGTTATAGTTACTCCCTTGAGAAGAGGAATCCTGGGGTGTGTCTTGACCGGTATCAACAGCGTCATCTGCTGCAGGCATTACCGTCATATCCTGGTAATCAGCATTCATCACATTTGGATAATTGCTTGTATCCATCCGGGCACTCTGCCACGATGCAAAGGCTGTTGGTGCCACAATAGCTGCAACCAGTAAAACTCCTAAAATCAATACCCATACTTTTCCTTTCATGCTCTTACCTCCTTTAAAAATTATCTTATTGAGATAATTATACCAAGCCAAAGTTACATACCAAGAACGCAATCATTACATTAATTTAACAACCATATCATTATGACTTCAGCCTTTTCCATGCTGGTGCTTATCATTACTACAGCAGTCACCTGGTTTTTTTTCGGAAGCGGCATGATCACCAGATTGGTCTGAGTGATCATGCCCACCGCAGCACCCACCTTTCCTACTCATCATCCAAACCATAAGCCCGCCAATTAAGATGTAAGGAAAAAAATTATACAAAGAATCCACTTTTTCTCACCACCTTCTAACATAAATATTTTCATACTTAATTTTATCCATCTACTATCACAATTCTATTACAAATCACTGAACTCTTTATAACATCGCTTAAAGCTTAAAAGCAGTCATAAACAATATAAGACACCCCTTTAAAGGGATGTCTTATATTGCTCGCCTTAAGTTATATTAACGGTGCATTCCACCATTGCTGCTTCCACCTGAATGGGAATCGCTGCTGTCAGCTTTTTGCATTTGGTCAGTCATGTCATCCTGCACATCCACCATCTGATCCTGCATATCATTTTGAACATCAGACATCTGTGCTTGCATATCCTCATGAACTTCAGTCATCTCTTGAGTGTCCATATTATTAGACTCGTGAACATCCTGCATTTGTGTTTGCAATTCAGCATCATTCATCATTTCAGTTCCCATCTGTAAATTAGCTGAACTATCTGCATCTTGCGAACCATCACTATCTTCATCTTCATCTGTAACTGCATCATCATTGTTTTCATTATTAGCTTCATCGTCTGCTTCCTCTTCATCGGTGGTAGCTTCATCTTCTGTTTCATCTACATCATCTTTATTTTCATCGCTAGCTTCATCTTGATCTGTGGATGTAGTGTTTACATCTTCCATTGCAGCATTCATTTCATCTACAGTCATCTGTGCATTACTAACAGTAGCCGCGTTCGCTATACCGACAAGTGCAATTCCTAATACAATTATAAAGAATGTCAATAATAACCTATGCTTTCCCATCTTTGCCATGCTTAACTCCTCCTTAAGTAATGGATAATTAGTTTTAAAGTTATACGGCTTTTTAACTCACCTCCCTTTGCCGCTTTCAATTAGTTATTCGAAGATGCTAATTAATTTAGGAGGGTAATTACTAAATCCAGGCTATAAATTATTTCGTTATTAATAAACCGGCTTAGTGGCTGGTTCCCCTTGGCTGATTTTTTAAAATCTGTTAGTGGTATGGCAATTTATACACTTGAGTTATTTTAAAAAAACGTTAAAATGGAATATAGTCGACATTTCTGCAGCATTTACATTTGGTACATTTCGGTACTTTAGAATTGAAAGGTTGAGAAATAAATGAAGATGTTTAAGAAAAGCATAATGCTTCAATTGTGGCTGGTAATGACTTTGCTTGTTTTAACGACATTATGGCTAATCGGTTTTGTACAAACAAAAGTACTCGAACAAACCTATTACGGCCAGCATATTAACCAACTGACCATAGAAGGACAGAAGGTAGTAAATAAAGTACAATCTGGTGAAAACCCTGCTGATTTGAGTACACTCTCTCATATACTGGGGTTGAATATTATGATTGTCAATGAAGAGGGTTATATACAGGAGTGCCGGGGAATGGGCATGGACATGTCCCCCGGGACCGATGTCGATGTGTTTGGTCATCACGGGATCCCTTGGGGAAAAGAAGAGTTTGAGAAAATCCTGCAAGGAGAAGAAATGCATTATATAGGCAAAAACCCCTTAATTGACCAGGATGTGCTTTCTGTCGCTCTACCATATCAGGCTCCACAGCAAAAGGGTATGGTCATGGTGAGCGCCCCCCTTGCCCCTATTACCGAAAGAGTATCAATATTGCAAAGAGTGACTGTTTATACAGGAATCGGGGGCATCCTTTTGGCAACCCTGCTGAGCCTTTTTCTCTCCCGCAGTGTGTCGTTCCCCCTGGTAAAAATGAATAAGGTTGCCTCTGCCATATCAAGGGGTGATTACAGCAACCGGCTTAATATTTACCGAGAAGATGAAATAGGTGTATTAGCAAATACCCTGAATTCCATGTCACAGGAAATTGAAGAAAAGATATCGGCCATCGAAAGAATGGATAACGCCAGGCGAGATTTTATAGCTAATGTTTCTCATGAACTGCGAACGCCGCTGTCGGTGATGCAGGCATGTAATGAAGCGTTAACGGATGACATAGCTGAAACAGAGGAAGAAAGACAGGAATACCTGGAAAGCATTAATCAGGAAATTTTACGATTACGTCGCCTTGTTTCTGAGGTACTGGATTTACGTAAATTAGAATCCGGAAATGCGGATTTCAGTTTCTACCCGGTAAATGTTACGTCTCTAATACACGAAGTTACAAAGATATTTAATACGGTTGCCTTGAAAAAAAATATCGATTTGCAGTTAAACCTGGAAGGAGAAGTGCCGGACATTAGGGCAAACAAAGATAAGATTAAGCAGGTTTTTGTCAACCTCCTGGACAATGCTATGAAAGCAACCCCGGAAGGCAGCAATATAAAGGTAGGAATGGCAAAGGCCAATGGGTTTGTCAAATTTGAGGTTAAAGATTCCGGTGCTGGAATTGACCAAAATGAACAACAGCTTATATGGGAAAGGTTCTATAAAGCAGACAAATCCAGAAACCGCTCCGGTTTCGGAACCGGCCTTGGCTTGCCTCTTGTTAAAAGGATTGTGGAAGCTCACGGAGGGCAAATCTGGGTTGAAAGCTCCCCTGGTGAAGGCGCCGCCTTTATTTTCACACTTCCCGCTGTCACCGACTAATGAAAAGAGAGGAAGGCCCTAAATGGACCTTCCTCCCTCAATTTCTCTTTAACTATTTATTGTCCTCGGATGGTGGCTCAAACTTATAACCCACTCCCCAAACCGTATTAACATAAGATGTCTCATTACTGGCCGTGGCCAATTTTTCTCGCAAGCGATTAATATGGGTGTCTACCGTTCGCGCGTCACCTAAATAATTATACCCCCATACCGACTCCAATATATTTTCTCTGCTAAAAATCCTGCCGGGTGAACCTGCCAAAATGTATAAGATATCAAACTCTTTAGGTGTAAGTGTTACATTTTGATCATTGATAATGACCTTCCGAGTGTCAAGATTTATGGATATACCCTCAAAAGTTAAAATACTTTTCTTATCCTGTGAGGAACTTTTATCTACAGCCCGTCTTAGCACCGCCTTTACCCTGGCCACCAACTCCCTGGGAGAAAACGGCTTTACAACATAGTCGTCCGCTCCCATTTCAAGTCCTAAAATCCTGTCAATCTCATCCTCCCTTGCCGTTAGCATAATTATAGGGACATCACTGGTCTTTCTTAACTCACGACAGACTTCCCACCCATCGGCTCCCGGCATCATGATGTCCAGAACAACCAGATCCGGACTACATTTTTTAAATTCTTCAATGGCATCCAGGCCGTTAGAGCACTCAATAACATTAAAATCTTCTTTCTCCAAATATTTTTTAACAATTTGGCAGATCTTTTCCTCATCATCTGCAATTAAAACCGTATTTTTCACAAGCTACCACCTTTTTCTGCAAATTATCTAAAAAGATATTACCACATATCAATACTATCTCTCAAATTAACTTTGCAAACTAGTTTGATTCAATAAGATTATATGATCTTATTTTTACAGATCCATTGCACCTTTAACACAAAATTTAAAAGTTTGACTTTAAACGGATTTCAAATTGAATTCCGTGTATGGACAAAAACCCCAAAAAGGGACAAGACAGTGAAAAAGTTAAAAAATATAGCAAAGAACCAAGATTGTCATTCTGAGTGTAGCGAAGAATCTAAGTATTCGACACAAATCTGGACTTTTTCAGCAGTCTCAAAGGGGACGGCACCTTTTTTCTATACTTTCTTGGTAAAGTATAGAAAAACTCCGGTCATTTACCCGGAGTTTTCTGAAGATTAATCTAGTCGCTTAACTACGAAACATACGGCACTACATTTTGGACATAATTTAGTTTCATGAATTCCCCAGACGTAAATTATTTCCCCACATTCTTCACAGATTACAGTAAATCCATCCCCAGCATCGCCAACCACTCCTCGTATAAGTATTAATTAATGACCATTCTCCATGTATTGATTCATTTGATCAGTATTAGGCATATTTCCTTCGTACCATTCTTCATGCACCCTGTAATCAGAGCGATCCTGCTTTTTATCTTCAGTTGTTGCCGAATGCATGTTATCGTCCGGTTCATTTACATTATTCATCATAGGAATGTCATTCATTTCATTCACCTGCATGCCGGTATCTTTGCTAGAATCATTATCCCCCGACATACCATTCATATTATTACCGTGATTAGGCATTTCGTTGCCCTGGCCATTTACATTCCCACTGCCCGTTAGATCAGAATTGTTTTGCATATGGTTATTGTTTTCTTTATTCATTCCTGTTTCATAGTGATGTCCCTCAAACATTGAGCTTACCTCTTTGCTTTCTGTTAGTTCCATCATGTTTCTGTCATTCATTTCCTCAGCAGAAATATTGTTTCCTATTTCATGATAACGGTTCATAACCATATACCTGTTCACGGACAAGCCTTCGTTTAAAGCTTTTTCCCGGTCTTTTTCACTACTCATTTGGATGGAAACATAACCGTTAAGTTTTTTCTCCTTAAAGGTAGCATCAATAACCTCTTGTAGATCCTTCTTGTTTACAGCATTATAGTTATCCATCGGTACCACACTAGCCAAGACCACATTATCCGTATCGTCCTTAATAAACCCTTCCGATGACGCTCTTTCCATAATCAAATTTACCGCTTTATATACATCAACTTCTTTTAAATCAAGCTCATCCAAGAGTTTTTGACCACCTTCGTTATACGACCGTGCACCTATCACCCTGGCATCTCTGTCCACTTCCAATTCCAAACTGGGATTGAAATCCAAGGCTACGTAGGCTGATGCCGGAACCGAAAATACCGTTAAATATATGCCCAGGAACATGAATAAGGCCAAAACCGCAGCAGCAGCGGGCATAAAACCTCTTACAAACATTTTTTGTTTATGTTTTTTTGTTTCGTTTGTAAAGACCTCTATTATTTCTCCAGGGTTTACAGCATGCGGCGGTGCAGGCACTTCCAAAAACTGACCATGGCTGGTATAGACGGTTACTTTGTCTTTGTTTTTATTCATTTCCATTACAACGCCGGAAGTTTTCATGGTAACACCTTCTTGTTGTTTATTGAGGAAAGGTCGTAAAATGCTTCAAACCCGACAGTTCCGGTTCAGTTAAAATCAGTGTCAATGCAATTATATACTTTCTACCTTTCTCTATCACCTTACGACTGTAACCAGTGCCTTTACATAGCTCTTTTACAGGCAACCGTTTCCTTTCAGTGAGTTGTTCAAGTAATTCTTGATCATTCTTAAGATACTTTGCCGCTTGCATAAGGTTTTCCCTGGTATCCCTGTGTTTGGGAGAACAACTAACTAAATCCTTGAACGTTATCCCATAGCCATCCAGTTTAGTATTGAATACAGCCACTGTTTCAGAAAGGTCTGCCTGTTTTTCTTCATTTTCGAAATTTGTTACGGAAACATCTCTTTCACCTTTACTAAATTCACTATTTTCGGGATCAATAGGGATAAGGGAAGCATGTTTTTCCTTTGCTTCTTTTCTGAAGTAATCCACCAAACGTCGGTGAATTACTTGATAAGCAAAAGAAGTAAAAGAGGTTTTACCGCTAGAATCATAAGAGTCTATAGCTTCATTATAAGCTAATAAGGCAATGCTTAGTTCTTCATCCACTCCCCATTCAAGGTAACGTTTACAAACATTGGAACCTACTTTTGCAATGAATGGTTTGCCGTCCTCAATAATTTTTTCCCGCGCCCACTCATCACCGGTTTGGGCCTCTTTAATCATTTTGTCGTTAACCTGTTTGCGCAAATTTATTCACTCCAACCCTTTTGGGATCTAATAAGAATGACAGTGGATGGAGCTTTGCCGTTTTTCACCCAGTCATTCGAAACATTCCGCATTGTTTAGGGGGGTATGTATACTGTAATTAAAAGAAAAGCGTGCCAAATCAATTCCCTTTGCGCGCGCTTTTAACCACTTACACCTTATATATGACAAGACATTGTTACCTAAAGTATAAAAAAAAACATTGAACAAACTTGCTCGCAGGTTTAACAATTCTGTTACAAAAAACAAACAGATTATGCCCGCCCCCAATTCAACATGCAAATCCTTAACACTAATGTAAAGTTTGCGCCAAGTTTTTGTAATTTTGATGATCTATAATAAAGGCAATAAAGCCGAGAGTACTTCGACAAAAAGATGGGAGGTATATTTATGCACATGTTTTATGGCGCCTCGGGATTCGGTTTCTTGCAAATGCTTATACCAATGCTGATATGGCTTGCTGTTGTTATGGGAATGATTCACTTAGTCTCGCGGTGGTTTGGTGGTCAAAGAAAATTTCCTAAAGAGGAATATCTACAGCCTAATGCAGATAATTCGTCTATTGAGTTATTAAATAGGCGTTATGCCTCAGGTGAGTTAACAACCGAGGAATATATATCCATGAGGGAAGAAATCAGAGGCTACTAATACCCTAACAAAAGGAGAACACTAAACGATATTTATTACATTTAAATAATTTCTCTATTTTTGACACAACTTCGTAACATTTGCCTTTTATAATTAGAGTAAATCAAATTCATACGGAGGCGATAAAATGAAAAAACTTATGATCCTAACAGTAGCAGCACTTTTAATGGGTACACTGCTTATCCCGGCTGCATTCGCGGAGACACCTGAATACGGTGATTGGTTTGACCAAATGTTCCAATGGCATAACCAGTGGATAGATGATGCGGTGGAAAACGGCCAAATGACCGAAGAGCAAGCCGAAGCCTGGCAAGAACAATTCAATTACATGAGAGACTTCCACAGACAATATCCCATGGGAATGATGATGGGCGGTTATGGTATGATGGGACCCGGTTACGGTGAAAATGCAGGCTACGGCGGCTACATGGGTTCTGGTTCCGGTTATGGAATGGGTGGCTACGGCGGCATGATGGGACAGGGTTATGGAATGGGTGGCTACGGCGGCATGATGGGACAGGGTTATGGAATGGGCGGTTATGGATACAGCCCTAACAATTCAAACTAATAGAGAAATATTTAAAGAGACCGTTTTGATAACGGTCTCTTTTGAGTCCCCAACAGTACAACAACGCATAAAGGATAAAAACCAGCCAGTTTCTTATATAAGAAGGTAAAAAAACAGAGATTATAGAAAGTGTTTAAAAAACAATACTAATATATTTTTTAAAATAATATGAATGAATATTCATTTATATTAAGAGGAGGATAACATGATCAAATTTAATAACCATAACGGAATAACTTACACCAAAATAGTTGCTAAATTTTTCAACTATAGATTGAATGTGTTTATCTACATTGATGATCAAATTCTGATTGATACCGGCCCAAGCCGTTTTGCTAAAGCACTTAATGATTTTTTTAAAACCCATACTATTAAGAAAGCTATTCTCACCCATTGCCATGAAGATCACAGCGGAAACGCCCCATTATTAGAAAAAACAGGCATTCCCGTATATACACATCCAACTGTCATATCCTTTTGCAGAAAAAAAGCAAGACTTCCCGCATACCGCCGTTTCTTCTGGGGTAAACGACTAAACTTCAACCCGCTGCCTCTTTCCGGCAACGTGGAGGGAGAAAATAAAACGCTGGAAGTTTTGGAATTGCCGGGGCATTCTTCTGACCACGTGGCATTTTATAACGCCAAGAACGGTTATGTTTTTACCGGCGATCTGTTTGTTTCTCCAAAAACTAAAATGATAATGCCTGAAGAATCCATCTCCGAAACGATCAATTCCTTACAAACTTTATTGCAGAGAGACTTTCAAACCATTTACTGTGCTCATTCCGGTGTAGTAAAAAACGGCCGGGAAATGCTGCAAAAAAAATTAGAGCATCTAAAACAACTGCAAGGTGAAGTTATTGAACTGCACCGGCAGGGTTTTGCGATTGAAAACATAAATAAAAGAATATTTTCGAAAAAGGCTCCCATTAGCCTGATTTCAAGAAATGAATGGTGTTCAGAAAACATTGTCAAATCCATAATCAAAGACTTAAACAGGTAACTTTGCTTTAATTAATCATTAGCGGATTTATTACCCAGTATACCGTTAACCAAGCTTTTACCTTCCCGGGATACCCATCTTATTTCGTTAGCAACTACGCCAATCTCAATTAAAGCATGCAAATAGTAATTACCGGTAAACTTCTTATGCCATTTGTCTATTGCTTCTTTAAGATTCTCCCAATAGTTTTCGCTAATTTCCTCCGGTTCAACACGGCTTTTGTCACAAACCAATGTAACTAATTTTTCATTAACTCTCTTTATTGTAGAACCACCCTTTTCTAAAATATCTAACATGGAACGAAACTCTGAACTAATGGGAAGGGAACCATGCTGTACCCGCCTTTCCAGTCGACTTGGAAGTAATTCATAAATTTGATTGGCCTTATCCACCATAACATCATTATAGTGAATTAATTGTTCAGCCAACGGAAGCCAATGATTGGGGTCTAGAAACTGGTAATCATAGCCCGTATTATGCCTTTCGTTGCGGGCACGCTCAGCCAGCAGCCTGCATTCTTCAATTAATTTATTTGCCTCCTCCCTTTGCGTGTAGGGTACAGGTATCTCTTGGTCTTCAAGAGATACAAAGTCTTGAACAGCCTGGCAGAAATAGTTTACTGCCACATCATTACATGCACGCAGTTTTTTATTCAGCAAGTGGCTGTGCCGGGGCGGCCATAACATAATATTAATTAACATGGCCACAACAAGCCCAATCAAGATAACGGCTGTCCTGCCCAAAGCATGCGTAAGGAACTGTTCAGCTGGTGAACTTAAAACAAATATGGTGGCAACAATGCCCATTAATAAACCGCTCTTTAAGTTTAAGTTTACCAGGAGGGCTATCACGAATACCGCCGCAATTCCCATGGTCAGAGGGTTACCGCCTAAGACATAACCAAATGCAAGGCCTACCACTGCTCCTAAAATGTGAACCACAATCTGCTCCCGGGCGGTTTTCAAGGTTAAATATACTGATGGCTGCATATTTACCACCGCCGATACAGCGCCGAAAAGAGCCGGCTCTATATTAAGCAGACGGCAAATATACATAGTGACCGAAACTGCGAGCCCCGTTTTTATAATCCGTGCACCAATCTTATACATAGACATACATCCTCACGAAATTGTGGTATGCTTACTTCTTGTATATGGCAGTTACTGTTATTGCAATATGGCGGCCACGACAAATACCACGTAAAATACTGCAACAAATGCCAATGTGGCAGGGCGAAGTGCTTTTTTAAACGTTAAACTTAAATAAACCAATCCTGCCCCGGACAGGGCCAGAACAGCACTGGTCACTGCAAGTTCAGACAGGTTCCAAGGTGTTAGCGCTATACCTAAAGCCGGTATAAGAGAACTTTGAAACACCATCGCTCCTGTAATATTTCCCAGTGCCAGAGTGTCCTTTCCCTGGCGCACCCAAATTACGCTGTTAAATTTTTCCGGTAGCTCAGTGGCGATAGGGGCAATAAATATAGACAATACAAATGGTGAAATTTGAAAAATTTGCGCTATATGCTTTATTGCATCCACAAATAAATGTGCACCCAAGATTATACCACCCAGAGCAAAGAGCACCTGCAGAATTATTATACAAGTGGACGGCTCTTGCTGTCTTTTAGCAAAATGCAATGGCTTCAGCTCGCTCTCCTCCAGGGTTTTGCCTCCTCCCTTAAGAGTACATGCCACATAAAACAAGTAGGCAAGCATCAGCAATATAGCCACAAACCATTTTAGATTTTGCGGTAAAAAAGCGGCCAATACAGCCACTGAGTATACAATCATGAAAAAGCCAAGGTCCCGCCGCATGATAGAATGATCCACCAGCATGTGCTCCCGCCGCTCACCGTTAACAGTGAAAAAAAATGCGGCCACCCCCGTTATGGAGAACGCCAGTGTGGCTAGCATAAATGGCGCCCCTAAAATAGCCCCAATACCTATTTCATGTGCCGCTTCACTGGTTCCGAATAATATAGCAATAACCGGTATCATGGATTCAGGCAGAGCCGTTCCTACAGCTGCCAGTATGCTTCCGACAGCTCCTTCGGACAGTTTCATACTCTTCCCCAACCATTCAACACCGTTTGTAAACAATTCGGCACTTAACAGGATCAGGCCCAGTCCACCAACCAAAAAAATAATAGTGAGCATAATTTTATCCCTTCTAATTGGTAGTAATATGCTTTAATATAAAAAAGCGCGCCAAATTAGTTCCCATAGTGCGCGCTTGTTAATACTTTACATCCTAAAGTATTAACAAAAAGTAAGACCATTACGCATTCTTTCCACGTAAGGGTCTCGCTTAGCAAATTAACCACAGTTCGCTACCGTCAAACTGAGGCTACGACCTTAATGACGGCCTCTATTTTCGTTTTTAGCACCATTATTACGGTACCATCTAACTAAATAAATAACGATACCAAGTAAACCTATGCCTAAGGTAAGCAGGGCAAAAGGCCCACTTTCCAAAAACGCTTTAGCAGACTGCCCATAAAAGGTAATTATGGCGGCCACAAGAAAGAAGCGGGCTCCTCTGCCTAAAGTAGACCAGAAAACAAGCTTTTTCAGTGACAACCCCAAAGCACCCGATGAAACAGTAATTAACTTAAAAGGGATGGGAGTAAAGGAAGCCATCAATACCGCCATCACACCGTGAACCTGTATAATGCCTTCTGCCTTGGCCAATTTGCTTTCGGAAAAAATTTTTCTGACCAGTGGTTTGCCGCCTTTTAAGCCCAACCAGTACCCAATCAGCGCACCTATAACCGAGGTTACCGTAGTAACAAAGGCAAGCCAAAAGGCACCGGAGGGATCTATCAGGCTCAAAGGAATAAATAAAACCTCGGGTGGTATAGGACTAATAAAAGAATCCAATAAAGTTAGTAACATTAACCCCCATACCCCAAACTCTTCTGCCACCGCTAATACCCATTCTATTATGGCATCCATTAAGTAATTATAACCTCATGCTGCGAAGTTTTTCTACCCGCTCTTCTATGGGCGGGTGAGTACTGAAAAGTTTCGCCATGGACGCTCCCGAAAGCGGGTTTACAATAAAGAGATGTGATGAGGCTGGATTGGTCTTCATAGGAATCCTATGAGCTGCCGACTGCAATTTTAATAATGCACTGGCAAGACCTTCCGGTGCCCCGGCAATCTGTGCGCCTGTGGAATCAGCCATGTATTCCCGGGAGCGAGAGATGGCCATCTGAATAACCATTGCAGCTATAGGGGCCAGGAAAGCCATAATCAGGCCGCCCACCATACCGCCTCCATCTTCATCATCGCCGCCCATACCAAATATAGCCGCCCACTGAAATACGTTGGCTATCATGGTTATGGCTCCGGCCAGAGCAGCAGCAATAGTGCCCACCAGAACATCCCTATTCTTTATATGCGCTAACTCATGCGCCAAAACCCCTTCCACTTCAGAACGTTTTAAAAGCCGCATCAACCCTTCAGTAACGGCCACTGCCGCGTGTGACGGGTTGCGCCCAGTAGCAAAGGCGTTGGGCTGGTCTGATGGGGTTACATAAAGTTTTGGCATCGGTATGCCTGCCCGCTGGGACAGTCTCTTCACTATGTCGTACAATTCCGGTACCTCTGCTTCGGACACCGGGTATGATTTTGTCATTTTTATAGCAATTTTATCACTCTTGAAATAACCGAAGAAATTCAACCCCATGGCAATCAAGAAAAATAAAAAGGCTCCGGATTCTCCTCCAAGGGCACTTCCCATGAATACAAGTAAAACGGAGAGTAAACCCATTAACATCCAGGCTTTTAATGTATTCATTTTTCATAACCTCCACAAAAATATTTTGAGGTATTATAGATAGGAAGAAATATCTTTGATATAAAGCGTAAGCGTCTGAACCAAAGCCAAACTTTGCAGCATAATACCGTTTTTTAACTCCAGCACCTGCTCCTTATTACCAGGGATTACCGGCTGCAGTTGGGCAATCTGCTCTTCTAGTTGCCTGATCTGTTTACGCACTAAATTGATACTTGGAACATTATCTGTCTTTTTTACATTATCATGAATTTGTTTGTCAACATCCAAAAGACTTAATTCCTTCTTAATTTCCCCCAAAGTAAGCCTTTTCATTTTAAGAGCTTCAATCATTTTTAACCTGACTAAACATCCCGCAGTATAATACCTGTAGTTACTCTCAGATCTTATGGGATTTAGCAATCCCAGGTTAGTATAATAGTCTACGGTTCTTTTACTTACCCCCGTCAAATCGGCAATTTCACCAATCCTATAACTCCCCTCCAATGTTAAAACACCTCGCTCTATTACATTATATACCAACCGGCACCCAGTGTACAGTTCTACGTTACACTGGTCAAGACTTAATTGCCGATGGTTAATAAGAATTATCTTCAGGGGCTTTATTTTTTATTTTCATAGATTTTGTATCCTTTTTCTTAAATAGTTTACTCGAATTCTTGTAAATGAGAGGGAATATGAAGTATGCCAAGACCGCTACCAATGAAGCGTTAATAATACTTCCCAGCAAATAGGCAGGACCGGCATGAGTAAAGAAATCTATAATTCTGTCCCAAAAGGACAGATCATACGTAATACTCTGGGGCAGTCTTTCACTGGAAGTAATAAACAGGGCCCCGGTCTTATAGTTGAGAATATAAAGGATGGGTGATACATAGGTCAACAAAAGGGCCGGTAACGTGGTAGCTACAATATTCAACCTGAGCATTTTAGCCAGTAGCACGCCTAAGGGGATATTTATAGCGGGCAAAGGCAAAAAAGCGAGTCCGAAACCCAGTGCCATACTTTTAGCTAATTTGTAAGGGCAATCCTTAATATTAAATATTTGTAAGACTCGATTTTTTATATTTTGGATTTTGATCGCTCCTCGCTGAAGATAAAACACCTACTCCATTTTTAATTATACAATCTCAACCTCAAACTGTACAGGTTAACGTATTTGTCTCTAATCATACAATATTCCGGCTTTTTTACAGCGTGCACTTATTTACGACAAGATAGCAAATCTATCAAGACATAAAAGAGGAGCAATTTCCTAACGGAAATTGCTCCTCTTTATTTTAATATCTACTGTATTAATCGGCGATAACATTTGCGGCTTGAGGGCCACGATTACCTTCAACAACGTCAAAAGTTACATCCTGACCTTCCTCAAGGTTCTTAAAGCCTTCGCCTTGGATTGCGGAAAAATGAACAAATACATCATTACCTTCACTTGTCTCAATAAAACCGAATCCCTTTTCTGTGCTGAACCACTTTACTTTACCAACCATTCTAAAACCTCCTTTTACTATAGAATTGCTCAAAAAGCTTAAAACTCAAAAACCTTGACCAATCATAATAAAATAAAAGGTCTTAAAATGGTTTGCGTTTTCAACTTTTTAACACTCGCCCTATAATAACACAGTCTATGGTAAATAGCAAATAAAACAAAAAAAATATTTAAATAGCACATAAATATAACTATTTTATTAATTACTTAGGTTATCATATATATCTTTCTAAATATAAACAGGCTAAGGAATGTATAGTTACCTTAGCCCATATTAATAATATTATATTAATGTTATTTTGAATCCACTTCATTCTTAGACCTTTTGGCATAACAATCGACACAATATAAAGGCTGGTCCTCACTTGGTTTAACAGGAACTCTAGCCTCTACGCCACATCCGGCACAAATGGCAGAATACATTTGACGCTTTTGTCGACTGCCTCCACGGCTATTACGTTTATTACTACGGCCTTTTAGATTAGCCCGGCATTGCTGACACCGCTTTGGATTAGTAAATCCTTTCTCTGAAAAAAATTCTTGCTCCGATGCAGAAAACAGAAATTCAGTTCCACAATCGCAGCATTTTAAATTTTTATCTACAAACATGTTAAAACCTCCCCGTAGATTTTTCCGTTGAGTAAGCGCATATATCCCAAACCAAGTGAAAAATTTAGAGAGGAGAAAAATGCAAAACCTACCTAGGAACACTTCATTTTAACACAAATACATCTTATTGGTCAAAAATCAATTGAGAAACTCACATCCAGGCCCTTGCTATTAGTAGGTTTTCCAGTGCCCAAGTCTAAAAAGACGGAGGATGCCATTGCCTGGCTAAGAATAAGTAAAGGGCTTATTGTAATCAATATCCACAATTTCTAACCTATACCATTTAAAATCTCCATCTTTCAAATTCCAAATGACTTCCCCTTTTATAGGAATTTTTATTCCATTAACTTCCTTGTAATCTTTCAAAAGAACCGTCCATGTTTCCAATGAAAATTGGCCGTTTTTCTCCTTATACCTTTCAGCCACGAAATTTATAACTTCACCATTTTGGTTGAAATGAAATATACCCGATGCAGTTACCTCTCCGTAACTCATGACAGCCTTTGCCGAATTTGCATCAATCTCTTCCCATGTAATGTAGTCGCTGAGGGCCGCGGTAGGAAACCACACAGTTTCTGCTAAATATCGTAACAGCGTACCCTGATCCACTTCTTTTCCTTTGGCATCCGCCACCGTTATCAATGAAAGAAGCTTAATAAACATGTTCCCTTTACCTTCATAATACTTATCTCTTCCCACAATATGTATCAACGGAGCAGCTTTAATTTTGGCCTTCCAGATGAAACCAGGTTCATCGGTGGTAAAGTATTGTTCCGCCTTAGTAGGCATCCATCGCGATTCCTTTTGTGTTCTCATAGTGGCTTCTTGCTTCAAGCGAACTGTCCTAATGTTTTCTTTTCCAATCACCTGGGAGTATTCCAGCCATTTTTGCACGCACTGTGGCAGCCCTTTTAGTTCGTTTGTTTGAACAATACCCCCTGTCTCTTCCTCATTACCGAAGAGATCTCCAACCTCTTTATTCACATTTTTGTTAAACATGTAGTTGGCAATTATTATGGCTATTATTAACAAGGCTAAAATAGCCATAATGCCAAGCAAAAAAAGAATAGGTTTTGACATATCATTAGCCTCCATCAAGCCTCTATTTAAAAGATACCAGCCGGTAGTGAGACATAAACTTAAGACGCACCCCCGGTCTAACCGTGAGGGTGCGTTATACTTCCACTCAAACCAGGGGAAACATTATCCTGGTTTTGAGCTCGTCTTCCGGTGTTACGGCAGGGTCATTATAATAAAATTCGTAAGCCACGCCGGTAGGGGTAAGACCTTTCTCCTTTACCCACTCCATCAAGGCATTATAGGCAGGCTCTATCTTGTGATACGGTCCCACATGCATGCAAACAGCGTATTTCCCTGCTTCAATTTTACCAGGCTTAATATTATCTTTTGCGGGTAACTCCTTTTGTACCAAGAAACCTGCTTCGATGTCAAGATCTTGCATGTCCATATTATAATAAGCGGCAAAAGTGGCCTGGGATGGTTCTTCACCTAGTTCAGAGAAATACTCCGTAATTGCGGCATAAATCTTACCCAACTCCTGAGGCAGGTTTTCGACAGATGATCTCGTTCGAACTGATAGCACAAAATTGGCCGGTTGTTCAACTATTCCACATGTATACTTCATGGGTGGCCTCCTCCTTAACAAAAAATAGTATACAACTTTAATTGCCTGAGAAATTCTACCACAACTAACATTTGATTTCAATTATCTATATAAGGCTTTTCACTGAATATGGGATCTTCCAGGAGCATACAAGGCGGCAGGCCATCTTCTTTTCTGATCTCTTCCTAACTATAAAAAGTCCCGGTCCTTAAAAAAGGGCCGGGACTTTACCATCATCTCAGGTATTACGTGCTCCACAATGAGCACAAAACTTGGCGTTATGAGGATTCACGCTATTGCATTGTTTACATTTGTTTTCTTCCGGAACTTGTGCATTAAGTTGTATCTCCAACTGTTTAATTTCTTCACACAGTTCCGCTACCGCCTCGCTATCCAAGTTATTTTCCTTATATTGGTTATATACCAAATCGCCTAACTGATTTTTCTTTTTGTTAATTTCATACTCTATTTTTGATGCCGATATTTTTGTTTGGGCGATATCAATAAACTCCTCGGACTTTTGCTTTATATGATCCGTGATTCTGAAAAAGTCGTCTTTAAAAGCCAAAAAAAATCACTCCTTAATGACATTCATTATTTTGAAAAAATTTTACCACTAAATAAAGAGGGAAGCAAGAAAACTGTTCCCTTGCTTCCTCAGGCTAACCGAAACTGTATACCAAAACCACCCCGGGGATATTGCCATTCTATATTTTCGTGGGGACAAGCTATCCTACAGGCACCGCATTCCAGGCAGCCCTCGTAATTAATTGCGATGCGATTATCACTCCATTTATAAACGCCGGCGGGACAAAATAAGGTGCAATCCTTACGTAGGCAATTATTTGCGCATACATCAGCATCTTTAATAGACAGGTGCGACCGGTCGTCAGGTTTTAGGCGGTTTAAATACAATTTATCGTCAATGTTCACATTGGTGTCCAGCTTTTTAGTCTTTTTCATTATTTCATCGCCTTCCAAGCTTTATATATATCTTTACCTAGAGAATATAAAGAATCTCCACTCAAAATTTTTTGCAGGGCTAACTTTTGCTTTTCCTTTTTACTCTTACCATCTACTGTGAACATCTCGTGCAGAGCCATGTTGGTACCAGGTATATATTGTTTCAAGAATTGCGGATTGGTCTCTAAAACGTGAGCCGCATCTTTATACTTTTTAAGATCCTTAATCACATAACTGTTTTGCAGGTTTTCTTCATATAAAGACAATGTCTCCGCGAAAAAATCACCGGCCTTATGAGCATACACAACGGCCTCTCCGGCCAACCGACCGGAAGTTGTAGCCAGGTTACTGCCCTCTCTGTGCACACCATTTACCAGCTGGGCTGCATCTCCCGCTACCAGCACCCCGTCGCCCACAATCTTAGGAATGGAATAATAACCTCCTTCCGGAATCAAGTGGGCATAGTATTCCACCGGTTCGGCATCCTTAATCAGTGTCCTCACCATGGGGTGGTTTTTTAGGTATTCCAGTAGTTCGTAAGGTTTGATTCCCATATCCCTGAGCTGCGACAGCAATGCCCCAACACCGATAGAGATATGTTCTTTATTTGTATATATAAAGCCGTTGCCAACCATACTCCCCAGGGTTGAGTCCCCATATATCTCAATGGTTGCTCCCATTCCCGGTTCCAGGTTGAAACGTTCCTCGATTACTTCAGAAGGAAGTTTCAATTCTTCCATAACAGCCAAGGCAACCTGTCTGGGTTGCCATTCCTTATGAAAGCCCAGCTCCTTACTTAAAAGGGAATTCACCCCGTCAGCTAAAATCACCACGTTAGCGTAAATATCACCTTCAGGACGCCCGGTACGAACCCCTATTACCTTACCTTCTTCCAGTAAACAGGATTCCACTAATGTTTCGTTAATTATTAGTGCTCCGGCCTCGATACACTTATCTGCAAACCATTTGTCAAACTGCCCCCGGAAAACAGTATAGCAATTATATGGTTCCTGAGTCCATTCCTGGCTTTTATAACTCATATTGACCGCTGATCGATCATCCATCAGCCAATATCGCTGGTCCACAACCGGCCTTTGGAGAGGTGCTTCCTTCCAGAATTCCGGCATTAAATTGTCCATGGAATGACGATATAAAACGCCACCCATCACATTTTTTGCCCCGGGGTAATCACCTCGCTCAATTACTGCCACGGACAGCCCCTCTGTTACCATTTTATAAGTAGCGGCCAGCCCGGCCACTCCCGCTCCTACTACTATAGCATCAAATTTTTCCGGCACTGGCAAATACCTCCTGACTGTCTTCGTTATATAAGTCCTGATTACTACTAACCAGCCCTTGTTTCCTTAATGAATCTTTTAAGGGTCTTTCCAGTAGTGGCACAACCTCAAAAACATCGCCCACTATTCCGTATGTGCTTTCATTAAAAATGGGCGCATCAGGGTCTTTATTTACCGAAATGATAATATCTGAACCCCTGATCCCGACCAAATGTTGAACCGCACCGGAAATGCCAAGAGCAATATATATTTTGGGCGCTACCGTCACCCCGGTCTGACCCACCTGGTATTTTTGATCAATCCACCCTGCCTCCACCGCCGCCCGGGAAGCTCCCACTTGGGCACCAATGGCTTCGGCCAACCCAAAACAAATGCTTTCAAAACCCTTTTTATCACCCAATCCCCGGCCACCTGCCACTATTATTTCGGCATCCGCCAGGCTGACTGCATCTCCTTTTTCTTTTACCACTTCCAAAACCTTGGTTGCCAGTTCCGATTCCCTTATTCTCGTTTTTCCTTCCACCAGAATTCCTTTTCTCCCGGCAACCGGCTGAGCCATGCGCATTACTTTTGGTCTGACTGTAGCCATTTGGGGCCGGTGTTCTTTGTTTACGATGGTGGCCATAATATTCCCACCGAAAGCAGGGCGGGTGGCCAGTAAAATTCTCTTCTGCAGATCAATATCCAGGTTTGTACAATCTGCAGTTAACCCTGTTTCCATATGCGTGGCCACTGCCCCGGCTAAATCACGCCCGGTGGTGGTAGCTCCCATTAAAACTATCTCAGGCTTGTGTTCCTGCACTAAGTTCGCGAAAGCCCCGGTATATGCCTCGGTCCTATAATTACTGAACACCTTATTATCCATCAAATAAACACGGTCCGCACCATACTCGAACAGGGTATCCACTACACCGCTGACATTATCACCCAAAAGCACACCGGCAAGCTCTACCCCCAGCTTTTCAGCCAATTCACGGCCGGCACCCAGTAATTCTAAAGCGACCTCTGCAATAACTCCTTTTTCATGCTCAATAAAAACCCAGACTCCCTTATATTCACCAATATTCCCGGGCACTTCCGAAGCGGATGCCCCAGTAAATTGCTTGACTGGGTTACTGTTCTGTTCCGTACCTGTTCCCTCACCTGAGGGCAAGCTTAATGCGTTTACCGGGCAAACATCAATACATTCTCCACATTCTGTACACTTATCGCCATCCACATCACATTTACCGTCCTCCCCCATAGAAAGAGCACCGTAAGGGCATGTGGCTACGCACATTTCACAACCTATACATGCATTCGATATGTTAACTGCCATTACTTATCACCCTTTTTTCTAACTTATCTATTAGATGATCAACCGCACTCTGAGCATCTCCGGAAAATATCTCCCCTTGATTACGCTGCGGCGGGGGAAAAATTTTGGTAACGGAGGTAGCCGAACCTTTAAGACCCATCATGGACTGGTCCGCCTCCATGTCTTTAGCGCTAATAATACTGGGACGGTAGCGGGCACCCCGAAGCATGTTGGGCAAAGAAGAGTAACGAAGTTCATTCAGACTTTTTTCCACGGTTATTAAACAAGGCAGGCGTGACTGCACAATTTCATAACCATCCTCCAGCTTGCGCCTGACCTTCAAACTCTTCTCCTCTGAATTGATAGCTAAGATGGAATCCACGTAAGTCAACTGGGGGAGATTAAATCTCCTGGCGATTCCCGGCCCCACCTGGGCAGTATCACCGTCTATGGCTTGTTTCCCACATAAAAGAATATGAAAAGGTTCTTGCCGGGCAATCATATCAATACCACTGTACAGTATATAACTGGTGGCCAGGGTATCCGAGCCGGCAAAAACCGCATCACTTAGCAAAAACCCTTCGTCTACCCCCATGGAAATACACTTTTTGATGACCTCCACAGCGCCCGGCGGGCCCATAGAAATCACTGTCACCTTGCCGCCTAACCTTTCCTTGATGCTTACGGCTTCCTCAACCGCATGGGCATCATACGGGTTAAGAATGGATGGAGCCCCGGACCGGTCCAAAGTGTTAGTCACTGGGTCGATCTTAACTTCGGTAGTATCGGGAACCTGTTTGACGCAAACGATTATATGCATTAAAATCACTTCCCCTTTTAGAGGTTGTTAACTCCGCTCCTCAAAGCTTTATCATCTTGCACACGTCCAAAATAACATGAAAGACATTTCCATGATGTAATCAATACGTCGTTTTTATGTGATTTTTATCACACATGGTGGTCCCCCAAAGCGTAATGACTGGCTAAAAAGGAAAACATATAGCCTTTTACCGTCACTTCATTCTTTTGGAGCGAGTAGTTTTGCCAAATCTATGCACGTAACATTATTTAGGGCTCAAAATCAGGGGATACCTGATATTTGAGCCCTTTTCTTTGGTAAAACATGGTTTTTTATCTAAAAATACTGGTCAATAATCCGGAAAATGTCCAAAGTACGTAGAATCCCTACCGGTTTGCCGTTTTTTAATACCGGCAGCGAATTAATCTGGTGCCTCAATAAAGCCATAGCTGCACTTGCCACGTCTGATTCCGCGTCTATGGTGGCCAATGTTAAGGGGCGCATAACATCTTTTACACGCACTTTGGATTCGCGGCGTAATTGCTCGGTAAAATACCATCCCCATGATTCAGCCTTGATGCTTATTTCCTCATCCAACTCCTGGAGTCCCACCGCTTTAAGCAGTCCCCGGAGGGTTAATAGCCCCGTTAGACTACCGTCTTCTTTCAACACAACAACACTTCTATGCCCGTACCATGCTTTCCCGTCGCGGTGAAAGGAATATTGCAGCACTTTGATGGCCTCATAAATCATTGCATTTTCTGAAATGGTTGAATAATCCTCTATAGGTACCATTATTTCTTCGGCCCTTTTAGTAATTGGCAATTGGAATCCCTCCTGGTTTAATCCAAAAGCTCGCCGATAATCCAAAAAGTATCTATGGTACGAACTATCCCCACCGGTGATTTACCACTCATTACCGGAATCGAATTTACCTTATGTGTAATCATCAATTCCACTGCTTTAAATATGTAGTCATCTTCTTGTACAAATACATAGCTGAAAGGACGCATCAAATCTTTTACCCTAATTTGAAATTGGTCGGACATATTTGGTAAGAAAAATAGACCAGTGGGATCAGTCTTGAGAAGATGATCAGTCATACCTTGCAGTCTGAAGGCATTAAGGAGTCCTCTGAGGGTCAAAATACCTGTGGGCACATTTTTTTTGCCCAGGACCAGCAGTGATTGAAAGCCATACCAGGTACCATCCTTTTCGTGAAAGAATTTTTTTAAGATCTCTACTGCGTGAGCTATATATACTTCTTGTTGAATTTGAGGATAGTCGTTAACAGAAACCATTATATCCTTACAGGTTTTTGTAAGGTACACATTATCACCTCCCCGAAGTCACTTGTTCAAGTATGTTATTTCACATTTGCAATAAGTTTACCTCTATGCTTTGAATATGAATACTGCGGCAAAAAAAATTCCGGTTTCATGTTAATAAGAAACCGGAATGTCTTTACTTCTATATAAAAAAAATTAAAAAAGTAAATTCACTAGAATTGTGATTGCTGCCAGGGCACCAACAGCTGCACCATTAACCTTTTTCTTGCTCATTTCACAGCGTGCCATTTCAATTTGGAAAAAAGGCTTCTCAAAATTCCTTTCCATCCAGTTTCTTCCTCCTTCGGCCACCGGAATGCATCTCCTTTCTCCGGAACAACCTCTCGTATTAACGACTTTTTCTTTTAAATGTGCAAAATGAATGCCAGGCTATCTAAGTTTTTAAACCGCATGTCGATTGCATTTGCGGTTTTTTAATTTTCTAGAGTGTATGAGATTTAGTCAACGTTGACCGGATTTTGAACACTCGCTAGTACTTAGATTCGTTTTTTATCAGGGGAAAGTTGACTTCAAATTCTTGTGAAAACAGGCACGGACATTGCTTTGTTTTTGGCTAAAGGAAGTGTAGCAGTAAAAAGGTGGCATTGTGTTTAGCAAGTGAAATATGCAACTTTCTCCTGTTGCTAAAAACCAAAAGAGTAAAGGGAGGTGGAAAAATGGCCACGGGAAAGAAACTGGAAACAAAACGTGCGGGGCTTTTTAAGGCGCTTATTTACGGTGTGGTGTCTGTAATATTTTACGTACTGGTCTTTACGCATACTGATTATATTCTTGCTATATTGTTCAGTAAGACCATAAAAGCTCCTATATTATCAATAGCCCTTGCATTATTAGCATCTGGCCTGTATGGGACTTGTACATCGAAGTTTTTCAAACATACCCTGGAAAAAGCACTTGAATCCCAACAACTTAGGGAAGAGTAACTGCATGTGATATAATGTGCAAAGCTGTTTTCGTGTTCAACAAAAAGAGTTTGTCCAACCGTTAATCAATTTTGTTTCTGCTAGCAACCACAAGCTGTACCGGAGGATATTAAAGATAGACTCATATAAAGTAACTGAAAATTATGATATTTCAAAGCTGCCATATTTTTTACCCCGTGCGCGACAAGTGCAGGGGGTATTTATTTTTCGGGTCCGGTTGATGAAAATATGGTCACCTATGACTAAAATTTCATCAATCATGTTGCCGATAGCCTTAGAAAAACCGCGCGACACGCACATTTTAGCTTTGTGAAAACTGGCACGGCTATTGCTCTTTATATAAATAGCTAATTTAAAATGGTCTTTTGATCAATTTGAGGGAGGGGTGTTGATTTAGTATTAAAAAGTACTAACTGCTTAGTAAAATCGAATTAAAAAGGGAGGAATACTAGTGGCGGAAACAACCAAAACACTGGAATCTAAAAAATTGGGGCTCACAAAAGCAGTTGTATACGGTACTGCAACACTAGTTTTGTATTTCTTGGTATTTACTCATTCAAAGTTTGTGATTGATGTTATATTCAGTAAACAGATTCAGGCTCCGGCACTTGTTATAGCACTTGTGCTGCTGGCCTCTAGCCTTTACGGGACAGCAGCAAATAAGTTCTTCAAGCACACTTTAGAGAAAAAGCTGGAATCCCAGCTAACAAGAGAGGAGTGATCTCATGGGCGGAGAAATTCCGGTTGGAGTAGAAGCTGTAAAGGCAGTGGCTCTAACGCCCAAGATGGCATTAGAACTAGCGGTAATTGGACTGCTGGGGGGTACGCTCAGCGGCTTTCTGGGCAGCGGCGGAGCTTTCATCATGACCCCGGCCATGATGAGCCTGGGGATTCCCGGGATCATGGCTGTAGCAGCAAACATTACTCATAAGTTTGGTAAGGCCATACAGGGGGCGAAAAAACACAGCGAGTTCGGTAATGTGGATAAAAAGATGGGATTGGTAATGTTTCTGGCTCTATTCCTTGGGGTTAAGCTGGCGGTCATGGCCAATACAGGTATAGCCGAATCCATGGGCGCGGCTGGTTCAAACCTTTATATCAGTGCTTTCTTTGTAGTGGTGTTGACTGCCCTGACACTCTTTATGGCCAAGGATATACTGCGTCATAAAAAGGGAATTGTTGACGACGGCTCGGGGGGAGGAATTGCCGAAAAGATAAGGAACCTTAATTTACCCCCAATAATGAATTTCCCTATAGCCAAAACAAAGGTTTCTTTGTGGATAGCTCTTTTTGTGGGCCTGGCAACCGGTTTTTTGGCAGGAACAATTGGGGTTGGTGGTTTTATAGGTGTTCCGGCTATGATATACTTATTAGGATGTTCCACATACGTAGCTGCCGGAACAGAATTATTTTTGGCTATCTTTTCCGGAGCCCAGGGAGCTTATTTATATGCTATGGGAGGCTTCACTGACATCAGGATAGCCCTACTGCTTTATGTTGGATCAATGATTGGTATCCAGCTGGGAGCTATAGGAACACGCATAGTTAGGGGGTACCAAATTAAGCTGGTCATGACTTCCATTATTGCCATGGTGGTTGTCAGCCGGGGGATAATGATTCCCAGTTATCTTACTGACCTAGGTTATATGAGCATTAGCGAGGGCACAGCAGGTACTTTAAATATGCTAAGTAACGTAGCTTTATTTGGCAGTGGAATTATTGGAGTCATGATCATCTTTTTCTGGATGATCCAGGCCCTGCGCCGTGCAGATAAGGGCGTAACGGCGGAGGAAAAACAAGGAGATGCTGTATCCTCTCATTAAAAGTTTATTGGCGTAAGCCAATACCATATGCCGCGGCCAAGGCCGCGGCATATGGTATTCCGCAGCGCAAGGAAAATTAGATATAATTCTAAAGAGTAATCCTTTGGCGCTGGTTTTATTTTAAATAGAAGTGAGTTTAAGGGGTGGTTTCAATGACTGAACGTGAATTTCTTATTCAATTTTCCCACTTCAAGCAAGAATTTCTTGACACATCAAGGCGTCCGGCCAACAAACCGAAGGGAAACAGAAAGAAGGTATTGGAGAACTTTGAGCGGTGGCTGCAGCTCAGGGCAAAAATGGAAAAGGCTGAGATGACGTTCAGTGATTTTTTGAATAATGTGGTACTAGTCGCCGGTAAGATTTTGGAAAATAATGATATAGCCATATCCTGTCCAGCCCCGGTATTTAAAGAATCCAAGCGCTGCATAAGCATCTTTAAAAATTCCACTGTATTTTACCGTATAGGTAGGGTAAGGCCCCGGCGCGGCTTTAACAAGGGGCAGAACATACTGGTCATCGAACTGGTAATGGATGGACACAAGAAGTCAGTATTCCTTCCTTTACTGGAAATGAAAGAGGAGATTGAAGAAAGGTTAGGAGAGAAGCTGCTGCGGGAACTCCCCCGGACTGAATCAGCAGGGCATTACAGAGTAAAAACTTTTCTTCCTTATCACCTGGTGGAATCAAATGATGTCCAATTAGTAGCCAGGGATTTGGCCGATTTCATATTGGCTACACTTCCCTGCCTGGAGAAACTGGGGCTAAGTAGGAACCCTTAATTTAATGTAGAAGGTATTAACGTAAACGACATATATTATATAGAATAATTTATTTTGCTGATAAACCTTGGGGGGCGCGGCATGTCCAATATAAGCTTCGGAAACAGGCTGTTTCTATTTACAGTAATACTGTTAATTTTACCAATCCTTTTAACTGGATATATGCTGCATATTATTGGAAACAGTGAGCTTTCGCTGGTTAAAGAACAGAAAGCAAAGTTAAACCATGCCGCCTACCTGTTCGAACAGCAATTAGGGGGTAGTTTGGACGGTTACCTGGCCCGAGAAGGAGTACTGCAAAAGAGTAAAGAGGAACAAATGCAAGCCATCCACCAACGCGTGTCCAAAATCGTTAAAACTTTAAATAAGGATTACCCCGAACTGCATATTGGTATCTATCACAAAAGGCTGGACGTATTTTTTGATGGTTCAGGCCGTTTTTCCGAGAACTTTTCCCGTCGTCGAAAAGGAGCTTTTTCCGAAGTCCTTTCCACTGGAAAGTCCTATGCAAACAATTTAGGGGGCGATGAGAAGGCCTGGGTTGAAGTTTACAAACCCTTTTCTCCTAATGGTGAGGTTGAAGGTGTGATCCGAAGTGCTGAAAACCTTGGAGAAACGGGTTATTACGGTAAGCGTGAAAGTGTGGCCAACACTGTCTATGCCATAATTGTGGTCACAATAATGCTGGGTTTAGGTGGCTCACTTATGATGTTCAGGCAGTTTGTTAATCAAGTGCAAAGCGTTACAGAAGGGGTTCAAAGCCTGAAAAATGATTTGGGATATACTGTACCCAAGGCTCCCGGTGAACTGGGCGAAATTGTTGATTCCGTTAATGACCTTGCCAGAAAGATACTGGAATTAAATATTTATAATGATACAATGCTCGCCACAATTGAAGACGCGCTTTTAGTGGTTGATGTCAACGGTAATGTTGTTATAGCCAATTGTGCAGCCCAAAAATTATTCGAGTTGCCCGGTGAAAATAAAGGTCTTCCATATAACGACGTCTTGCCGAAAAATTCTCCTTTTATTAATCTTTTGGATGAAACTTTAGAAAAGGAAACCCAGTATGCCGACTTAAATGTTAGCTGGGCTTCATCAAATGGTGTTTTGGAACTAATCGTGAGTACTGATACTCTTAAAAACGGCACCAGCACCATAGGAGCAGTTATACTCTGCCGGGACATAACCGAGCATAAAAAATTAGAAGAGCAGGTACATCGACAGGAAAGGTTAGCATCACTGGGAAAACTGGTAGCCGGAGTAGCCCACGAAATTCGTAATCCATTGACCTCTATAAGCTGTTATATACAGCACTGGCAAGACAATAAGAACCCTTCTGCAAAGGCTCTGGCCACCATGAGCAGGGAAGTGGCCAGATTGGATGGGATTGTTAATCAACTTTTATACTTCACCAAACCTGCGGAGGCAAAATTTAGTTATCATGACATAAACCTGGTCATTAACGGAGTGTTAGGATTTATAATGGAGACATACCAGGGGAAATATAATGTAGTAAAAACCCTGGATCATTCGCTTCCCCCTGCCTGGATCGACCGGGAACAGATAGAAAGAGTATTTTCCAATATTCTATTTAACTCCCTACAGGCCATGCCTCAGGGCGGTACAATAAAAGTGGGGACATACAGATCAAACAACTTCATCGGCATTGATATAACGGATACTGGCTGTGGGATAGCTCAGGAGCACATGGTTCACTTGTTCGATCCTTTTTACTCAGCTCGCCCTAAAGGTACGGGACTGGGGCTGGCCATTGCCCACGAGATAATTTCTGCCCATGGCGGACACATTGAAGTGGACAGTGAAATAGGTAAAGGAACTACCTTTTCATTGTACGTAAAGGCCGGGGAGGTAGAATAAATGCAGGCCAAAACAGTGTTAGTGGTGGATGACGAGGTCAGCGTGCAAGAAACCTTGCAGGATATTCTCGAAGATAACGGATACCGGGTAGAACTGGCCTCTAACGGTGAGGAAGGGCTGTATAAGATAGAATCAATAAGGCCGGATGTTGTGCTGCTGGATCTACGTATGCAGGATATGGATGGAATTGAGGTCTTACAAGTACTAAACAAGCAAGAAATAAATGTTCCGGTTATTTTAATAACAGCTTACGGCAATACATCTAACACCATAAGCGCTATGAAATTAGGCGCGTTTGATTACATTACAAAGCCCTTAAAGCTGGATAACCTCCTGGCCAAAGTGGAAAAAGCCGCAGATACCACCGAGATGTCCCTGGAAGTTAAAGAGGAAGCAAATAATCATGATGCGGATTCAGATAGTATGATCGGTATGTCTCCCATCATGCAGGATGTATATAAAACCATCGGGAGAGTAGCAGACAGCACGGCCACAGTAATGATTCGGGGCGATAGCGGAACCGGCAAGGAACTGGTAGCCAGGGCTATCCATTACAATAGTGACCGGCATAATTCATCCTTTATTAAAATAAATTGTGCCTCTATTCCGGAAAACTTACTGGAAAGCGAACTTTTCGGCCATGAGAAAGGTGCTTTTACCGGCGCCACCACCAGGAAGCCCGGCAAGTTTGAACTGGCCCACAAAGGGACTCTGTTTTTAGACGAAATCGGCGAAATGGCTCCTGCCACCCAGGCCAAGGTGTTGCGTGTACTACAAGAAATGGAGTTTGAGCGAGTAGGCGGAACCGAGCCGATCAAAGTGGATGTCCGTATAATTGCAGCTACCAATAAGGATTTGGAAGAGTCAATAAGGCAGGGAGAGTTCAGGGAAGACCTCTTTTATCGATTAAATGTGGTGGAAATTAAGGTGCCCCCGTTGCGGGAGAGGAAAGAAGATATTCCGCAGTTGGTAGAACACATATGCCGCCAGTACAGTAAAAAGTACAACAAACCCGTTACCGGAATGTCCCCGGATGCTCTCGAAGTGCTTAAAAGATACGATTGGCCGGGTAATATACGGGAATTAAAAAATGTGTGTGAGAGGAGTATTTTGATGTCGGGCGGCCCCGTAATTACGGTGGATGACTTGCCAGTAAACCTATACAGCCGAAGAGGACCATATAAGGCCGGGCCTGAGGCTTCTCTCAAAGAAATTGTGGCCGAAGTTGAACGAGAAGTCATATTAAAGGTGCTGGAAGAGCATAATTGGAACCGTTCAGCAGCCGCACAGGCATTAAAGATGAATAGAAGTTCTTTTTATATAAAATTAAAAGACTTAGAAATAATTGATTAAGTTACTCCCCGAGTGTGCGGGTGAGTAACTTTTTTAATTACATAGCCCATCTGAGCAGTTAAGGCACATAATTGCGGTCTTTACAATCCAAGCTACTGTTATATTAATCGTAACCATAAAGATTCTCGTTTTCGCACCAAGTCCATAGATCAGATTCGTGGTATGGATTGCATTAGGTCTGGTAATTTACTTTACCTATGGGATGAAACACAGTCGCCTAGCGGGTAACAATAACGTTCAACCTACCGCCCCCGGTGCTCAAAGAGCTATCTTTACCTTCGAGGTTAGAGAGTTAGATGAAAAACCGGACGGTAAAGGGTAGCATGGGCAAATACACTCTTGGGGTATGAGATATTAAGGATTCCTTCTTAAGATTCCAACTTCTGAAGCCCCGTTGTTCAGCATTAGCTGAACGAATTTCACTTAAAATCTTTTCCTATAGAAAACGCCAGCCCTATTTCCTCACCCACGCCATAGTAATTTCTGCTGTCGGGAGCATATAGAAGGGGTTTTATTTTTTCTATAAGCGGACCCTCGCCTTCTTCCGCCAGAGATACATCAATTTTTACATCTACAATTTCACCGATAAACTGAGTATGCAGCCCAATCTCAACCGACTGGATGATCCTGCATTCCAAGTTTAACGGAAATTCTTGTACATAAGGGGCATCAACAACATCACTTTTTACCGGTGTCAGCCCGGTTATTAAAAATTTGTCTTCATTACGGCCAGAGACTGTGCCGAAATAATCAGCCTCCCGGGCATATTTTTCAGAAGGGATGCTCACCGTAAAGCACTTCTTGGCCACCATGTTACCGTAGGTATGTGTGGCTTTGCGCAAGGCAACGGAAACACAGGGAGGCGATGAACAGCAGATCCCTCCCCACGCCGCCGTCATGACATTCGGCTTACCTTCTTCATTATATGTCCCGACGATAAAAACCGGCGTCGGGTAAACCAATGTTTTAGCTCCTAAACTTTTCTTCATGGTCTCTTCCTTTCACTTAAAAATTTCTTCTAGTATATACTCTGCGGCCAGTCATTATTAAACAAGAAGGTTCTATAGTAACTCTTATTTTCCTTTTATCCCGTAGGGCCTGACCGCTAAGTCCTTAATACCACTCTTTTTGGCATTTTTCCGGGTCAAAGCGTTCATTATTAGTTTTACCAGCCAGGGGGGCATGGGAATGGTAGACCGGTCTTCCAAAGTTAGGGTTTCTACCCCCGTCAGACTACCCTCCGAAATCTTTTCCGCCGACCGGTCCAGTGAGGAACGAATTCCCTTGGTCATCCCCCCCGCGGCCTCCAAATTCTGGCCGCTAATTGGGGAAGTGCCGCCAAAACTCAAGCCCCCACACCACTCAATCCCCATTTCCCGGGCAAAACACCGGCACATCTCCAGACTGGGCCTTCGCTGCTGGGGTTCCGGGTAACCAGAGTGGATAATGGCTAACATCTTTGTTCCCTCCAAACCATTTCGGCCTATCTTGTCTCGGGCCATTTCCAATACCTGAATTAAAGGGGCGGAAAGAAGATCCACGTAAACCGGAGCAGATAAGATCAAAAGCTCACATGCCGCCAGCTCTTGAAAAAAGACATCCTGCTCCCGGGGTCGGTGATACATGCGGCGGGCATAATAACTTGGAACCGGCATTTCCCCGGAAGACAACTGCTGAGTAAGGTAGTTCACCAGGGACTGGGAGGTACTCTTTTCCCCCCGGTTACTTCCAATTAATGATACTATTTTCATTTGCCCGCCTCCTCTAATCCCCGCTCAATCCGTTTTTTTAACTCTCCGGGCTCATCACTTTCGGTAATAATTACGGTTGCGTACCGGTCTAAAAGAAAATTTACGGCATTCCTCTCCGTAAGGTATTTAAAGGCTTCCCGTTCTTGAGCATTTTCTTCCCCGAGGATACCAATGGTCATTAAAAATGGCATAGGCTCATACCGGTTCTGATGATGGAGTTCTCCCTGGTGCACAGTAAAGAAAGGTGTATTTAGGGGCAACAGCCGATCTATCACCTTTTTTAGTTCCGAATGATAGCCTCCAAAACTAATGGGAGTAAGAAAAACTACCAGTTGGCTCTGTACCCAACCGGCCAGTATCTTTTCCATTCCATCCTTCTGGGTGCACAGTCCCGGAGACCTGGTGGCACAACCCCCACAACTGGCACAAGGCTTGATGTCCATATTCCCCAGGGCAAAAACATCATACCGCCAACCTTTCTTTTTTAATTCAGATTCCAATATCTTTTCCGCTCCCGGATTCTTTTGTTCAGGAAATGCATTTAGGATCAACGCTTTCATACCACCACCCCCTCCGGTAATCGGTGTACTGTTAACACTTATCTAAAATACGCTTGCACAATTGAATATTGTATTCCTTATCCTCTTTCTCCAACACATTTCGCACATGAATTGCCACAGAGCAACATGCGGTTTCCAGAACGGCTTTCAATGCATACTGCCTTATCTGGGGTTCTGGTGCATGCAAGCAAGGGGCGATTTCCTCAACGATAGAAACCTCCCTTAATTTACATGCCGCCGAGCAGGCCCTCCTACGCACTTCATAATCCGGGTGCCAAAATAATTCCGGTAAAATTTCCTTCTGACTGCCGGTCTCACCTATGGACATGGCCAGCTCTCGAGCCTGAGAAACCGGCATATTACCATCTTGTTGTTGCTCTGTCCCACCCATAAAGTCCTTTGTGCCTGAATGCCGGGCATTTTCCACACTGTCGGCAACTTCACCCTTTTCCTGCAGGTGCTGCTGAATCTCAGCCAGGAACAATGATCCATAACGCTGAAGTTTAACCTCTCCCACCCCGGTTATAGCCATCAGGTCTTGCTCGTTGGCAGGACAGCTTTCGCTCATCTCCCGCAGAGTGACATCGGTAAACACCATGTAAGGCGGTAGGCCTTCCTGCTGGGCAATATCCTTACGTAACCGACGCAGCATCTCGAAAAGTTCATTGTCCGGCGCCTTTTCCTCTTCCCGTATCACTTTCCGGTAAACAGGGGCCTGTCCTTTGAGCACCGGGCCGGCTTTTTGCCGCAACTTAAGCACAGGGTACTGGCTTTCAGTAACCATGATATATCCCTCGGCAATTAATATGTTAATTAAGTCCTTAATTTCATTCAATGAATAATCCTGTAGAAGCCCATAGGTCGACAGGCTGTCAAATCCCAACTGAAGCACCTTTTTATTGCGAGATCCTTTTAAAACCCCGGCCACCAGCGATAGACCAAAGCGCTGCTGCATACGCCATATACAGGAAAAAATTTTTTGTGCTTCAACTGTTATATCCATAAGCTCACTATCATCGCTGCAATTACTACAGTTACTGCAAGCATCCGGCATACTTTCTTCACCAAAATAGGCAAGGATGTAGTGGCGCAAACAATGTGTAGTATAGCAATAGTCCACCACGGATTGCAGCTTGCGGTAATCACGCGCTCTGCGCTCCGAAGTTGACTCATTAAGCTCAATCAAATATTTTTGCACCTGAATATCTTGCGGGCTGAAGAGGAGAATGCACTCACCGGGCTCACCATCCCGGCCCGCCCGGCCGGCTTCCTGGTAATAGCTTTCCATATTTTTCGGCATATTATGATGAATTACAAAACGCACGTTGGATTTGTCTATACCCATGCCAAATGCATTGGTGGCCACAATAACCTGTATCTCATCGTAGATAAACGCCTCTTGTACCTTAGTACGAGCACCATCACTCAATCCGGCATGATATTTCCCAGCCGCAAAACCTTTAGCCTGTAAAAATTCACAAAGATTATCCACCTCTTTACGCGTGGCTGCATAAATAATCCCGGGCTCACCTTTATTTCGACTCAGGAATTGAAATATAAAATTTCTTCTATTCTCGCCGCGTATAACCGAGAAAGATAAATTGGGACGGTCAAAACCAGTGACGTGTATAAAAGGCTTGTGAAATGCAAGGTGCCGGCCTATGTCCTTCTTTACTTCTTTAGTAGCGGTGGCAGTAAATGCAGCCACCGCCGGCCGGGATGAAAAACCGGCAATCAGCCCGGCAATGGCCAAGTAGCTGGGCCTAAAATCATGGCCCCACTGGGAAACGCAGTGGGCCTCGTCCACAGCCAACAGTGAAATATGCAGGGGATTGATAAGTTCCCGGAAGGAATCAGCTTCTAATCGTTCAGGTGCTATGTACAAAAGCTTATACCTGCCACGGGACACATCGTGCATTCGGGCCTCAACTTCGCGGTATCCAAGCGAGCTGTTTATAAAAGTAGCCGGTATACCAAGGTTATTGAGGGCATCAACCTGATCCTTCATTAGAGAAATCAACGGAGAGATGACCACAGTTGTGCCCGGAAAAATCAGTGCCGGAATTTGATAACAAAGTGATTTTCCTCCACCTGTGGGCATAATGCCCAGTGTATCACAACCATTTAAAATACTAAGCATAATTTTTTCTTGCCCTTCCCGAAAGGAAGAATATCCATAATACTTTTTTAACAGCTTTCTGGCTTTTTCCAGCATAGGCTAAACTCCTGACATAATTCTTGTTTCTTTATATATCTTTTCTTGAGTTTATCATATCACGGAAAGTAAAACAGCCAAAGAAAAGGAACAGTTATCTAGGTTCTTTGCCATCCTTATCTTGATTTTTGTCGAAATAACTAGGAAAATTTTCCTAAGCAAATAAAGGAAAGAAACTATAAATACGGAACAATTAAAAAAAACAAAAGGGGAGAGTCTATGTGAAAAGATCATTAAGTTGGTGGCTGGTTGCTTTCTTAATTTTTACCTGCGTGAGCCTTGCTGCCTGTGGAGGAGGAACAAAAGAAAGCGGCAGTAACCCTCAAGGTGAAGAAGATGCCGCAGTGGAGAGCTCCGGCAATGAAGGCGATACGGTATCCCTAGGAGCCTTGTTTGCGAAAAGCGAGAATGTTGAAGGTATGACTTATGATTTTACACTTCAATCCAAAGAACAAGAAATGAGCGGCAAGTTTTGGATGCAGGGAGACAAGTTTAAATTTGAGTCAATGATGGAAGGACAAAAGGTAATTACCATTTTTGACGGTAGTACGGTTTATAACTGTATACCGGATCAGAACATGGCAGTTAAGGTTTCCATGGATGCCATCTCACAGCCGGAAACTCCTCTAGAAAAAGCTAAGAACTTTGAAGAAGGGAACGCCAAATTACTGGAAACCACCGTTTATGACGGTGTAAAGTGCAAAGTTGTTTCGGTTTCCGCCCCTGATGGTCAAGAAGAAGCGAAAATGTGGGTGCGTGAAGACTATGGTATTCCTGTAAAGGTGGAAGTTACAGAAGCCGATGGTAGTAAAACAGTGATGGAATATAAAAACCTGGAAATTGGTCCCCCGCCGGCAGGAACCTTCGAACTACCAGCTGGAATAGAAGTTATGGATATGAGCAATATGATAGAACAAATGCCCGACATGTCTCAGCTGCCTGGCAATTAAGGGCCTGGTTATTATTGAGAAAAAAGAGCCTGCAGGCTCTTTTTTTGTAGATGTATGCGGGCGACGGTTTCAATTGATCTTAATACCAATAATCTTCATTAAAGCGACAGCATTGGTAGATTTGGAAACCCCGGGCTTCAGGCGATAGTCGAAGGTTATTTCCCGGCCGGATATTTGATCTGTAAAATGATAATTTTTTATCTGAGGGATTTCCTGTTCCAAACGGCTTAGCTCCAGGTCATGGGTAGATACTAACCCGATGGCTGCCAGCTCATGTAAACTTTTTAGGACTGCTTGAGCGCCTAAAATTCTGTCCTTCGAATTAGTTCCCTTGAAAATTTCATCGATCAAGAAAATGATTGGTTCCCCGAACTTAGCAGCATCTACTATCAACTTAATTCTTTGCAGTTCAGCATAGAAACTTGAAATGTTTTTCTCTAAATTATCATTAATATGAATGCTTGTATATACATTCATGCAAGAACAACTTAATTCTTTAGCGCAAACGGGGGCCCCGGCATAAGCAAGAATTAAGTTTATCCCTACTGTCCTGAGGAGAGTACTTTTGCCGGACATATTAGAACCGGTAATAAGTAGAATTATACCTGGTTCCGACAGTTCAACGTTATTTCCCACGCGCACTTCATCTTTGATCAATGGATGTCCCAGTGCCACAGCCTTGAATGCCGGTTTAGACTCTTTTATTTCAGGCACCGTCCAATGGGGATGATCATGGGCCAGACCGGCCAGGCTGGATAATGCTTCAAATTCTGCAATCACCTGGATCCAAGATCTCAGTGACCGGCCTGAACCGCTGCGCCATTTTTCCAGTTTAATCAGCGTTTGTAGATCCCATAAAACACCTATGTTGATTACGGGATGTAAACTGGAATAACGAAGATTCATACGCTCAACTATGTTAAATAGCTTTTTAATCCGGCGAGATGGAGCATCACCGCTCTGTACCAGTTTTCTTTTTAAGCCCTTTAATAACGCAGACTCGAATTTTTCCGGTTCTATGCATTTTAAAAGAGCTGACCAGCACCGTATCTCATTTACCGTATTACCCGTCTTATTAAAGCTTTGATGAGCAATTTTTGATGTAAAAGCAACGATTATTATCTGCATCGTAAGGGGTAAAACCCAAAGATAGGGGGGTATCAGAGCTACCAAATGAAGATGCCCGAGAAAGGCCAAAACCACGGTAATAACCGGGCAAAAGCGGAGTGAAGATATGTATTTGTTTGTAAATACCGGCTTTTCTTCCGCCCAGGCCAACAATTTTTCTAAATTACCGGATTTTCTTATACTATCCAACATGCCTGTGGCTTGAAAATGCTGGCGCCAGTCCAGTCGCGGGCTGAGTTCCTTTATAGCCTGTTGTCGTTGTTTTATTTCATCTAAACCGGTTTGGGCTTCCAGCAAATGAGCTAATCTCTCTTCACCGGCATGGGAAGTGGCGGCATTAAGATACTGAAACAATGATCCCTGTCCGAACATGTTTAAATCAGAGGAGTAACGATGTTCAGGGTTTATAAACCGCTCCCCTGTATTGGGAAACTCCAACCATTTGCCATCCAGGCGCTGCATGGCAACATCATTGATATGGACTAATAACTCCAAATATTTGATATTTGCTTTAACTCGATTATGCCTGACAATCATCAATAGAAAGATGACCACTGAAATCCCGCTGAATAGGAGATAAACAGGTTTCGGTGACAGGAACGAATAAGCCATTGAAAAACCCACCACGGCCAAAAAAAACAGTGGACGCAAGAGAACCAGCAAACTATTTTGCTTCATAACGCCGGATAGTTCTTCTTTAATACTTGCTCTTTTAAACCGGTAAGTCTCATATATTGAGTTAACCATCGATTGCTCCCCGTCTGCGAATAATTTAAACAGAAGGTTTTCTAAAAGGTATAACCTTACCGTTACCCTTGGTTTGCTCAGGCGATTTTTCTTGGCAGGATTGACATCCACCGCAGCCATTATTAGTACCAACAAACACCTTACGCCATGACACTTGCCATTTATCTTCTACCTGCTCTATCGTAGTTTCCACTTCATACTGGGGACCGCGTGGTTCATTTGCCAATCTCGATTCTGTAGTAGCAACGATACTTGCAATTTTTAATGCTTTCTCTTCAGAATCATACATAGTCTGTAACTTTACCCATTCCATGATCATTCACTCCCTCAACAAGAATTAGTTGCCGGCAAGTCATATTCACTTAAAATTACCACTAATTATATCACGCCATTCAAGTTAAAAACCGTTCCGGCTTTGGCATTTTAATTTAGTGTTCCACAAACTCCAACAATGTTTTTAATTATGCTTTAAACTTACCAGGAAAACTTAAAGGAAACGTGGAATTTGGAATTTATAGTTTCGTTGCAAATCTTAAAAAGGCAAACCTATCGAAAGGTGGGGGCTTATAGCCATGGATTTAAGGCTTTACAGCTATGATTGCCAGGTCCTGATAAATTCTTGGCGACCTTTTAGGTCGCTTTTTTAGTAAACCACATTTGTGAGGTGAGGGGAATTACAAACGAAAAACAATTATCAAATCTGATTGAAAAACTATTAGAGGAGGCGGCCGAACATAAAGTCCAGCAAGAAAACGGTGATACGCCGTCTTTCGAGAATACAAAGGCCCCGGGGACTACCGAAAATTATTTTTCGAGAGCTGAAACAGAAGAATTAACTGACTACAAAGCTTCCGGTGAACTTTCTCCCGGGGTTGCATGGGTACAAAACAATGAAATCAATTATAAAGGAAAATACTCCTCCCCGTAATCTTACTGAAGAAAAATTAACGGCCTTAATAGAATACATTGAATTTACCCAGGATTTCTTTGACCAACTGCGCAATGTTTCGGCTGATGTCAGCACCGGGTATGCTATCAACAGTACCATTTCGGCCTCTAACGATATAATCATTTCCGGTCAGGGGTGTTTTAGCTCAAACTGACTGCCAGCGAAAACATTCACGTTTCCAATGTAGTCCGTGGAGGCAGTTTAAAAGCTGTAAAAGATATAACCGTTTATGAGGCAGGCTCGGAAGTGGGAACACAAACTATTTAAAAAACCGGTGCCTAAGGGAAAATAATAATCCTAAAAAAGGCTTTTGACGGTGTGATCATTAACATAGGAGGGGTTTCTCAAACAATTATCGAGCCCATAGGACCCACAGAATTTTTCCGAAAAGAGCAAAAACTCTCCTTCAAAAAACTTTAATCTGCTTCTTTAGACTCCCTCTTCTGTTTTAGGACAAATAGTGGGTACCGGGCACCCGTATAACTTAGGTACCCGGTACTGTATTTTCTATTTTGAATTTTGATATGGTCTCGTTTAAATCATCGACAATATTTGTTAAATCCTGTGCTGCACTGGATACTTGTTGAGTCGTGGAAGTAATTTGTTCATTTGATGCGGATAATTGTTGTGATCCTTCATTAACCTGCATAACACCCTCCGCAACATCCCTGATTATACCAGTATTTTTCTCAACAGCACTGATAATATCATCGAGAGCAACCCCTGCATTATTGGCAACCTGCACACCTTGATCAACTTCTACTGCACCGTCTTCAATGGCAGACACAGCTTCACCAACACCAACTTGCATTTTCTCAATCAAACCCGTAATTTCACTGGCCGCACCGGCGGATTGTTCAGCTAGTTTGCGCACTTCTTCGGCCACAACCGAAAAGCCGCGTCCATGTTCTCCAGCCCTGGCCGCTTCAATGGCCGCATTTAACGCTAAAAGGTTTGTTTGATCAGCGATAACGGTTATGGTATTGATTATTTTACCAATCTGATCCGACTGCTGACCAAGGTTCCTTATTGCCTTAGCGTTATTTTGGGACATTTGGGCAATGGAATTTATTTTTTCAACAGTCTCTTTTACCGCTTGATTACCATTTCGTGCAGCTGCTTCCACCTGCTCGTATTCCTCTGTGGCCACTTCCAATTTTTCAGCCCCTTGGCTTGATACAGCGGCAACCTCGTTTGTAATTCCGGCCACTTCCTCCATTGTAGCAGTGACTTCTTCACTCGAAGCTGCTAAATCCTGACTATGAACAGTTAAAGTACTAGAATTATCTCTGATCTTGGAGATTATATCGTGCAGGTTTTCCATCACCCCGTTAAAACTTTGTGCAACTTTAGCAATTTCATCCTTACCCTTCACCTGAATACGTTTCGTCAAATCGCCTTCACCACGGTTGATATCGTCCATTGACATGCGAAGCTGTGTGAGTGGTGGAACAATTTTTCTAATTAAAAACAAACATCCCACCACCAGAATAACTGAGACCGAGGCCAATACCAAGATTAAAGCAATTCGCAACGAATGCATGAGCTTTTGGGATTCCGTTATTGCGTCATTCATGGCCTGGATTTGCCCTGTAACATATTCATCCAGCTGGTTGGATAATTCTTTAGCTAAGCCGTCAAATTCCGGCATCATTGCATTTCCAGCTTCTCTTCCTTCATTGATATATGCACCGGCCATTTTACGTCCTACCGAATAATAAGGCTCGAAATCATTAATAATTTTGTCAACAACTGCCGCATGACCAGAGTCACCAACACTAAGTTCTTCTGCATAACCACGAAATTCTTGGGCATATTTCTCTGCTTTTTCAAGTCCGTCTGTTTCTCCCGTGGCGCTTGCGTCAGTAAGCCACTGCTGCACCTGAGCTACTGCATAACGCATGTTTTGCGCCTGTAGGACATTTATCGTTACCTTCTTTTCGATTGTCTTAATCTCTTTATTAACATTTTGTAGTCCTATGTACGTAAAAGACCCCAATGTTAGCAAACATATTATTAACAAAACCATAAAACCACTAAGTGATGACTTAATAGTTAAACCCTTTGATAGCATTTTGTTCACAATATCCCCCCCTGTTTAATGATATTGTTAACTATTATAGCTATAAAATATTAATTATTTCTTAAGTATCCCTTAAAATGATATAAACAACTATTATTTAAGCCTCTATCAATTCAATAGACCAGCCCCGTTAGGTACCGATGTTTATACTATTTTTTCGAGGTTAAGTTTTTTAGAATAATAAAACCGACAACAATAACTGCTGCTACGGTGATAATGTTCAGTAAATTGCGCTTACTGGTTTCCTTTGCTACATATTTGTCGTTAATATTTTCACTGCCAGGGTTTATTTCCGGGAGATCATCCAAATCCACCAGGTGAGCAAAACGGTTCAAATCGTAACGTGCAAACTCACTGACGAGATTTCCGTACCAAAGATAATGATTTTCGTTGTTTAGATCAGCTAAAAGTGCAGGATACCTTCCCCTCACTTCTATCCCTTTCACATTAAGTGGTGGGCTGTCCTGATTTTGAATTCGTATTTTAACATACCGGCCGACTCTTTCATGAATGGGCAAGTTTTCTTGGGACGCACTGTAATCAGTCCAGCTGTAGTTAAATATCCTCCCTGAGCCAATTGCATGCCATTCTTTTTTGTCGTAACTGTAATAACCCTCTATACCCCTGTCAAAATTATCATTGCTTACCTGTAAACTAATGTCATTTACATAAATTCCTTTTACGCCCAGGTCAGCAATAATTTCAGAGGTTTTTGTTTCAGGGTCCTGCCGGTTGGATATTGTTTTTGCTGTAATTAAGTTAAAATCATTCTTTTTTTTCGGAATAAATCTCACTTTCACCTCTTTGATATCCAATGGCTCTTTACCTTTACAGTCAATTTTAACCCGTATATAACGATAGCTTGCAGGCGGGTAACTCACCTCGTCCTGTCCATTATTCCCCACCCTGAAAATCTTTGATTTGATGATGGTATCCCAATTCTGGTTATCGTTACTACCTTCAATGAGAACATCCCGCAAATAATCATCTTTACTAGTTATTTCAAACATTATATTGTTATTAAGCCTGGCCGTCCGTTCCATATCGAGTGTTACGGCTGAGAATTCATTTTCTCTAACCACATCATTAATTATTTGCACAGGATAGGTTTCCATTGTGGAAGGTTCAACTTGAATAAGTTTGTAAGGCACCTCATCTCCCTGAGAGGAGACCAGTCTTAAGTCATTTAAGTTATTTTGACAACGTGTTAGCACCTCTTGATCCAGTCTGATTAAAGAAAACCCCTTCTTCTCCGGCTCAACTTTTTTATAGTACTGCCAGTTTTCCTTTTCAAAGTCAGCATGGGCGGGTGTAACCACTAAAAACATTATGGCGAAAGAGAGAACCAATGTTTTTCTAATCATTTTTCCACCTTCTTTTCGTCCCTCTGATAAACAAACGAGACTCCAACTAAAATAGCGCCCATGATGAGTAAAATCATTACCCGCAGTGCCACAGTTAGCATGGATAGATCTAAAAGGAGAATCTTACACAAAACTATGCCAAAAATCCCAAAAGAGATAAACCTAAAGCCTTTATTATCTTTAATGACACCAAAAACAGTTAAGACTATAGCAATTGCCACCCAGGCCAGTGAAATAGCAAACCTCTCGTCAAAGCTCAGTTCAAAATAATTAATAACATTCATTACTTCCCAGCTTATATATTTCAATGTAAGTATGACTCCGTATACAGCTGCAGGCCATGCTATTTTCCGATCAACATGATTACTTCTATTAAACATGTAGTAGGTAAAGAAAAAGCCGGCAGTTATCAAGAGGAAACTTATGGAATAAGAATTGATAACGGGATACAGCTTCGATGCATAAAGCGAAAATTGATACATAGAAGCCAGTACCAAAACCGCCACACCGGATCTGGAAACCCAAATGTTTTCATTCTTTAGCCCTCCGTAAACCAGTACCAAAGCCTCTACTGCCCAGGCAATATTACACCACTCCTTGTCCAATTGAAGCGGTATGGCAACGGTTACAAGAGTGAGCCCAATACCGAGCATAGAGTAAAAAAGCTGGTTATCCCCCAACCCCCTTTTATGGAGCGTGAGACTAACCACCAGGTAAACTGATGCAAGTAAAACGGTAATCAGACCGTGCATATCGGAATAATTAAAGAGATTTTCAATGGTGGCGGTAATAAAGAACCCGGCATTAAGTGACATCAGCAGGATATCGGGTAAGGTTGTAGCCTTTTTGTGCCGCACATTATATAAGAAGGCCAACGCCCCAAAGATAATAAAGTATAGAACTAAAAATACCTGATTCATGTATGTATCGCTATACCCGCCTACATTGTAGGCTGTATAAGCTAATGCTGTGCCAATAAAAGAAAGGAAGTTTAAAAAGCACCAGTTTTTATGAAAGGCCAGGTACAGTACAACAAAGTCCAGGATAGCTAAATAACTGAATAGAAACAGAGTGTTTGAGCTATCACTACCTATAAGGAAAGGTGACATAAAACCACCGAGGGTTGAAAGCACAGCCACTGCAAAGGCATCCTGCCTGACGGACAACAGCCCTCCGGCCACTGCAGTCAGCACCAAAAGCCCCAAAGCAATAGCCGGGCTAAAAATGTCATACAAATTGGCAGCTGCGTAAGCAGTAAGATAAATAACTGCAATTCCTGCCCCCGTAAGCCCCTGGGAAAAAAAATGATACTTACGCTACACTAACATATCTCCAGCAACCATTAAACCCATACCGGCTACCAAGCCAATAATAATTCTTCCTATTTCACCTATCCACTGGTTATCAAAGGCATACTTTAAAAAGTAAGCAGTTCCGAACAATAAAATTACTATCCCTAAACGGTTTAGAACTTTACCTCCAATGAGTTGTTCCAGTCCTTCCTTGACAGAGAAATCTACTGCAGGAAAGCTTTTCTTTGGCTTATACTTATTCAGCTTGTCCTTAGGATTTGAGTAGTCTGCATTTATTTTAGTTTTTTCGTTAATTCCATTATCCTCTACCTTACCGGCAAGATAGTTCACCTTTGCCCTGAGGGCAGAAACTTCATTCTCCAAGTCTTGTAACCTTTCAACTGTGTCTTTCTCCACGGGGAATCACCAACCTTTGAAGTACTCTCATATGTTTTACCTGAGTTTACCACATCTTCAAACATTGTGACATCAAAAACCACTCCCGGATATTAACCGGACTCGCATCCCCGACCCAGATTGGTGCACCTAAGCATTGTTTCCAGCAGGTACTTTTTCTTTAAAAATTATGTGCTCCATAATCAGAACAGTTAATACCCCTACCACGAAGCCGTTTCCCAAAATTGGTCTAACCAGATTAGGGAAGGTGTTTAATACATCAACCGGCAAAAAAGAAATAATTATGCTGAGCATTACGGGCAGCCCCACAACCAAGCCACTTTCAAACTTGAACTCGCTCATAGAATTGAATAATACCATTAACCCTGCCGATATCTGTGAACACAGTATATAAAGGAGAGTGGTCCCAATAATCACGGCAGGTATGCCACCAATAAAAGCAATTACCCCTGGCAAAAAGGATAGAATTAATAGTCCAAGGCCGGCAGGTATAAGTGTGAATCTGGAAGCATTGCCGGTGGAAGTAATTACCCCTGGACTCAACGAGAAATTAACCGGACCAATGACACCTAAAAAACCTGATAAAGCATTCGCCAGCCCGGTAAAAGATATCCCTCTAGTTATACGTTTAGGCATATCACCGGGTTTAGTTAATTCACCTACAGACTAAATTGAACCTAGATCGTTTATGGAAAGGGCCAGAAAGCAAAATAAAAACGCAATCAGAACACCTGGTTCTAAGGTAAAGTTAAAATCAAGATCTCTTGTAAAGGCTGCTATTGATGCAAAATCAGAGGCCTGCCCCATCCATTGGTATTGGGGAAAAATAACTAAATATAATATACTTCCAATTATTATTGTCCATATAATGAGAGTCGATTTCCAAATACCAGCTAAATATCTATTAGCTATAAACATAAAGATAATAAGCACCAGTGCAAAGCACAGGTTTAGCAATGGCGACCCCGCTGCTTTGGAACTAATAATTAGATTCATGATTGTTGGGGTAAGAGTGAAAGCAATCAAGACCAATATGGTTGCCACTACCCTGGATGTAAATAGTTGCTTTAAATATCCAAACAACCCGGTAATACTTAATGTAGTTAAAACAATTCCTCCGGCAAAAATAGACGAATAAACTGCGTTCACATCACTCCCCTGGCTTGCCACTATCCCCACCAGTAAAACCGAGGCAGGACCAATGATGAGTGGAAGGCGGTGCCCCCATAGTAACTGAACCAGAAGGGCGGAAGCCGTTACAAAAAACAGTTTTTGTAAGTATATTACCTGGTCTAAGGCATCGCTAAAATGTAGGGCGGCCACCACTTTGCCTATTATTACTATGGTTGGGACGGCTATAGCCAGCCACTGCAAGCCGAACAATACCAGTTCCCCCAACGGTGGAACATCGTCCACACCGTACCTAAATTTCATATTTTGGCACACCACCTTATCAGATATTTGTATAAAACTATAGCGAATTATATAATTTCACTTTATAATATACAAGTCAGTAACATATCAATATCACCCGGTCGCAGACACCCGGGTTAAAAAAACAGGAGGCGTTTTATTTGCGTTTATTTCCTTTGGTAATGTCGGCATTTGTTGCCGTACTATTGGTGTCTAACACAGTTGCGGTAAAGGTAACCCATATCGGTCCGTTTTACTTCGACGGTGCCACCATTCTTTTCCCCCTTGCATATATCTTTGGGGATATATTGACAGAAGTATATGGATACAAAAGAAGCAGAATTGTGGTATGGACAGGTTTTGCTGCCTGTGCGTTCATGTCGTTTATCTATTGGTTAGTTGGAGTATTACCTGCAGCGGGAGACTGGAGCGGACAAAGCGCGTATGTTACCATATTAGGACAAATACCGCGCATTGTAATTGCCAGCTTAATCGCCTATTCTTGTGGGGAGTTCGTAAACGCCTACATACTGGCCAAAATGAAAATAGCAACCAAAGGTAAACACTTGTGGACGCGGACTGTAGGGTCCACTTTAGTAGGCCAGGGAGTGGATACAGTAATATTCGTTACAATTGCCTTTGCTGGAATTATACCCGGCCAATTATTATGGTATATGATGGTATCAAATTATATTTTCAAAACAACCTGTGAGATTTTAGCAACCCCGGCTACATATGCCGCGGTAGGCTTTTTGAAGAGAACCGAGCAAGTTGATTGTTACGATACGCATACTAATTTTAACCCGTTTAAATTTTCCTTAAGAGATTTGGAAGGCTACACTGCCAACCGGTAATACCTGTTTGTTATCACGTAAGAGTGAACTCGTTCAGCTAAAGATAAAGACAGAACCCGTTACCCCCAGCATATAAAGGGGATAACGGGCTTTTTTATGATCCGCTCCTTTGATATAAGTTATTAGCTTTGTTACAATACCGATATGCAAACATCTTTTTATTTAGCAGGTGATAAGCATTGATATATACTACTTCCACTAAAAATTTTACGTCGCAGGTTTCCCTCTTTATTTGGCTGGCTATCTTTACAGTAGCTTTATTTACCGGCTGCTCTGCTGAAGTTGCCCCAAATGATTATCAAAATATTAATTCAGAGGAGCTTTTATCCATTCTTCAAAATGAAGAAAGGTTCATACTGATGGATGTGAGGGAACCGGGAGAGCTGCTGGAAACGGGTATTATCCCTGGTGCCATCAATAAACCTGTAGAAAAGGTTAAAAAGGATTTTAGTACCCTTCCCCGAAAAGGCAAGCTGATTATTTATTGCCGAACAGGTAACCGAAGTACCGATATAGCTAAATTTCTGGCAGATAAGGGTTTTGAAAATATCTATAATCTAAAAGACGGTATAGTTGGTTGGCCATATAAAAAGGCGGGTTGGAAGTAATCTGCCGGTGTACGGAGTTGTTTTTGAAGAATACATTTATGGTACTTGCGTTTTACATGCAACTATAATATACTTAATCCAAATTTTAAAGAGGACAATATCTTTTACATTTCATCTTATGAAAATAATATCTAAAGGGCAGTTAGAAGATCAGATATCAAAAAAATTTATCCAGTTTGAGCGTGAATTTCTTGGCCGCGGACCGGTTAATGTTAAGACCGATATCATTAGGGACATGATTTTGATTACACTGCAAGGTGTGTTAACCAAGGCGGAAATAGAGCTCGCCAAAGATCTGGATGGAATTTTAATGGTAAAGTCAATGCGCTCAAAGTTACTTGAAAACGGTAAACACTATGTTGCAAAAATGATAAACGAAGTTACCGGTAGTAACATAGTTAGTTTGCATACGGACATTAGCACGAGAAGTGGAGAAAGAGTAATATTAATAAAAATAGATAAAGTTCTGTTTGGTTGATTCTTAAAAGGACATTTATGTCAGTTTGGAATATACCAACTCTTCTTTTTATGAAGGGTTGGTTTTTTTATTTTTAAGATATAAATAAAAAAATTATACATTGGAGGAAAAAATGAAAGGATGCCAAAACCTTGTTATTATGTGTATGGACTTCCGGTTTCAGATTTCAATATATTCATGGCTGAAACACCGGGGGGTTTTTGGGAACTGTGATGTAATATCAGTCGCGGGATCTTCTTTAAATTTGCTTCATGATGCGGAGCCCAAAACCTTTATATTAAACCAAATTGACCTGGCACATAAAAAGCACGGTATAGATAAAATATTAATATTTCATCACGAAGACTGTGCTGCCGTAAGTGGTACCCCGATGGATACTGAAGAACAGATTAGGTTTCATCATGAAAAAATGAATCTGGCTGAAAAAGTTATTGTTAGTTATCTCCCCAACGTTACGGTTAATAAATACTTCATAAGTCACAAAGGGCAGTTTTACCCTTCTATAGTAGAACATCCAAATTCCGCCAGTACAAGAACATCGATAAAAAACAGCAATGCACTTAGGATCTAAATGTAGGAATCTCATTTAAATAGCCTTTTAGCTTACCGTACTCAAAAAGTTTGTCCAGGAGTTCCATTTCTTCTTTAAGAAAACCTCTAAACAGTTCCCGGATAGTTGATGTTGGGGACTGGTTAAAATTGTTGGTATACAGAAGTAAAGAATGTCTTAATCCATCAAATATCTGCCTAAAAATAGTTTGGTCGGTAATGGCGTTTACATCCAAATTAATGTTAGCTTGTTCCGGTGGTTTGTTTGGCATAGGTATACCGAATTCTTTCATCGCTGACTCCAGCCTGAAAATTTGAGAATTTAAAATCTCAAGACCATCATGAAGTATCCTTTTTAAATCTTCGTCCTTTGTAAACCGGTCTAAAATATTGGTTAAGTGGAGGGCGTCGTACCGGCTTACCAATGTATACCATAGGTGGTAAGCTTCCCCGAAACTTATTGTAGTTTGTTTTTCCCGCGTACTTTTTGTTAAATAGCTTATCTTTTCCCCTAGTTTAACTAATTTCATATGTACACACCTCTTTTACATTTCGTAGTATTTTGAGTAAAGACAATAATTTTTATGTATAAAAGCATACCTTGCCATAAATATGGCAAGGTAAATTTTCCTAAAGTAAAAATAAAATTTATTAGTGTCTTACTAAAAAATGTATATTATAATGATTAATAATCCAAGGAATCATATTATACGGTTGTTAAACATAGCCGGCACAATGGGAGTGAAAAAATGAAACACAAATGGAAGTTATTTCTAATAATACCTATAGTTACTGTTTTGGCTTTCGTTCTGCTCCAATCGGAGGGTTACTTTGCCAGCGGAAAAAATACTGATGATAATTCCGGCAATAGTGTGGTTCAAACAGTGGTGGTCAAGGAAGTGTCCAAGACTAAAATAGAAAACATCATATCCCTTACCGGAACCCTGGAACCACAAAAGGAAGCATCTATCAGTCCCAAAGTGGGTGGCAAGGTAAACCGGGTGACGGTGGAGAATGGCAACAGGGTGGCTGCGGGCAAGGCATTGGTTTTTTTAGAGGATACAGATTTCAAAAACGCTCTCAACTTAAATCATGCCACATTGCAAAAGGCGGAAGCCGCCCTGACCAAGGCACAGTCAGATCATGAGCGTTTTAGTTATTTACATAAACAGGGAGCAGTGTCGGACAAGGACTTTGAGGATGTAAAAACAGCCCTGGCCATGGCCGAGGCTGACGTAAGCTCCGCCACGGCCGCCGTAAGCAGCGCCGAAGAGGCTCTGCGCAGCGCCACCATTAACGCTCCCATGGGTGGAGTGGTAGCGAATCGCAATGTTAACGTGGGACAAGTACTATCTCCTGGTGTTCCGTTGATGACGGTGGCGGACATATCGTCGGTTTATGCTGTAGTTAACATTAAGCAGGAAATAATATCACAGATTAAACCTGGGCTTAAAGCATCGGTGGCACTTGACTCCTATCCCGACAAAACCTTTACAGGCGTCGTGGACATTATTAATCCCATGGCCAGCAAATCTTCCCGGGTATTTGAGACAAAAATTAAAGTTGATAATAAAGACGGTCTGTTAAAACCAGGCATGTTTGCCAAGGTAGAGATAAAAACCGGTGGTGCAGAAGAAGTAACGGTAGTTTCAAGGGATGCATTGACTGACAGGGAAGGTTTATACTTTGTATTTATGACCAGGGACGGCAAGGCAGTCCGCCAGCAGGTAAAAATAGGCAGGATAATTAATCAACTAGTTGAAATCAAAACCGGACTTGTGCCGGGACAGAAAGTAATTGTAACCAATGTAAACAAGCTCAAGGACCAGGACAGCATAAGCATTGCTGATAAGGAGGAGTAGACTTTGTTCCTAACCGATCTCAGCCTAAAAAGGCCTGTCTTTGCAACGGTAATCATACTGGCCCTGGTCTCCCTCGGCATTATCAGTTATGTGGGATTGAACATTAACGACTACCCCGAGGTTGAATTTCCCTACGTGGTAGTTACTGTGGTACAACCGGGGGCCTCTCCCGAACAAATTGAAACTAAAATTGCTCGTAAAATGGAAGAGGCTGTCGGGCAAATATCCGGGGTAAAGCATATCTACACTACTGCCCGGGAAGCGGTCGCCACAGTGGTAGTCGAGTTTACACTGGATACATCCCCGGAAGTGGCTGCCCAGGATGTGCGGGATAAAATAGGGACCATCCGGGGGGAACTGCCCCAGGATATTGAGGAACCGGTAATTGCCAGACTGGACCCCACAGCTTACCCTATTGTTTCCATGGCGGTCACTGGAAATATTCCACAAAAGGAAATGACCGGGATTGTGAATGATCTGGTAAAAAAGCGACTGGAAACAATTAAGGGTGTAGGTAATATAACCGTGCACGGTGCCCAGGAAAGGGAAATACAGATCAACCTGGACAAGGACAAGCTGGCGGCATACAGTCTTACCACATCTGAGGTCTTAAATAGCCTGCGCAGTGAGAATATGGAGATGCCGGGAGGCAAAATCAGCAACAGTGGCCGGGAAATAACCCTGCGAACTGTGGGTGAGGTTGACAAGCCGGCAGATTTTCTCAACCTGCCGGTTGCCCGGCGTGACGGGGTGCAGATTTATGTTAAGGATATAGCCACCGTGGTGGACGGGGTGGAGGAAATGGACAGCCTGTCCCGCTACCAAGGGAAGCCGGCCATCGGATTGGATATTATCAAGCAATCCGGAAGCAATACGGTGGAAGTAGCAGACACCGTAAAAAAGGCTATCGAAGAAGTTCAGAAGGAGCTGCCCCCCGGAGTAAACGTCGAAATAGTTAGTGATAACTCCACTTACATTAAGGACTCAGTAAAGGACGTTATACGTACCATCATTGAGGGCGCTATTCTAGCAGTGCTCATGGTATTTATTTTCCTGCGCGACTGGCGCAGCACCATGATAAGTGCCCTGGCCATTCCAACTTCCATTATTTCCACCTTCTTTGCCATGAAGGTGATGAATTTTTCCCTTAATTTTATGTCGCTAATGGCACTTTCTCTTTCGGTGGGGCTACTCATTGATGACGCTATCGTGGTCATTGAAAATATCGTGCGGCATAGGAAAATGGGCAAAAGTCCCTTTGCAGCGGCGAAGGAAGCCGCAGGGGAAATCGGCCTTGCGGTTACCGCCACTACTCTCACCGTGGTAGCGGTGTTTTTACCCGTCGCTCTGATGAAAGGTATTGTTGGCCAGTTTTTTAAGCAGTTCGGCATTACTGTGGTATTTAGTGTACTGGTGTCTCTACTAGTTTCCTTCACTCTGGTGCCCCTGCTGGCTTCTCGCCACCTAAAAGAGACGGAAAATACCCCCCCCAGGTCACCTTTGGGTAGATTCCTGACCTGGTTTAACAGGGGTTTCGATAATTTAACAGTTAAATATTACCATCTACTCAAGTTAGTGCTCAGACATCGGTGGAAGACAATGGCCTTAGCCATGCTGCTATTTGTGGGGAGTCTGATGCTAGTTCCCATGATGGGCTCTAGTTTCATACCCTCTGCCGATTTTGGCGAGTTTACCCTGGAGGCGGAACTTGACGCCGGTCTGAACCTACAAGCCGCCGGCAGAATGACGGACAAACTGGAGGCACTTGTTCAAAAGTACCCGGAGGTAACAAAAACCTATTCCACAATTAATACAGATAAAGTAAATATTTATGTTAAAATGGTGGATAAAAAAGAGCGTGAGCGTAGCGTTTATCAGATCGCTAAGGACCTGCGCAGTGAACTACATAAGATTCCCGGGATACGCGCAGCGATAGTTTTGCAGGCAGGCCTAACCGTAGAGAAAACAGTTGTATTTCGAATGCTGGGGGACGACATGAACCAGCTGCAGACATACGCTGAGCAGGCCCAGAGAATCATGGAAAGCATACCCGGGGCGGTTGACGTGGGAAGCAGTTACGTTCCCGGCAAGCCGGAGGGAATAATACAGATCAAACAGGAAGCGGCGGCTGACCTTGGTGTTTCCACTGCCCAGGTTGGTGATACCCTGCGAACGCTGTTTAACGGAGTAGTGGTAAGCCAATTTGAGGACGGAGAAGACCGCATAGACGTGCGGGTGCGTCTAAGTGACAGCCAGCGCAAAGAATTGGATGATTTGAGCAATATATATCTGAGCAGCAATAACCGGCCCGTGGGTGGGGGTTCTAATCCAAGAATTGCCCTCAGCCAGGTGACAGAACAGTCCTATGCTACAGCTCCCAGCCAAATACAGAGATTTGATAGAGCCAAGGAAATTGTATTATCAGCCAACCTGGACGGTTTATCCCTGGGGGAATTCAACAAAATATTTAATGAACGGGTTGAAAAGGAAATGCAACTGCCCCCGGGGTACAGTCTTACTGCCAGCGGTGAATCAGAAAGAATGGGGGATACTTTTAACTCCATGGGATTGGCCCTGATTACTGCCGTATTATTCATCTTCTTTATCCTGGCCTCCCAGTTTGAAAGCTATATTGACCCATTCGCAATCATGTTTTCCATACCAATGGCCGTTGTGGGAGCGATTTTGGGTTTACTGGTCGTGGGCAGTGACCTGAGCCTTATGTCCATGATTGGAGTCATAATGCTGATGGGCCTGGTGACTAAAAACGCAATCTTGCTTATTGACTTCACCAAGCAGCGGCGGGCCCAGGGCATGGAACGAAACGAAGCTATACTGGAGGCAGGTCTTACCAGATTAAGGCCGATCATTATGACCACTCTAGCTATGATATTCGGCATGCTTCCCCTGGCAATGGCCCTGGGCTCCGGGGCGGAAAGCAGAGCACCCATGGCCCACGCTGTTATCGGAGGTTTGATAACTTCCACCATGTTGACCCTGGTAGTTGTGCCCGTAATGTACACATTCCTTGACGACCTAAAAAACAAGGTTTATGCCGTAACACATCGAAACAAAGCACCGGTCTCAGATGCTAAACATTAAAAGCAAGTAAAAATTTAGGAGATACCTTGGTAGAAGGACCGTAGCCTACGGTCCTTCTTTATGCGCTAATGACATGTATTCTCTTCGTTTTCCCAATCACCGGGCGAGGCAATTATTAGCTTTAATATATTACTGCCTCCTTTTTTCTGCACAGATTCTAAGTTTAGTCCTGCTCTGGAGGCATTTTCCACCGTACGGCGATTTATATTGGAGCCGACCATATGAAGAGAAATGGGATTCAAAATATCCATAATTTTGCCCAATACAGGGTTTTCACTTCGCACATGTTCCAACAAAATCACCTGCCCGTCCGGCTTACATACTCGTCTAATCTCTTTTAATCCTTGAACAGGATCAGGAACGGAACAAAAAACACACGTTGCCACCACAGTGTCAAAACTATCTGCGGGGAAATCCATCTCCTGGGCATCCAATTCCCTCAAATTCACCTGAAGATCCAGCTTTTTCGCTCTCTGCCGGGCGCGCTTGAGCATTTGAGGGCTGAAATCTATACCGGTGACTTCGCAATCCTGTCTATAAAAGGGAAGGTTTTTGCCTGTACCAACCCCCACCTCCAGCACCTTCCCCCGGGCTGAGCCTATTACCTCTTTTCTCACGTCATCTTTGATCATGAAATCCATCCAGTCATAAAAACTGGCTGTGCGGTCATATCGTCGCTTTATTGTTTCGGTGCCCGTTTTCATGGCATCCCCCCCCTTTCAATATTAACCTTTACTATTTCATCTGAGACTATTTCGTTTTCTTAACTTCCTGAAAAAGATATTTATCTATATAATATGATTATGAATACTAATAACGATATGGCTGAGAAATTGAGTCAACAACTGGATGAATTATGGCAGGAAATGGGCAAAGTTATAATTGGAAGAAAAAAAGAATTAAAGCTGATCTTTACTGCATTGTTGAGCCAGGGACATGTTTTATTGGAAGACCTTCCCGGGACCGGGAAGACCACAATGGTTAAAGCATTTTCCAAAGGGATGGATTGCTTGTTTTCCAGGATTCAATGCACACCTGACTTGCTCCCGTCCGATGTTTTAGGCTGCTCAATATTCAACCCCAAGACTAACGAATTTTACCTCAGAAAAGGACCTGTTTTTACAAATGTATTATTAGTTGATGAAATAAATAGAACGCTACCCCGTACTCAATCAAGCTTGCTGGAATGTATGGAAGAAGGACAAGTTTCTATCGAAGGGAAAACCCATATTTTATCCAGCCCTTTTATTGTACTGGCTACACAAAACCCTATCGAAATGGAAGGTACATTTCCGCTTCCTGAAGCCCAGTTGGACAGGTTTTTAATGAAATTAAAGCTGGGATACCCCGACCAGAAAGAAGAAGAGCAAATGCTCGAGCAAGTGGGAGACGAGGTTCCCTATGAACAAATAAATAGTAAATTTAATCCAGGGGAAATTCAGGCACTGCAAAGGCAATGTAAAAAGGTTCATACTCACCCTTCTATACGGGAATATATCGCAGTATTGGCCAATGTTACCCGTAACCACTCCCTTGTCTCTATCGGGGTAAGCCCCCGGGCGAGCAAAGCCCTGTATAAAACCGTAAAAGCATGGGCACTGCTCAATGGCCGCAACTTTGTAATTCCGGATGATGTAAAAGATATGGTTAAGCCTGTATGGAATCATCGCTTGATTTTAAAAACAGAAGCACATATCAACAATACTCAACCTGAGGATATTTTAGAGGAAATTATGGGACAAGCCAGCTTGGTTGATGAAAAGGTAGTTCGTGTATGAGTACAGAACAAGTAGATCAACCCAAGTCTCCGGAAACCAGCCTACTGTTTGAACGCCATGTAATATGGGTGCTGTTGGCTTTGTTGCTGGTAGCTATTTGGTACAGGTTTGTACCATTAATTATTGTAGATACCTTTTTAATTTTTTTATCCATAATCATAATGGCATGGAAAAACATGTCGTTGAAACGTATAGAACCCGCCCTGCAGCTTTCCAAATCCAGGTTATTTCCCGGTGATGAATTTCTAATTCATGCTTCGGTTTATAATGGCAAATGGCTCCCGTTAGTATGGCTGGAATGGAGTTTTCCCCCCAATATTGGGATCAGTTTCGGCGATGAAAAAGATGACACCTGTGCCATACGTTTTTTATGGTTACTTTGGTTTCAAAGAGTTAAATGGACATTGAATGCTAAAGCCCTTCAGCGGGGTGTTTATAATATTGGTCAAGTCACATTGCATTCCGGGGACGGGTTTCGCTTTGCGGAGATAGAACAATTACATAGTTTAGATGGAAAACTATATGTATACCCCCAATTAGTACCTGTCCATGTGTCTGGCTTTCGACCATCAATGCAGTGGGGAGTAAGGGGGAAACAAGGGGGATTTATAGAAGACCCCCTGTTAGTCATTGGCACCAGGGAATATCAGCCAGGGGATGAGCTGAGAAGGTTAAATTGGAGGGCCAGTGCACGAACCGGGAAACTACAGGCAAATGTTTACCAGCCTCTACTCACGGAACAACTGCTTATTTATATTGACGTTCAAGGCTTTGTGATCAATGAAACGGCAGATGCCTTTGAACGGTTTCTTTCGGTTATTGCTTCTGTCTCTGTGAAGTACAGGGAAAAGGGAATTAGCATTGGTTTTGCCAGCAACGGTCTGAACTATGGTGGAGAAAAGATGCCCTTTATTTTACCAGGTACAAACTTGACTCCATTATTAGATCAGCTGGCTCAAATTACCCAACAAGTGAGAATTCACAAAATGGCCGCTTTAAATGAAATGCTGCACCAGGGACAACTTCATATTCCTTTATTTTTCTTTAGTCACCATATTGATGAAAATCACTATCTGTGGTATCAACAGTATAAACATAAACTTTCGGAGGTATGTTTTTATTACAAAAATGAGACGGAGTATGCCAACAAATTAGCTGCAAAGGCAAAACCCATGGACACATTTCTTTCGCCTTTGGCTTCATCTTCAGGAGGCCATAATCATGGAGCGAGTTAAAGATATTTATAAATCATTTATCATGATGTTCAGTGAAATTATCTGGATTTATTATGCAATTGTTATGTTTACCAGTATTGAGTGGGACCAACCTGTCTTTTTTGATTTAACTTGGCTGGTAGTATCCGGTGTAATGGGATATATTTTAAATGCTTTATTGGCAAAAAGGAACAATCACGCGCTATTGTTTGCAGGCAATTTATTAGTCATAGGACTAATCATTATCCAAAATTGGAGGAATGTAGTGCCGGAAGGGGCCTGGGTGTTTGGGTTATGGCTAAGCATAGGCCTCAGCTTTATTTTTATCCGCAGTGCCAGATTGGTCCACCAGAAACCTACACGTCCGGAAATATTACATCGCTTTGAAGCAAATGTTATATTATATATAATTTTTGCCCTGGTATTTACCGTCAGGGATTGGAGTAATGAAACATTTCACCTGTCTTTTATATTTGCCATAATAAGTAGTTTGACAGGAATGATCTTAACCTTACATAATCATGCAGATGCGGAAGGCGGTCAAAAAATACAAGTTATGAAAGTGGGGCAATCAGGGTGGTTTGCTGGAGTGGCGACTGCCTTGTTGGTGTTTATCCCCCTCTTTTCATTGACTTTACTCTTACCTGCAGTAAACAGAACCTTATATTCGCTGGGGATGGGAGTCTGGGAAGGACTGAAATGGCTGGCCCTAAAGGTTGTCAGTTTTTTAGTTTGGCTGGCCGGTCTTTTGCCTGAACCGGAAAATATGGGAGAAAACCGTCATTCAGCTCCTGAACAACCGGTTATACCCCCCGGTGCGGGGGAAGAAACCTTTGTCTCAATCCCCTATGTATGGATTATGGCCGGGATTGCAATCTTATTAATTGTAATTGCCATATGGGTTGTTTCAAAACTGATTAAAAATAGGCAAATTCCAAGGTCCATGTTACCCAAACATATAATGGTTACAAAAGAATCATGGTGGGCAAATTTTAAAAGAAACTTAAACTCCTATTTTCAATGCTTAAAATTAAGATGGCGTATGCGCTTTCCTTATTATTATTATCAACCTATCTACTGGTACTACCATCAAGTGCTACGATGGGGGAAAAAGAACGGATTTCCTAAGGAAAAATGGGAAACTTCCCGCGAATATGTGCAGAGAATAATAGACCATATCCCTGCAGAAGAAAATAGTTTAAGCTGTAAGGGCCAAAACTACCGACTGCCGGAACTGTTGAAGAGGTTAAATAGAGACTACCAGGCCACTTATTACGGTCCCAAAGCACAAATATCAGAAGAAACGGAGTATAAGCTTTTGATTAAACTTTTACGAAGTACTCATCTTAATTAAAATGGGTAATGCTACTTGTTTAAATAATTGTTTTTTATCAATATTGTTAATACCCCCAATATCAATATAGCACCCAAGATAAAAAGTATACCCTCTAAATCATTAAAAGAAAAAACGTTTGCTAGTTCAATAGAATATGAAAGCACAAATGAAGTGATAATTTTGGAGATAGAAGCTATAATTAAAAATTTTTTAATTGAAACCCCACTCAACCCGGCACCTGCACTTATTATTTCATCAGGTAACACAGGAATAATAAATAAAACTGCAAGGATAAAAATTTCATTTTTCTTAACATATTGATGATACTGTTCTAAACTATCATCTTTAACCAACTTACGGATAATTTTAATGCCACCGATTCTTGACAGGAAAAACATAGCTATAATACCAAGTAATGTACCCCAAAAACCTAAGATGAAGGCATTTAACGCGCCAAAAACTGAACTGCCTGCAACAATAGTTACAGCTTCGGGCACGGGCAAAAAAATAGGCTGGATAAAACAAATGGCAAAAAACATAAACTTTGCTGTAGACATATTCTGCCTTAATAATATCTCTACTTCATAGGCGCTAGTCAAAACAAGAAAACTACTTACATGATAAACGAGAAAGACAACTACTATTACCGTAAAATTATAAATGGCTATTATTTTAACAATACCCATAGATTCTTTGTTAGCATAAAAGTAGGCTAGAATTGAAGTCAAAAAAATTATAATTGATATGAATATTCCTGCCGACCTATAAAAAGGTAACAGTGGAGGTAATGACGCATAAAGTATATACATTGGAATAAAACTAATGGCAACTTGAAACAACAACCCTAGTAATGAATTATGCCCGTCATTTACTTCCTGGCTTTTATACATTTTCATCTCCTTTAACGGTCCCACGTTATCCTAATGCACCCGTAGATACTCAGTCTGTCCGCGAGGGGCAAGATCACATTCCTTTTCAACTTAAGTTCCCTGCCGGTATTTATTATTATCGCATCGGTTGCAAGGCAAGTTTTTTTACATATTTCTACAATTTCTGTTTTTCTCCTTGTTTTTTATATAACTCTTTACTCTTCATCTCTTAATACTTTTTTAATATTTTCATAAGCGGGGTTTAAGCTTTAATAGCCATAATAGCTTTAAATACATTTTAAGAGGGGATTCAAATGAAGAGCAAAAATGTTATTGAGATCAATAACCTGCACAAATCTTTTGGTCAAACCACAGTCGTTGATGGAATTAGCTTTAATGTGCAAGCCGGTGACGTTTTCGGATTCCTGGGACCCAATGGAGCAGGTAAAACTACAACCATCCGTATGATGCTGGGCCTAGTTTACCCTGACAGTGGCACCATAAAAATTAACGAGCATGACATGGAAAAGGATTTTTTGAACGCCATCAGCCAGGTGGGTGCCATGGTAGAAACCCCCAAATTTTATCCTTACCTTACCGGTTACCAGAACCTATCGTTGATTGCTAATTTACACCCCACAGTCCAGACATCCAGGATCGACGAAGTTCTGGATATGGTGAGTCTATCCAGCAGGGCCCGTGACAGGGTGGGAACATATTCCCTTGGGATGAAACAACGTTTGGGTATCGCCCGGGCGCTTCTAAACCGCCCCGATATTGTTTTTTTGGATGAACCAACAAACGGACTGGATCCCCAGGGCATTAGGGAAATCCGGGAGATGATCAGCCGGTTGGCACTGGAACAGGATATAACATTCTTCATTTCCACCCACCTTTTGCACGAAGTGGAACAGGTGTGTAGCAAGGTGGCCATCCTCAACAAGGGTCAATTAATTGCAAGGGGATCAGTCAAAGAGTTGTTGGGTCAAGACAACGAAATGGTAAAAGTGCGTACTACGGATACGGCCAAGGCCCTGGAAATACTAAAGGGTATTGAGTACATCCGGTCAGTAAAGCCAAGCCCCGGTGGCCTGGAAATAGAACTGGAAAAAGATCGGTCCGCCGCATTGAACCAACTGCTGGTTTCGGGCGGTGTTCAAGTGGATTACCTGATGCCCCAAAACCAATCCCTCGAACAGTTCTTTATAGAGTTAACCGAAGGGGGGCATCAAGTTGCGTAACTTGATTAAAAATGAATTAATTAAAATGCTTGCCAATAAAAAGCTCTACGTGGGGATGATTATTATAATGGCTGTTAACCTTCTGCCCCTGCTAGAGAAGCTAACCGGTTCCATTGGAGATGTTCCTATTACCGGGCAGGCTACCCCTTTGTATATGCTATCGACATATCTAAACGTGTTAATGCCAATTTTCATCAGCGTGTTAATCGCCGATATGGTGACCGAGGAATATGTGAACGGTACACTGGCACTTTCCCTCATCCACCCGATTTCACGGGACAAATTACTGGCGGCAAAAGTGTTGGCACTGGTTGTAATTGTTATTTTGGTACTATTATTCTCCATGCTGGCCGGTTATGTTTTCGGATCGCTTACCTTTGGCTGGGGGGAACAGTTTGTCTACCAGGATGTGGTGGCCGAAATAGATTATACTTTTACCACTTTCGACGGTCTGTTGATCACCCTGGGCTCTTATTTGGTTTCCGTAATTCCCCTGCTGGCTTTTGGTATGTTGATTTTCCTGCTGGCGCTACATTTCAAAGGAAGCGGGGCTCTGGTGGGCATATCCATTGGCCTGGTTATTATGCTCAGTTTTTTGGGAGAAATAGCAGAAGGCTTACGCCCATTCTTAATTAACCATTATTTTGCCTTATTTAAATATACTTTCTTGACCCAAGATTTCACACAAATAACGAACAGTATCCTGGTGCTAGGTATTTATGGTATTTTCCCGTTCGTCCTGGGTATCAGGTTATTTAGGAAAAAAGATATTGTTTATTAGACTTAATCACAACATATAAAATCCCTTTTAAAGTAGCACCTTTCTTTTATATACCCGCCTGCTTTATAATTATATTTAAAAAGCAAAGCCGGGTGGATTAATGAGTAAAATTTTAATTATCGAGGACGAGAGAGAGATTGCCGAATTAATTAGGGATTACCTGGAACAGGAAGGTTATGAAGTGGTGATTTCCCTGGACGGGGAAATGGGTTTGCGGGATTACAGGCGGCACAAACCTGACCTGGTAATTCTTGATATTATGCTGCCCGAAGTTGAGGGTACTGAGGTCTGCCGAATAATCAGGAATGACTCCAATATTCCTATTCTCATGCTAAGTGCTAAAAAAAGTGAAGTGGATAAAATACTTAGCCTTGGCCTGGGGGCCGACGATTACGTAACCAAGCCCTTTAGCCCGGGAGAACTGGTCGCCAGGGTAAAGGCTCAGCTTCGGCGTTATACCCTATTTTCAACACCTACTGCCGGGAAGGGTGTTATAAAGTACGGTAGTCTGGAAATTAACCCCAAGGCATATAACGTGCATATGGACGGTAAAAAGGTGGATTTATCGGCCAAGGAATTTGAAATTTTAAATCTCCTGGCCACTCACCCGCAGCAGGTTTTTACCCGGGAACAAATCTTTGACCGTATCTGGGGATATCACGAGTTTGGAGATATTAATACCGTTACCGTGCATATAAGAAAGATTCGGGAAAAAATTGAGCCGGTACCCGCCCGCCCCCATTACATAAAAACTGTCTGGGGTGTTGGATATAAATTTGATGGAGGCAGTGATGACGCCGGGAATTAGAACTAAACTAATAACTTCATTTGTATTAATCATTGTTTTGCCGGTAGCGGTAATTGCCGGAAGCCTGTTTTACGGTATGTCCCGATGGGAGCAAAACACCGGTAACGAACAAGTGGAAAAAATTCAGCAGGTGAACCAGATTGTTGTCCAGGAAACAATCAACGACTACGAATATCTTGACGACCCGGCCGCCTTTTACAAGCATATAAAGCCGTCATTGGAAAAACATGAATTAGAACTTCAAATAATAGGCCTTTCAGGTGAGACTTTCTTTGATTCTACTCTCTATGACGCAGGTCACCGAGAGGAATCCCCGGCAATCTGGGACAAAATCGGCGAACAAGCCAGCAAGACCACAATACCAATTGTTATCCAAAACGAGGTAGTAGCCAACGCAGTATTAACTTCCCATAATCCCACCCTTACAGGTTTTGTGGCTCGTATTTATTCTTCCATGTTTTATAGCCTGGTTGTGGGGATTATAACCATGATTATCTTGGTGGTAATATTCACTGTTTATATTTCCAGGTCGGTTTTAAGGCCTTTACAGACTTTAAATGAAGCCGCTGAGAATATTGCCTCGGGAAATCTTGATCATCAAATAAAATACCGGGCTACTGACGAACTGGGCCGGTTCAGCCGCACCTTTGAGCAAATGAGGATAAAGCTGAAAGAATCCCTGCAACAGCAACACGCCATCGAGATATCCAGAAAAGAAATGGTGGCCGGCATATCTCATGACCTGCGCACACCAATTGCCTCGATCAAGGGGTATGTAGAAGGACTCCAGGACGGTGTTGCCAAGGATCAAAAAATGATTGAACGTTACCTGGCTGTAATTAAGGAAAAAACAGAAAAACTGGACAGGCTTATTGAAGACCTTTTCCAATTTGCCCAGCTGGATCTGGGTAATATTGACATCAATTTAAGAAATGAAGACAGCCAGGAACTACTGGAAAGCATATTTTCCGGTTATAAATTGGAACTGGGTGAAAGGTTTGTTGTTGAAAGACCACTGCCGTCATTACTGGTGAAGGTCGACAAACATAAAATTGAACAGGTAGTCGATAATCTTGTGCAAAATGCCAGGCGACACGCAGGCGAAAACGTCATCATAGCAGCAGGAGCAAATATGCGGGGCGGTAAATTGGTTGTAACAATTCGTGATAACGGCCCCGGAATTCGCGAAGAAGACCTGCCGCATATATTCGAACGATTCCACCGGGGGGAAAAATCCCGCTCCCGCAATTTCGGCGGAACGGGACTGGGGCTTGCCATCAGTAAATACACCATAGAAACCCACAATGGCGAGATATGGGCGGAAAGCATACACGGCGGAGGTAGCAGCTTTTATTTTTCCCTGCCTATTGTGGCGGGGTAATCCTCCGAAAAATGGGATAAGTGAATATCCCTTTGCGGGAACGGAATGGTAATCCCTTCATTGTACTGGTAGGAAGCTTTCCGCCGGCCTTTAGCTTTCCGTTAATTACAAAACCGGGGATTGCGCCAGGGCCGAAAGATTCAACCATCTTTTTGTCGGTAACCTTTTCTACCCCGGCAGCAATCTGCAATTCTGACCATATATTTATGGTAGTCTGTACCATGGCGGTACAGTTTGGACATCCTTCCACACCCAGTATCTTAATATTAATAAGCAGCACCTCCTACCCTTTCTTTCTGCTCCCCTTTGTAAATCAAAAGCCTCATGGAATTTAATATTACGATCATTACACTTGCTTCGTGTGCCAACATACCGGAAGCCAGGAAAACATATTTGCTTAAAACTCCAGCCAGTAATGCTGCTACCACCAAAACAGCGAAAGTAATGTTTTGTTTTATATTTCGCAAAGCTGACTTGCTTAGTCCAATGACATAGGGCACCATGCTCAGCTTATCACCCATTAGCACAATGTCTGCAACCTCTATAGCTACGTCTGTTCCTGCCGCTCCCATAGCCACGCCTATGTTTGCGGTTGCCAAGGCAGGAGCATCATTAATACCGTCTCCCACCATAGCCACTGTATTTCCCTGCTCAATATATCCATTTATGGCTTCCACTTTCTCTTCGGGCAACAGCCCGGCTTTAAACTCATCTATACCCAATTCTTTAGCAATGGAAGATGCAGTACGCTGGTTGTCACCCGTTAGCATCACTACTTTATCTATGCCCATATTTTTTAGCTGGTTAATTACAGCTGGAGCACTCTCTCTAACCTGGTCCGCTATGGATATTACACCGACAATACTTTTATTTTGAGCCACGAGTATGCCGGTATATCCTTTCTCTTCCTGGCCCTGCAGATATTCTTCCACTTCTGCCGGAATGGTTATTCTTTCTTCGTGCATCATGCCCCTGTTGCCGACAAGCACTTTACTGCCGGTCACTATTCCGCTTGCACCCTTACCGGGGAATACAATAAAATCATCCGCGGTCTGCGCTTGACTACCCGCCGCATCGGTTATCGCCCTGGCCAGGTGGTGTTCGGAATTAGTTTCTACGCTTGCTGCCATCTCGATTACATTGGTTTCGGTTCCCTGAAAAGCCTTAACCTTTTTCACCGCAGGCCTGCCGTAAGTTAAAGTACCGGTTTTATCAAAAGCAACGATATTTATCTTACCTGCTTTTTCCAGGTGCTCACCGCCTTTTACCAGAGCACCCTTTCTTGCCCCATTACCAATGGCGGAGACAATGGATACCGGCGTGGCAATAACCAGTGCACCGGGACAGGCTATCACCAGCAGGGTGAGGGCCATTTTAGTGTCCCGCGTAAAAAGGTAAGTTAAAAGGGAAAGAATAATTATACCCGGTGTATAATATCTGGAAAACTTGGTCAAAAACCGCTCGGTAGGAGACTTGCTTTCCTGAGCCTCTTCCACCAGGTTAAGTATCTTAGCAAAAGTAGTATCGTCCCCTGCTTTTTCTGTCCTTATTTCCAGGTAGCCGGCATCATTTATAGTACCGCTGTATACTTTTTCTCCCGGCCCTTTTTCCACCGGCATAGGCTCACCGGTCACATGAGATTCATTGATGGTACCCCTGCCCTTGATAATGCTGCCGTCCACGGGTATTTTACCGCCCGGTTTAACCGCCACTATGTCGCCGGAATTGACTTCTTCCGCCGGGACTTCCCGCTCACCGGATTCACTTTTTATTACCGCCTTCAAAGGTGCAAGCTCCACCAGGCTTTGTATAGCATTCCTGGTTTTATCCATAGTTTTGGCTTCTAAAAAAGACCCCAGGGCAAAGAGAATGGTAACGGCTGCCGCTTCCCAGTATTCCCCAATTAATATAGCCCCCACGGCAGCTATTGTCACCAGTGCCTCAATGCCCACTACCTTAAATCTTAAAGACGTCAATGCATTCTTCGCAATGGGGTATCCGGCTATGGCAGCAGCAGTTACCATCAATACCTGGTTGGCCATGGTAAATTCATATTTGCCCAGTATCCATCCGGCAACTGCAATAGACCCACTTGTTAGCAGTACGAAGGTCTTGTTGTTTAACATGTAGATCACCTGCCTTTTATAACTGTTTTACCTTATACCCCAGCTTTTTTATGGCCTCGGTAATTTCTTCAGGAGAAATTTCTTCTTCCATGTAAGTAATCTTTGCTTTCCCGGTATTAAAAAACACATCTGCTTTTTCTATACCTTTCATCTTGTTCAATATGTCTCCAATTTTTTCTGTACAAACAGGGCAAGACAACCCCTCTACCCGCAATACCAGTTTTTCCATAAACTGTCACTCCCCTTTTAATTAGTCTCAAACATTCATTTGTTCTTGGGGTTATATTATTTGATATGGCGCTTTCAGGATATGACATAGCTCACATTTCAGGAAGAAGTTTCTCACAAGGTGGATGATTAATGCCCAATGCCTCGTCAAGTCAAAGAAAAGAGCATGCAGAAATTTAAAAAACAATTGTAGTTCACCGTTCACGCTTTAAATTAGGCTATTGGGCTTGAACCTCTTACCTTTTTTTTATGTTCAGGTTAACATAGTGACAAACTGGGAAAGGAAGGATAAAGTGTCTGTTGTTTCCACCCTGGAAGATAAATGTAAGGCCTGTTACTCTTGTCTCCGTGAGTGCCCGGTTAAAGCGATTAAAGTGGAAGTCGGACAGTCAAGGGTCGTGCCGGAGCGATGCATAAACTGCGGCAACTGTATTAAGGCATGCTCGCAAAACGCTAAAAGTGTTCTTTCCTTTGTTCCTCAGGTCCAGGAATATTTGCGGGAAGCTAAAACCAAAACCATAGCTCTCCTGGCACCCTCCTTCCCGGCATTCATCTACCCACTTGAACCCAAGGATTTTTTTGACCTTCTCATGGAGGTAGGCTTCCATGAAGTTCATGAGCTAACTATCGGAATAGAACTGGTAATGCCCAAGTACAGGGAATACCTTCAGGGAAGGAATGAGCCGGCCATCGGATCGCACTGTGCGGCAGTGGTAAATTTGATCGAAAAACATTTTCCGGACCTAATCCAATACCTGATCCCCGTTGATTCTGCCCTGATGGCTACGGCAAAACTGCTCCGCCATCGGAATAAAGACAGCAGGCTAGTCTTTATCGGCCCCTGCATAGCCAAAAAGGAGGAGTTTCTTAATTCCCCCGAGGGTATTTTGGACGCTGTCATAACGTTTAAGGAGTTAAAAGAACTCTGCCTAAGCAAGGGATGTCTAGAAAAAATGGATAATTGTACCCCCTTGGAGGGAAAGAGTTATTTGCCTTCCATATTTCCACTTAACAGGGGTTTAATCAAAAATATCGACCCCCAGGGGAAAATCTACAAGGACGACGAGGTGGCTGTGGTTGAAGGGAAAGAAGACTGTGTTCAGTTTCTGCAAAAGCTGCAGGAAGGGGCCATCAAGCCCCGTTTTATAGATATGCTGTTTTGTAAAGGATGTATTGACGGGCCTGAGATCGCCACCGAATTGGACATTTTCAGCCGGCAGTATCAGGTTTACCGGCACTCCCGCACCAGGCAAAAAGAAAGACTTGGCCGCATACCCAAACTCAATTTGGATCGTTCCTTCTCAAGTAAGTATCAACCCTTGCTATCACCAAGCGAACAGGAAATAGCCCAGATTTTAACATATACAGATAAGCACCAACCTGAGGATGAATTAAATTGCGGCGCCTGTGGTTACAATTCATGCCGCGATAAGGCTGTCGCTGTCTGCCAGGGACTGGCCGAGGTGGAAATGTGCCTACCTTATTTGCTGGAACAATCCCGCGGTGAGTTAGAATACTATAAGAAGCATTGGAAAAATGGCGACATTGAGGATCTTATTGTGGGTGACAGCCCCTGTATCTGTGATTTGAGGCAAATGGCCATCAAGGTCGGTCGAAACGACGCTTCGCTTTTAATCCTGGGGGAAAGTGGGGTAGGCAAAGAGGTCTTTGCCCGTACCGTTCACTTGCTAAGCCGGCGTTGCCATGACCCCTTTATCGCTATCAACTGCGCTGCCCTGCCGGAACAACTGCTGGAGTCCGAACTTTTCGGCTACGAAGAAGGGGCTTTCACCGGTGCCCGCAAGGGCGGTAAGCCGGGTAAATTTGAGCAGGCGCGGGGAGGCTCCCTCCTGCTGGATGAAATTGCCGAAATGCCCCTTTTTATGCAGGCAAAGCTCCTGCGCGTAATTCAAGAAAGGGAGTTCGAACGGGTGGGTGGTACCAAGACCATCAAACTGGACGCAAGGATAATGGTGGCCACCAATAAAGACATAAAAAAGCTTACCCAGCAAGGACTGTTCAGAAGCGACTTGTTTTATCGGCTTAATGTTATATCCGTTACCGTTCCCACATTACGCCACAGGAGCGAGGATATTCCCCTCCTGGCAGACCACTTCCTGCAAGAATTAGCTGCAGATTGCAAGAGGTATCCAAAAATCATTTCCAAGCCGACCTTCTCTCTTCTTTTGGCCTACGATTGGCCCGGCAATATCAGGGAGCTTAAAAACGTCATTGCACGGGCGGTTTATCTAGCCGACGGAAAGGTCATTCAGGTGCAGCACCTTCCTGAGCACATCCGGAAATTAAACGTCAAACGAGAGGGAACCCGGCTAACTCCGCTAAAGGTGGCGGTACGGGATTTGGAAAAAGAACTTATTTTAAAAGCCCTGAAAAAGACTGAAAACAACAAGGTTGACGCGGCCAAAATACTTGGTGTGCCCAGGGCAACCTTTTACCTGAAGTTAAAGGAATATGAAATCAATTAATTCATATTCCGGTTTACGCATCCAAGATTTAGACGTGTCCAAAGTTTGGAATGGCCGGGATATAGGGGTATACAATAAATTGGTATTCTTTGTGTCTAAAAACTGGATCAAATGAGCTGTCAGGACCAGCCTTTGGGCTGGTATTTTTCTTGCAAAAATATTTAGAATATTTAAAATATTACACTATATTTACGACAAACCTAGAAGGGAGGTCAATTACCGATTGGAATGGCCGGTGAAAAACTTTTACCCTATGGGGTATAAAAACGTTTAATGACGGCAACAAAGAAAGGAGGGCTAAGAAATGAAAGAAAATGATTGTAAGTGCGAGCATCTTTGGGCAGAATTCAATCAAACCCTGGAAAAGAATAGTGGGAAGCGCAGTGCATTAATTACTGTTTTACACAAAGCCCAGGAATTATTCGGATATATACCCCGTGAAGTGCAAATTCGGATCGCCGAAGAATTAGAAATTCCACTGGCCGATGTGTATGGTGTCGTTACCTTTTATAATTTCTTTTCATTAAAACCCCAGGGGAAATACAAAATATCAGTTTGCAAAGGTACTTCTTGCTATGTCCGGGGAGCATCAGGAGTACTGGAGCGTTTTAGCAAGACGTTGGGAGTAGGGCCCGGAGATTCTACTGATGACGGGCAATTCAGCATTGAGGTTGTACGCTGCCTGGGAGCTTGCGGGCTTTCTCCTGTGATGACCGTAAATAAAGACGTTTACGCACTGGTAAAGCAGGAAAGCATTCCTGAAATACTAGACAAATATGCAGCTGAAGAAGTCCAAGAAAGTGCAACTGATACTCTGCAAAAGGATCAACGTGAAACTTAAGGGGGTGGCAGTGAATGAAAAAAATTAAAACGCCGGCAGAGTTGCATGAATGGAAGTTAGAGGCTGAAAAGAAGCTTCAACCACGGGAAAGCGGCACAAAGCAAGTCATGGTATGCTCTGACACCAACTGTAAAGTGTCCAAGGGAGAAGATCTTTATAACTGTCTGGTTGATGAAATCAAGAAAGCCGGCCTGGAGGAAAAGGTATCGGTTTCTCAAACCGGATGCTTCGGTTTATGCCGTATTGGTCCCAATATGATGGTTTATCCGGAGCGGGTGTATTACTCTCAGATTTTACCTGAAGAAGTACCAAGATTGGTAAAGGAACACTTTGGACACGGGCGCATTGTAGAAAACCTGCTTTACCGCAACCCGGGTAGTCAAACTCCCGTAAGCAGATATGAGGATATTGATTTCTTCAAATATCAAAACCGGATTGTCCTCCGTAATTGCGGGTTTATTAACCCTGAGCGACTAGACGACTATGTTGCACAGGATGGTTACGCCGCCCTTTGTAAAGTAGTCAATGATATGTCCGCACCTGAAGTAATTGACGAGATTAAAACATCGGGCCTGCGAGGGCGCGGCGGTGCCGGTTTCTTAACCGGCATGAAATGGGAATTTGCTGCTAAGGCCGCCGGCGGGGAGAAATATATTATATGCAACGCTGACGAGGGCGACCCGGGTGCATTCATGGACCGCAGCGTTCTTGAGGGGGATCCGCACAGCGTACTGGAAGGGATGGCCATTGCAGGTTATGCCATTGGGGCTAATCAAGGATACATTTATATTCGGGCAGAATATCCAAGTGCAGTACAAAGACTGGAACTAGCCATCGAACAGGCCAGGGAATCAGGTTTCCTTGGTACAAACATTTTTGATACAGATTTTTCCTTTGACATTGATATTCGGTTAGGCGCAGGTGCCTTTGTTTGCGGTGAGGAAACGGCCTTAATTGCTTCAATTGAGGGCCGCCGCGGAGAACCCAGGCCCAAACCTCCATTCCCTGCTAACGCCGGTCTCTGGGGCAAGCCAACGATTATCAATAACGTGGAAACTCTAGCCAATATAGCAACAGTTATTCGCAACGGAGCTGACTGGTTTGCCGGTATAGGTACTGAAAAAAGTAAAGGAAGCAAGGTATTCGCATTGGCCGGCAAGATCAACAATAATGGCTTGGTAGAGGTTCCTATGGGTACTTCACTGGGAGATATTATCTTTGACATTGGCGGTGGAATACCGGGCGGTAAAAAGTTTAAAGCAGCTCAAACGGGTGGGCCCAGTGGCGGATGCATACCCACCCAGCATTTAAATACCCCCATGGATTATGAATCATTAACTGCCCTGGGTACCATCATGGGTTCCGGTGGACTTGTGGTCATGGATGAAGACACCTGTATGGTGGATCTAGCCAAATTCTTTATAGAGTTTGTGCAAGAGGAATCCTGCGGCCAGTGTTCCATGTGCCGCGTTGGAACCAAGCGTATGTTTGAAATATTGGATCGTATTACCAAGGGACAGGGTCGTGAAGGGGACATTGATTTACTGCTTGAATTAGGGGAGGGAATCAAAGACGCATCACTGTGCGGGCTTGGCCAGACCGCACCTAACCCGGTTTTAAACACCATACGCTATTACCGCGATGAATACGAAAAGCATATAAAAGAGAAATACTGTCCGGCATCAGTATGCGCGTCACTGTTTAATTCCCCCTGCCAGAATACATGTCCCGCCAATGTTGATGTACCCATCTACATTGATTTAATCAGGCAGGGAAAATTTACCGAGGCCTACCGCACCATAATTGAGGAAAACCCCTTCCCTGTTATTTGCGGCAGAACCTGCAACCACCCGTGTGAAAGCAGCTGCAACAGAGGTAAGTTGGATGAGCCGGTAGCCATAAGGGATTTAAAACGTTTTGCAGCTGATTATGTATTGGCACACGGAGGTTTGGAAATCCCGGCTGTTGAGGAGCATAAGGAAGAGAAAGTTGCCATAATCGGTTCCGGCCCGGCAGGGCTTACTGCAGCTTATTATTTAAGACGCCAAGGGTATCAAGTCACTGTTTTTGAAGCTTTACCCACTGAAGGTGGAATGATGGCAGCAGGCATACCGGAATATCGCCTGCCGAAAAAAATGCTACAGGCGGAGATAAACACCATTAAAGAAATGGGTGTGGAAATAATATTAAACACCGCCATCGGGCGGGACATTACGGTTAGTGATCTCAAAGAGCAGGGATTTAAAGCCATATTTATTGCCGTAGGCGTTCATAAAGAACGACAGTTAGGAATTCCGGGGGAAGACTTGGACGGAGTGGTTTCAGGAGTTAATTTCCTCAAGGATGTTAACCTGGATACACCTGCTGACTTATCTGTTAAGGTTGTAGCTATTATTGGTGGTGGAAATGTTGCCATTGATGCAGCCAGATCTGCTTTGAGAATGGGCGCTTCAGAGGTCAAGATTGTATACCGGCGCCGCAAACAGGATATGCCGGCACTTCCGGAAGAAGTTCGTGAGGCGCAAAATGAAGGTATTAAATTTTTAGAGCTGGCGTCTCCAGTGGAATTTGTTAGTGATAACTCCCGGGTCTCCAGTGTACTTTGTAATAAAATGCGTCCCGGTAATTTTGACAAAAGTGGTAGAAGGAAACCGGAACCGGAGGAAGGTTCACTATTTAGTGTAGATGCTGATTTAGTTATTAAAGCAATTGGCCGGTCAGTTGATCTCTCATTTATCCCTGCAGAAATGGGATTGGGGATTGGAAAAACCGGAAATGTAAAAGCGATGCAAGATACATTTGCCACAAATATACCTGGCATTTATGCCGGTGGAGATTGTGTAAGCGGGTCCAACACACTTGTTGAAGCCATAGCTGCCGGTAAAAAAGCAGCGGCTTCCATTGACAAGTACCTGGGAGGCAACGGAAAAGTTACACTTGAACAAACAGTGGAAAGGAAACTCTCCGGCCCGCTAATGGAAGAAAAGAAGGCCAGGATAGAAGCACCGCTGTTACCTGTTGAGCAGAGGATTATCGGTTTTGAAGAAGTAGAAACAGGCTATGCTGAGGAAACGGCAGTAGCAGAAGCATGCCGCTGTTTACGCTGTGATGTAAGGTAACTTGAAAGGAGGGATAAAATGCCAATGATTTCTTTAACTATAGATAATAAAAAGGTGGAGGTTGAACAGGGCACATCCATCCTGGAGGCAGCAAGGGAGGCTGGCACGGGAATCCCCAGCCTGTGTTACCTTAAGGATATAAATGTAGTTGGGGTATGCCGGGTTTGTGTTGTGGAAGTGAAAGGGGCTCGTTCCCTGGTGGCATCATGTGTTGCCCCTGCAGCTGAGGGAATGGAGGTTTTAACCAATACAAATCGTGTTCGCAATGCACGCAGACTGGCAGTGGAATTAATTCTCTCGGACCACCCCATGGAGTGCCCCACCTGTATTAGAAATCTTAATTGTGAATTACAAACGCTGGCCGAAGAATTAGGGATTCGGGACGTGCGATTTGAGGGTGAAAGGACAAAGCATACAGCCGACAATTCATCTCCCTCCATTATCCGTGACCCGCAGAAATGCATCCTTTGCCGGCGCTGTGTAAGCGTTTGTGAGCATATTCAATCTGTAAAGGCAATAGCTCCACAGAATCGTGGATTTGATGCTGTGGTTTCCCCTGCCTTTGAAGCCGGACTGGCAGATACAGAATGTGTAAACTGCGGGCAGTGCTCACTGGTTTGCCCTACAGGGGCTATTTACGAAAAGGATGATACAGCGAGAGTATGGGATGCCCTCGCTGATCCTAATATACACGTGGTAGTACAGACTGCACCTGCAGTACGTGTCGCCCTGGGAGAGATATTTGGCATGGAGCCGGGCAGCGTAGTTACCACGCAAATGGTAGGTGCGTTAAAACAGCTAGGGTTCAATAAGGTCTTTGACACCGACTTCACGGCTGATTTAACCATTATGGAAGAAGGAAGTGAATTAATCGAAAGGATAAAGAGTGGCGGTAAGCTGCCGCTGATTACCTCCTGCAGCCCCGGCTGGATTAAATTTATAGAACACTTTTATCCAGATTTATTGCCGCACTTATCCACCTGCAAGTCACCACAGCAAATGTTCGGCGCACTGGCTAAAACTTACTATACCGGTAAATCAGGTGTGGATCCGGCCAATGTATTTTCTGTATCGATCATGCCTTGCACCGCCAAGAAATTTGAATCACAGCGGCCTGAAATGAACAGTAGCGGATACCAAGACGTGGATGTTGTTCTGACCACCAGGGAACTGGGCCGTATGCTCAAGCTGGCAGGGATTGATCTTTCTTCCTGTCCGGAAGAAGAATATGATGACCCCATGGGAATCTCCACAGGGGCAGCAGTAATATTCGGCGCCACAGGAGGCGTAATGGAGGCGGCCCTGCGTACTGCGTATGAGTTAATCACAGGTGATACTCTCCCATCAGTGGATTTTAAAACGGTAAGGGGTATGGAAGGAGTAAAAGAAGCTTCCGTACAAGTGGGCAGCCTTAATGTAAATGTAGCTGTGGCACACGGGTTAGGAAACGCGAGAAAGCTTTTGGATGCTATTGAAGCGGGAGAAGCCAATTATCATTTTGTTGAAATAATGTGCTGTCCCGGAGGCTGTATCGGCGGAGGCGGTCAACCCATACCCACCGATCTGGGGATCAGAGAAAAAAGGATCGGCGGAATATATACAGCCGACGAAAAAATGGTTCTAAGAAAATCCCATGAAAATCCCGCCATACAGCAGATATATAAAGAGTTTCTCGAAGAGCCCCTGGGACACAGGTCCCATGAACTGCTGCATACACAGTATGTAGCCCGGGGCAAATATAAATAGGTTTTCTTAAAGTAATATAACGAAAGGATTTTGCTTTTACAATATGGGAAAAGCCACCACAAAAGTGGTGGCTTTTATCCGGCTTTATAAATTAATTCCAAATAATCTTGACCCAACGGGGTCAAGCCGCACATTCTACTTTTACCTTCCGACTTTACTTGAATAAATCCCAGGGCGTAAAGTTGCATTACTAAGTGATCCAACACAGCCCTTTTTACTCCTGCAGACAAGGATAATGATTCCTTATTCATTTCCCCCTCTTGCTGTAATACCTTTAGAACTCTTTCAACTTCCTCGGGAAGGCGGCTACTTGCCTTTAAAAAATAGTCATTAAGCGTCATAATAAAAACCACTCCTATTGTTTTATACTAATATTATTTCCAAATAACAGTTAATTAATAAGTAGAGTGGATTATTATGTGAAAATGATCAGTTGAGTGCAAAGAAAAGGGATTTAGAATAAAGATAAGCCGGTAGGTAAAAAACTAATAGAAAGAGAAGTGAAAGGGGAACTTGCGTTGATTCTCCCGCTGCTGGGCAAAAAGAAGAGCAAGAACAAACATTACGATATCGGATTAGCGGAAGTACACTACCTGTGGCACATGGTGAAAGCAAAGTACGACTTTCTCCAACTCCTTGATACCTGGACCAACCAGGTTCATGATCAGGACTTGCTCGCGCTGATGAAGGTGTATGCCACTGAAATCCGCCGCGATGTCAAGACCTGGGAAGACTACCTACGGAAGTTCGGCGTACGCGGTCCTGATGACTATACACCAGCCACCGATACAATATCCAATCCTCAACTGATCCACGACCGGCTCATCGCCAGCGAGTTATTTATTTTTGCCCAGGAACATATTGGCATGCTTATCAAGGCCTTTCGGACCTCGACCACAAACGATGATATAAATACCGTCTTTAAAGATGGAACGAAGAAAGCTGTTAACCGGTTTGGCCTCTTTAGCAAATACATCAAGACCAAAGGATGGATCGGCAAACAGCCCCTGTACCAGAATCACCCCGAGTATGCCAAAGATGAATTGTGCGCAGGAGAAGCTCTTCACCTGTGGGATCACCTGACCTACCGCAACGACAATATTGAAATGACGGAGACCTTCATCACCTTCATTAAAGACAGTGACTTTAAGCTGTTCCTAGAAAAAGGTGTGCAAGTAATTATAAAACAAGCAAGGATGCTGGAAAAGGAGCTTATCCACTACAGAGTTCCCCTGCCCAACAGACCCCCAAATGTGATGCCACCGGCAGCCCCCATAGAGTTGTTGGATGATGATAACATTTTCAGGTGGGTTTTCCAAGGGATGCAGGGCGCATTATCTATGCACTCCCAGTCACTTACAGAGTGCACGCACAATGACGCAATTAGAGACATCTTTAAGGAACTGCTCTTTAACGAATTAGAGGTACTAGCGTCGGTGATCAAGTTAGGTAAGCTCAAAGGGTGGCTGAACCCGGCCCTGCGCTACGGGGTGTTGCGGAAATAATAACAAAATGTCCTGGCAACGGTTTATGGCTTAGACTGCTTTTTGGTTTGTCTTTTTACTTTATACATAACTTTATCAGCTTTTTGAATCAATTCATCAATGGAATTTGCGTCTTGAGGAAATTTCGCATAACCTATACTAACACCTAAGAAAGGTATGTCCATACCTAAAACGCTTACAAGTTTTTCATCAAACGTTGCTAAAAACAAATCTATCCTATTTTCATTATATAAGCAAATAAATTCATCCCCTGACATTCTATAGACACTTCCTCTATCGCCTACCGTTTCTGTTGTTGCTTTAGTAAAGTGTTTTAAATAAACATCTCCAGCAGAGTGGCCATATGTATCATTCACTTTTTTAAAATTATCTAAATCCATATATACAATAGTAAAAGGTTCATTTTTAGAAATGAGTTCTTCACAATCAAAAAAGAGTGCTAATCTGTTTTTTATACCAGTTAAATTATCTGTATAGGCAAGATGCTTTAGGAAATCGATGTTTTTAAAGTTTTTAACGATAATGTAAATTAAATGATAGCTTATAGAAGCTATTAGTGCTATAAATGTTACAGTTATTACTTTCCAAAAGGGGTTCACATTATCAATAAAATATAAAATAGTTATAGAAAGGGTTACAAATTCCAATAAACTGAGGATGACGAGATATTTATTTAGTTCACTCGGTATATTTTTTAGTACATATGAGAACTTGTTTTTGACAAATTTAATAATAACAGGAGTGCTAAATGAATAAATCACAGTTTGAATTAATAAAGCCATCTGAAAATGATTGTTGACACCAAATGATGTAGAAACTTGTACAGAAAAATGAGTCACAGTCATTGTATGAATCCATGAAAAAAACATGATGGATAAAATTCTATCCGAAGATTCATAATATAAGTGCTTCAAAGGGAAAAAGTATGTTAACCCTAGTAATATCAAAACACTTCTATCAACATAATTCAAGTGGAATTTAAACCTTATTAAGAATGCAACTAGGAAAATGAATAAAGTGAAAAGTGTTAATTTAACAATTATTTGCTTTATTGAATTCTTTCTTTTCATGCAAAGATGTGAGGTTATCAAATTTACAAATAACATTTCTAGCAGAAGAAAAATTCTTGCTAATCCTTCCATACCTTTTCTCCTCGTTATCTAAAGTACCGTCATAACATGCCATAAATTCCCCTATTATTCACTAATACGCCCTTATTAGATAAAAACCTCTTAATTTTTCTTATGATTTTTCCGAGAACCTTATCAAGTAAAAAGAGGAACTCCCACTTATAGAAGTGGGAGTCTTAGAAATCAGATAAACTAAACGAATTACTTAAAGGTGAACACTGACCCTTATCTTCTGCCCAACAGGTATATCCGCCGGGGCGAAATCAAATTCATTTAATTTCCCTTTTTCCGTCCACTTAGCCGCCTCATGAAAGTTTAACTTAATTTCCCCGGCGGTAATTTCCGCAAAGTAGCATATTAATTCAATCTCACCGGTTTCATACTTGTAAGTACTGTTCATAAAATGCCCGGTTATTTTAATATCAAGGTTTAGCTCCTCTTTTATCTCCCTCACCAGGCACTGCTCCGGGGTTTCCCCTGGCTCTATTTTTCCACCCGGAAACTCCCACTTTAGACCCAGTTTATCTGTCCTGGGCCGCTGGGTAACAAGAATTTTGCCGTTCTTTTCTATGATAGCTGCGGTTACTCTTTTCAACGCTTTACCCCACGATCATTTTATTAGTCTTTTTCAAAAACTTGGCCGGGATGGGCCGCTCCAGCCGCCAAACAATACTCATGGGCTTGGACCCCTGATGCTGCACATAATGGGCCAGTCCCAGAAAGGTGTACGGCGCTGCCCCGGCAGCATCATTTTTAAACTCTCGGACAAATAGTGCCACCCGGCTGCCATTTTTACGGTGGTTTATATACCGCTGCCCGGTTGGTGAATGTTCAGCGGTGGTGCTCTGAGACTGCCAGTGGAACAGCCATTCATTTATCGAGTAATCGTCATACATGGTGGAGGGCGAATATTGCTTATTCGCTTTGTTCAGGGTTATGAAAAACACATCCAGCTTCTTACCCGGCAGGTATTTGACACCCTCCCGCATTGCGGGCTTGCGGTTCTGGTTATAGTAGTCCACCGCCGCTAGAATTTGGTCCCGGGTATAGGTGCAATGCAGATCCAGGGGGCTATCAAAGCCTAACTCCACCGGCTGGTCCACAAAATCTATCTTGTCATAGCTGTAGCGCAAAAGCTCTACTATCTCCTTAAACATAACGGTATTTTGCCGTATGCGTTTTATGCTTTCAGCAAGTGTATTAAAGCCGCTATCAGCCAGGTTCTTTTGCCAGACCGTGTAATGGGTCATCAGCAGCATTTTACGTTCTGCTTCAGTTAAAACACTCTCGTTTATAGTTTCTTCAGACTGTAAAACTTTTAGCAGGAACTCAATCCACCGCCTGGAGTCAATAGCACACAGGCGGGCCAATGCCTTTTGCAATACATCCTCATCGGGCTCATCAAAATCCTCCCTTATTCCTGCCTTTACAGACAAGCGGCTAAAGGAAGTTTTACGATAAAACTCCCCAGCCTCCAGGTGGTAGTACTCCAAAAATTTGGCCAGCGTAGGCGTCTCACCGGTATCTTCCTTAAAGGAGGCCAGCCTGGTAATAAACCCGGATAGCCGCCCCAGGCTGCTGCGAATGTTACTTAGGATATATTCCTGCGCCTTCTTTTCCAGCTGTATAAAGCAACCCTTGGGCAAGCCGGTAAAGCCCTCCCTCAGGTCTCGCTGTATACCACGGGTGGTATTAATCAAAAGTGCCTTAAATTTGTCCTCAAAGTTGTATCTTCTATTCGCCTGACCGACAAAGTCCAACACAGTAAGGCATTCCTTATCCTCATGCAGGCGCAGGCCACGGCCCAACTGCTGCAAAAAGACCGTCAGGCTCTCGGTAGGACGCAGAAACAGTATAGTATTGACCTCCGGGATATCCACACCCTCATTATAAAGGTCCACCACAAAGATGAATTTAATTTCCCCTCTGGCCAGCAGCACTTTGGCGTTGTTCCTCTCTTCTCCCCCAGACAAGTTAGACAAAGCCATGGCCGGTATGCCGAAGTGATTAAAGAAACTTGCCATATACCCGGCGTGTTCAATGGAAACACAAAAGCCCAGCCCTTTCACCTCATTGATGTCTGTTACATAGCGGTTCACTGAGGTGATCACATGCTTGGCCCGGACGTCATTTCCGGTATAAACCTTACTCAGGTCTCCCCGGTCATAGCCTCCCCTGGACCAGCGCAGGGTATCTAAATCCACGGTGTCTGTAACACCAAAGTATTGGAACGGGCTTAAAAGCTTACGATCTATGGCCTCGGGCAGGCGGATTTCGGCTGCAATGCGGTTGCCAAAGTATTCAAGCACGCTCTTACCATCCATGCGCTCTGGGGTGGCGGTAAGGCCCAGAAGGATTTTGGGGTTATAGTGTGTGAGGAGTTTTTTATAGCTTGACGCTGCGGCATGGTGAAATTCGTCCACAATTATGTAATCGTAGTAATCAGGAGAGGTATGGCTGTCAAGTTCCCGAGAGTTAAAAGTCTGTATGGATATAAAAAGGTGATCGATGCTCCCCGGACTGTATCCCCCAACGAACAGCTCACCAAAATTGGGATCTTTAAGAACAGCGCGAAAGCAGGCCAGGCTCTGCTTTAATATTTCCTCCCGGTGGGTCACAAACAACAGGCGGGCCGCCCGGCCATGGTTTTGGGCGCAAAAACGCTTATAGTCAAAGGCTGAAATCACTGTTTTGCCGGTACCTGTGGCAGCCACCACAAGGTTGCGCCAATGGCCCCGCACCTTTCTCTCAGCTTCCAGTTTATCCAATGTTTCGCTTTGGAACGGATAGGGTGTTATATCAAAGTTAAAGGAGATATTCTCCCCACCGGTATGGCGCTCTGCCACAATGGCACGCTGCAGAGCCTGCCTATCTCCCTCATGGTAGGAAACGAACTCCCTGTCATTCCAATAGGTCTCAAAGGTGGCCTCAATCTTTTTGATAATATCAGCTTGGTCTTTTTGGGTTAGCTTCACGTTCCACTCCAGCCCGGCGGATATAGCCGCGCCGGACAGATTGGACGACCCCACATAGGCTGTGCTAAAACCGTTTTGGCGGTGAAAAACATAGGACTTGGCATGCAGCCGGGTGTTCCTAGTCTCATAAGAAATCTTTATCTCAGTATTGGGCAGCCCCTTAAGGCGTTCTACGGCCTTAACGTCAGTGGCCCCCATGTAGGAAGTTGTAATAATACGAAGCTTACCCCGCTTTGTAAATTCCTTTAGTTCGTCAATAATAATCCGCAGACCGCTCCACTTAATAAAGGAAACCAGCATGTCTATCCGGTCTGAGCTTATAATTTCTTTTTTAAGCTCAGAAAGCATACTTGGTTCATACGCTGACCCCGTAAACAGTGAGCTGGCCGCAATGGAGGTTGCCGGCCGGACAATAGCAGCTTTTTTATTTACTGCGTAAGCTGAATTTTGCCTCTCCAGAAAAGCAAGCAGCATTTGGGCGCGCCTGTCCACTGTCATGCCGGCAAGGGCAGCATCCTCTGAATTTGCCACCATTGTATTTATCAAGTCATTACAGATGGCGATCTGATCCCCTATCTGACCGCCTTTATCCTTGATATTAGTAAGCCCCTGCAAAATAACCTCAGCGAGATAACTGGCCAAAACTTTAGCCGCCTCTTCGCTATCAATGGGGCCTTTTTCAACTATGTACTCAGACGAATCTATATCATTTAAGATGAGCTTATTAAGCACCTGCTCATAAATACCTGGTTTTAGCATTTTACCACCTTATTTTTTCGGAAACTATTTAAAGCAAGGAATTACTATAAACGTTTCGCCAAACGCTTGGCCAGCGCCAGCAGAGTAAAAGTGGGAGGCAGTCCCCACTCCTTTGGAAGCACAGAGCAATCACAAACATACAAATTGTCATACTCCGTCTGTAAATTCGAATCAACCGCACCGCCAATCCTTACTGAACCTCCAGGGTGGGCAGCAGTCCAGGCAGTACGGAAAATTTTTTTGACCCCGGCATGCTCCAGTATTTTAGTGGCACTGGCCAATCCATTTTCCATTTTTCTTTTATCCTGATCGGTAAATTCTTTACGAATATTTCCTTTTTTAGTAACTCGACCGCCCAAACTGTCTCTAACCTTAACCATTATTGATACAGTTTTCCCATGGTCAAAAAGCCGGTGGAACCTGAGCGCTTGTGCTGTAAAAAGTTTATAAACCAGCCGGGGCAAAGTAATATCCGTAAGGATATAGCCCTCTTGCTTACAAATCATACCCGCTGCCATGGGAATTTCATTGCCGGCCTGAATACCGTCCATTATTCCCTGGACAGTGATGATAGGATCACAAAAAAAACCTTCCGGAGTGTTAATACCACTGTTGTTAAGTATCTGCGCGGATGCGATACCGCCCGCCGCCAGCACTATTTTTGGGGCATAGACTTTTTGGTGGATACCGCTATCAATATATTCAACCCCAACAGCTTCCTTTCCGCTAAGGATTACCCTTTTAACATCAGCCCCATTTAACATTGCTGCACCGGCTTCAATTGCCTCAGTGATATATTCCGTAGCATTCCACTGCGCCTGATCAGGAAAATGCCCTGGAGCGCACTTGTCCTGGTAAATGAACTTGTCCAGCTTTCTCCAGGGATAACCAAGGCCAGTTGCACTTTGCATGATTTTTTTCGCAGACGGCCCAATTAGTTCATCCCTTAGGGGGGAAACAGGCAATTCGCTTCTTAATTCATCAAATTCGCCGGACAGATCAATTCCGTACTGTAGAAAATATTCTTTCGGCGGCTCATAAGCTGTCCCATAATACAAAACTGATGTCCCACCGGTTCGAATTCCTCTGACCAGGGTTTTGCCCTTTCCAATATACAGCATTTCCTTATTTTTAAGCATGCTGGGGATATGGATGGAATAGTCCCGGTGTCCTTTTTCCAGAATCAGCACTTTCTTTTTCCTTTTGGCTAATTCACATGCCACAGTCGCTCCTGCAGGACCTGTCCCAATAACAATGGCATCCCAGGCGTTCTTTGTGTTCATTTAATCACGACCCCGTTTGAGAAAATTTCATATGACGAATACAAACCCAACTATATATAAATTGGAGGTATTGTCAATAACCCCGTCCTTAACATCCTCCAAATAGCTTACATTTCAGAAAAGGGATACCATAAAATTTGGAGAATATTTTCACAAAAGGAACTAGCCCACACCATCCCAAAAAACATGGAGGGGAGATTCAAAATGTCATCTATTCTCATATCACTTCTAATCTTGGTTATTCTAGTTTTAATTCTGTATTACACCGGGATCCTGGAAAAATTGCTTAAAAGACCAGAAGTAAAAGAAGTACAGCTGCCATATAAAAAAAGAACATATCTGCTGACCAAGGCTGAACGGTCATTCTACGAGGTTTTGAACTCCATAGCAAAAAAGCAAAACCTTAAAGTATTTACGAAAGTCCGAATTGCCGATTTGCTTTACCTCCCTAAAAAAGTGAATAACAGAACATCCTATCAAAACCGGATTAATTCAAAACATATTGACTTTGTTATTTGCGATACCGTGCATATCATGCCGCTCATTGCCGTTGAATTGGATGACTCCTCACACCAACAAGCAAAAAGGGTACACCGGGACGAGTTTGTGAACAAGGCTTTTAAGGATGCGGGGCTTCCCCTTCTACGCATACCCGTCAAACAGTCATATAGTGTTATTGAGTTAACGGGGGAGATTGATAGAATTCTGAGCCCTGCACAAAATGAAGTTGCTGCGGCTCCCGAGCACGTCAAGACAAGGACCTAAACTATAGGGTACAAGCAGAGTAAAGGGTGCTTAAGCATGATTTACTATGCTCCTGGACAATAATTCCCTGGTCGGTCGCTTTCCCTCCGACAGCCTGGAGCCCGATGCACATACCTCACAGGGCAATTATCTATTGCTGTTCTTTAACTGTTGTTGGTTTCTACAACCTGGTCTTCCAGGTTGTTTTAGTTCCTCTCTTAGTTTCAATCGCACAAATATGGATAATGTGCAGTTTCAATGTAAATTCATGAATTCCCCTACCATGCAAAAATGAATTAGTAAATATCCCCACGCAACGTCTTCAATGCTTTCTGGAGCCTGAAAAAGCAGAAACCAAACCAAGAGCCAGATAGATTCCACCGGAAATGTACCTCTGTCCCTTCTGCAAATTACCTCGTCGCTTTAGCCAATTTCCCACCATGCCGGCTAACAGTGCGTAGATGCTGTCGGTACAAATTCCAAGCCCAACGAACGTTAACCCAAGAAGGAATGTCTGCTCCCAGATATACCCCCGTGACACATCGACGAACTGA